>NZ_JBWKUH010000018.1:0-114675 GCF_059420745.1 Sphingobacterium sp. GW821-FHT03E03
ATTTTTATAAATACAAAGTTGAAAAAAGAGTATTCCTTGCTTCGTATAGAAAAAAAGCAAGTTGGTCTAGAAAAATTGCAGGCCTTTTGATGCCTATCTATCTTTGACCAGCTTAGTTGTATTAGATATAAGTGAATTGCTTTGTGTCACCAAATCGATAATTGCATAATATAAATAGGGCTTAGTCATAATTAAGAGATTAAAAACAATTTTAGATAATAATGTAATCATGAGAGACGAATTAAAGAAAACAAAAAAAATGAACTATGTGCCACCAATGATTAAAGTGAATCAGTTAACCATGGAATATTCTATTGCTGCTGGCTCAGCGGTGGTAAATCCCAGTCAACCAGATGTTACTGATTGGGACGATAAAGGAACTGTTGGTGATGGCATTTCAGAGTTTTAAAATAAACATAAATAAGAAAATGAAGAGTAATTTAAGAAGAATAGTACAGTATTGTTTCATTCTTGGGGGGATATCAGTTGTCATGAGCAGTTGCTCCGAAAAAGATCAGGAGGAGATCACAGCTACAGTTGAAGGGACCGTACTTTCAGTTCGTGTGGAAGGGATTGCCGATGCGCGAGAAATCGCATTAAGTGCTTCCAACGGGCGAACTGCGGTCGGTCTACAGACGGCCGTTATAGCGAAAGAAAAAATGGTTTCTGTCGATGGTTTTGATGCGGTGGTAAGTGTTGAAAAACAAGCACTTCTTGAGGGTGATGGAATCAGTAGCGGTGCTAGAGCGGCGGCATCTACTACTGCAGTAGCAACAAAGGCTTCGACGACAAAGATGCGCAATGGAATTGAGTATAGACTTGTGATTTATGATGCTGCCGATGTGGATCATCAACATGCGCCCAAAGCAAATGTCGTTTTAAAATCTGGTGTAACACCTACTTTACCGATATCGGTAGATGCCAATAAAACGTATAACTGGTACGCTTTTTCTACAAATTCGGCGGGAACTGTGCCGGATGTCAAGAATGGTGTGGTGGATAAAGCAGGATTAAAAAATAAGGATGTTGTGTGGGCAAATGGTACCCTGACCACCCAAGCAGGAGTTAATAATTTGGCGATTACCTTTAATCGCAATACTGCACGCGTTCAGGTCGTGGTTAATACACTGGGTGTATCGGGCATTATGTCTGGAGTTCCGCAATTGGAACTATTAGCTGGCACCAATGGCGTACTGAAATATGGTGACCTCAATATATTTAATGGTGAGTATCAAAACGCGACTGCTTTTATCGTTGATGATATCTCTGGCTCGCAAACTCCAGCTCCTAGAGCTTACCAAAATACATTTACCTTGCATACTATTGACAATAGTACAGTCATTGCTGCTAATACATTAAAGGCTAAACTGGGTAATTTCAACGTAAGGAGATTTGATTTTAATGCACCAAATAATAGCAATTACCCGGGGTCGGCGCTCATAAATTTCAAGTCACCTACGGTCGCTTTAAAAAACGATAGCGAGTTTACGTTTGTCAAGAGTCATGCGTATAAAGTGGACATCAAATTAGTTGAGTCAGCTGTTAATGTTGCTGGTGTGCAATGGGCGAGAAGTAATGTCAAGGGATATGATGTCAATTTGTATGAAGGTAATAGTGTTTTTTTAATGGCCGATCCGATGAATAATGTGGATCACGGTTTTGAAACTTTTTATTGGAGTAATCTCCCACAAGATATTTGCCAGAAGGTATTTCCTGCCGGAACATGGCGATTACCTACGAAGGGAGATTTTGAGAAGCTTCGGAATGTAGCCTCAAATACTGTTTTCTTGGCGAGTACACTTTCCAATAATGATCTGAGTGGCAAAGGAATAGGGAATGGTTTCCTTGGTATACAATATGCGGATGAAAACACGGTAATCAATTCAGGCTATCCGATTTATGCGCAGAAATTAACACTGCCAATGGCTGGTTATCATGATTTTGGTATTACAAGTGGCTATAATATTTCGAACCCTTCGACTAAACGTCAGATAGAGGCTGGATATTGGACAAAAGATGGTGCTACATTTGGTAAACAGTATTTTCATACCAACGGTGGGTATGTGTATACGGGCAGTGAAACCCCGCCTGCAATTACTTGGGGAGGAAATGTAACTCCTCCAGTAGGGCAGAGATTTAGTGTGCGTTGTGTGCGAAATTAACATGCAGCACAGATCTGTTTCATCTTATTTAGCGGGTGTAATTTGGTCTAGAAAATTTCTGGGACATTAAAAGTGACGCTATATTTGGGCGGAAGAAATCCTGCTAAAAGAGATGCCTTATCAATAAAGGTCTAATCGATATGGATGTGTCATAATGAATAGAATAGAGAGTAGTAGTGAAAGTTCCTGCAGCAATGCAGGGACTTTTTTTGCTTGGTATAGAAAATATCGTGTTTGGTATAGTAATGACATTTTTAATTGTAATCTAGTCTATTTTTAAGAAAGTGTAAGTGATGTATGTACTTTTATTAAGTAATCTGATTTTTAAATTTTTGTAAGGATTCTTTTGTTGATCGGACCCCTTTCTTGACAAATTTGGGGTCTGACTGAATGATTTGTCTGATGCGTATAACAGCTAATTCAGAAGTTCAAACTTAAAAATAAACGATAAACCAAAATTGTGAGCACATGAAAAATCAAAAAAAAGTGTGAAGTCCCTTGTATCTATAGCCTCGTGATAGCGTTAGAACAGGGAATTGCTGCAGGATCAGCTACACTATCGCCCCCAACCAATCCCGATGCCACTGATCCGGGTACCGGGACGGGGGGGAGTGGAAACGTAGATTTTTAATAACCAATAATCTAATTAAACTTAAACATTTTATGAGACGAGTACACATCAAAGCGATCAAGGGCACGGCTCTACCAATCGCATTACTTTTGGCTGGGGGGCTTTTCTTCACCGGCTGCTCGAAAGACCGCGAGCAAGCGGAAGAAATGACCGATATCATCGGTACAAAATTAACATTGAAAATTACAGGAATAGATGAAAGTATCACTGTCTCGACCTCAGGTACAGAGGCAAAAACTACTGAGGAGAAAAGCGGCATGACAAAAGTTTTAGAATATCCTGAATTTGATGCTCTTTTATCCGTAGATAATTATCTTCCGCTTCGAAGTTCAGCTAAGGCGGCTTCTAATCCCTTATTGGCCCAAAGTTTAAAAGCTGTGACAATAGAAAATGGGGTAAAATACCGCCTGTACCTTTTTTCTCAGGACGGCAGTCGATTGATTTCATCGACCCTACTGACTTCCGGTACACAGGCTTCAATTGATGTGTTGAAAGGTACGACATACAGGTGGGCGGCACTTTCCTATAATACGGCAGAAGATGTTCCGGATATATTGCAAGAAAGTACAAAAATCGTTCTTCCTGCAGGTAAAGATATTTTATATACAAGCGGAGAAGTTGTTGTACCAACCGGAGCAGGCAATATAAATGTACCGATTGATATTACATTTAAACATAAATTTGCACGGTTGGCTGTTGAGTTGAACTCGCAAGGCATGTTTGCCAATATGACGGGGGCCAAGGTTAACGTTACTGGCATAAAGACAGCTACAATTGATGTAGTTACAGGCGGATTATCTGACTTGGTATCGGCAGATCAAGAAATGCCCCTTACTGTTTTTAAAGATGTCGATCCACTTTATCAGGATGATAAAATAACCTATGTGTATACGGCTGATCCAATGGCGGTAACAGGTGGTATTAAAGTGGGCGTTTCTGACTTGAGCATTCGCATAGATGATAATACTATTCGTCAGTTTTCGGCGCCCGTTAATTTCGCATTTAATATTACGCCGGTTTTGGGAAATAGCCATCGCCTATTGGTGAATTTGGTGGAGTCACCCTTGACCATAGATGCTGTGCGCTGGGCACGTCAGAATCTCTATTATCAAGCCGGACATAATCCTTATCGTTTTCATCACACCTACGCTCATTCCAATGCTAGGAACACTTATTTTTCGTTTAAAGGGCTCGTTCCAGATCAATTTGGTATCAATAGTGATCCCTGTGCACAGGTATATCCTGCAGGAATATGGCGGCAGGCAAGCGAAAGCGATTTTAGGAAGTTAACAGGTTTACTTGGATTGGGTGGGAAGACGCCAGCTTACGGTACCGTAAATAACAGAGGTTACTATGAGTACGATGCTGTCGGTGTGGCTGCTCCTTATCCCAATAATAAGCTCCATTTTAACTTCAATGGTGGCAGTACTGCAGTGAGTTTACTGAATGGTGTTGTACAGGCTACATTCGGGAATTATGGTACCCGTGTAGAGCTATGGACAGGTAGCTCCGGGTTGGACTTGGGCGGTTTGGCGGGACTTGGTGCCTGGTATTATTCTGGTTCAAAAAATCTTCTTGGGGGAAATTCTGCTGATCTTTTTGCAAGTTTGCTCAATGTATCAATAATTGGTGTCAATGTGATTCAGAGCCAAATGAAAAATGTCCGGTGTGTGCGGAAATAGAAACTATTATTAATCATTTTATTCAAGCTAAAATTCAAAATATGTTTAATTTAAAGCAATATAGAACTGTGCTGTGTCTATTTGGGACGCTTAGTATGGTCGGGCTAAATTCCTGTGAAAAAAGTACGATGGAGCCTGTTGATGAAACGGTCACACCTGGGGAACTAAAGTATCCGCTTTTTGTCGAATATTGGGGGGTACTTCCGGAATATAAAATAGCCGATTTTGGTCTTGTTAAGGCTGAAGATGTTCCAGAAGGTACAGACATCGTCCACCTTTTCGTTTTTGACAAAAGCAAAGGCTCTGATGGCACATGGAAAATAACCAATAGATTTGATAGCGAATATAATATGCCTATTCAGAAGGAGGAAATTCCGGATACCATTGTAGATGGTATCCGGTTGATCCAAGATAGAGGGATCCGGGTTATCTTTTCCATTTTTACACCGAAAGTTGTTGATGCGCAGGATGCTGATCTTTTTGCAAAAACTTGTCTTGCTTTTACAGAAAAGTGGAAATTAGACGGTGTCGAAATTGATTTAGAAGGAGAGCCTACCTCGACTCATTTACTACCGGCGTTAGGGAAATATTTTGGTCCTAAAGCCAACAACGGAAAAATTCTAGCTGTCGTAGACTACAATCAATATAATATTAGTCACATTAAAAATGCAAATCAATACCTGGATTATGTGAACACAATGAGTTACTGGAATACATCCTCTGAAATTGCTGCTGTGCTGAAACCCTATGCTGATGCAATGGGAGACGCAAAAAAAGTATTGATCGGTGTAGGTGGAGGCCCAGCAATTACTCCAGGGCAGGCTACTCCCCGTGGTGAAGAGATCAAAATTGCGCAATGGCTTAAAGCCAATTCTCCGGGTACAGGTATGATGAATTTTATTATGGATGCCGATTATGCTGTCAAAAAAACAGATGGAAGTATTTCGAGAAGCATGGTCTATTCGCAAGGTATCATTGCTAACTTAAAACCGCAATAGAGGGCATAAGAGTAAAATTTTATACGAACGTTTCATATACGTATTTGTTCGTATAGTAAATATGTTGTTTGGTCTAGTAAGATGTGCTGGTATTTCTATTATACCTATTTTTGAGATAATAAAATTAGTACAGGTTTTATTGTAGGGTAGACTAATAACTGTCGATAAGGCGTACTTTATAGTGTGCCTTTTTAAGTGAAGGTCTGACCATTTTAAAGTTAGAACAGTATAATGCAAAAAAGAACAGATTCGCATAAAGATTGTCCCTACTGTGGGACACTATTGTATACACGTGTTCCAAGAGCGAGCTGGGTGAAACTGTTCTTGTTTTTCTTGCCGTTGCGACGGTATAAGTGTTATCCCTGTAATCGGAAAATTTATTTTCTACAAAAAATGCACGATTGAATTTGAATTGACCTAATTGCCAATGTTGTAACTTCTGGACTTTTCTATTGAATGTATGGATAAATATAAACATTACTATGACGGTTTGTCCGATCGTTATTTTCTGAGGCAAGACTTTTTTTTACGCTTAATAAATTCAAAAAAATATGGAATTGTTAGACATATCGGCGGTATATCTCTTTTGGCATTTTGTCTTTTTGTTGATAAAAAATGGGATAAATATGAAACTATATTCGACTATTTAGATTGGATTTTCCATCTGGTTTTGAATATAGTCCTGTTTTATGTTAATATGGATATCTTGGTGCCAAAAACTATAAAGGCGCCGCCAGCACCCAAGGCAAGGTGGAATCATTCCATCAGGCCGGAGGAAGTCTAAATATGAATTTTTTAAAGCGGCGCAACTGGATGCTGGGTACTAGTCTTGGCTACCAGTATACTTCTGTAAATTTACAGGAATCCGATTGGAACACGCAACAGTTAAAACAACGGACACAGGATTTTCAATACCACTATGAATCACTTAATTTTATTTACTTTTCGAAATTATTCGGTAAAACCGCCATTTACTCGGCCAGTGTCCTCACCGATGGGAGTGAGAAAGGGATAGAGCGCCTTCGTGGTATATTGACTGGAACATTGCCGCCTTTCGTTGGGTTCAGATCTTAACACGACGATATTCTATCTCTACGACTTTTTGGGGTCAGATAAAGTTTATACCTTAGGTCAGATGGAAATCAATTCAGGATTAACCTATGAGCATAATCTGGGAAGATCATTCATTGCAACCGTCAAATCTGGGATGAAGACCATTTCGGGATCACGGATATTTGAGAAAAAAGAACGGCAAAACAACTATGTTTGGGAAGCTTCTGCAGATCCATCTTTTTACCTAAGCCTAGGACTTTCTTTTAATCCTTTTGCAAAAAAAGACTTTAGTTTGACGAATTTCTAGTCATTAATAAATGAAAACACGATCTGTTTTTGTATAAAATATTGACCTTTTGTATGAAAAATGATTGAGTATTCCTAATTGATCTATTCTCGTAAGGTGCTAGCTGTTTACTGTACAGTTTTATTTCGAAACAGTCTGCTTTGTGTTGTATTTAAATGAAAAATGATATCATAATAACACAGAGAAAATGTTCGATAGAAGGCTTAATATTAGCGGCAGCATAAAATTTAATTTTCAATTTAATATAGCCAGAAACAGAAACCCCAGCAATTGCTAACAATGCATCTTAAATCGGCAACCAAATGTGTGTATTTGTACCTTCACCATAAGTAGGAATTGTTCGCAGATCCGCAGTTCCAAAATTATCTGTGAAGCTCAATATCTTGTTGTCAAAATTGGTATAGGCTGCAATTTTTGGTCATGTAGTACTTGTAATGGTAACAGTACCAAAAGTTTCTGTGTCCTCACTGGCTGGAGGCGTTACATCGTCATCTTGGTTATAACGGTGTAAGAGCCGGACGGAACATTATCCCAATAGGTGATTGTAGCCGTTATCGCAATAGCCTGAGGAAATGAGATTCCATCTTCTTTCAGTTCAATTTCGTAGGTGTATTTTTTACCTTGTTCAAATTTTGAAGCCGCAGGTAGGGTTGATTTGAAATTGCTGAAAATCAAAGCTTTGTCTGTTGAAGCGTATTGAAGTATCCATTTATTGTATCTATTAAAACCATAATATTGAGAATAAGCTAACCATCATGGTTAACTTATTCTCAATATTACGCCGATCAATAGTTTTTTATAGAACTATAGACCTCATGTGATGACAGGGAGCAAAGCAGTGTCGGTATATACCAATGCTTTATTCGCCAGTTGGATTGAGTGTTTTGATCATCTCTCTAAACACAGGGTAGTCAGGTTGGTCAAAATTAAAGCCATAAGCACCAAATCCGCCTACTAATCTGCCATTTACCGGATCCATATAAGCATTTTTTAAATTGGAGCTTTTAGGGTTAACTTCGAAATCAGCTGGAATAAGCATTATCTTTTCTTTGGCAATACCAGGTCCTTTATTTTGATCAGTATAGCTAAACGCTGTATCAAAACCACCGTAATATGATTGGATGTAGATATAGTCAAATTTAGCTAATAAATCCTTTGAATATCCCAGAGATGAAAATGACAGATTTGTATCTAAAATTAATAATTTTTTTGGCTTTCCTGCTGGTAATGTTGCGTTCGGACCGAAATACTTCGCCATAGCGTTTAGATATCCCATTTGTTCTTCCGTTGATAACCAGGTAGACCTATCATAGTTGGGCTTTTGCCAATCATAGCCAATTTTGCTCAAACATTGTGGCTCATGCTCCACATCGAAATCTACCCCATCGAATCCCCATTTGTCGAGTGTATCTCGTAGTGCTTTTGCAAAACCATCATAATCGGCTGCTGTATTTGTCCAATTAATTTTATGATCCGAATCTTTGAAATTATCCATAAACTCGCGTAGAAATTGAGTTTGCACAACCTTTACTCCTTTTTCCTTTAAATTCTTTACACCAGCTAGTACTTCGGGAAGTGTTGGCTGAGTCGCGCCTGGAGCATGTACAGGTTGTCTACTGAGTTCCCAAAGTGGTTTGAATTGATTGAAGATATTGACAATATCAAATCGGTCCGGAACTTTTGTTAGGTCATATTCTGGACCAATTCTATCAATCCCATTAAAGTAGCCTACTGTCAGCTGATGGTTTGTTCCTCTAGTTATTGAAGTGACGGTTTGAGTCTCGCCTTCCTCTAAATTGCTTTTACAGGATAAAAAAGATACTGTTAAAAATAAAAGCATTGAGGTAACTTTGATTTTATTAGCAATGATTCTGTTCATTGTTTGATTTATTTAAAGTGAATAATTTAAAATTTAAGAATAGATTGTAAAATTTCATGTATTTGTCAATTGTAAATGGTCAGCAAAAAAAAATCGGACACCTCTTCTGATTAAATGCCTTGTCCACCATCAGAGTTAAAGGTGTGTCAACAAGGCTGGCAACTCTGGCATATAGTTGTATTTTATCAGTTAGATTTTGAATTACAATGTCCTCACTCAGTTTAGCTGAGCATGAGCAACCTGCTATAAACAGTCCCACAGGGCTTAGAGTAATAGGTGTTTTTTATCTGACTATATTTTCTAATTATTCGATTCGTAAATCATAGCAAGTTTCTGTGCTATTTTACATCGTTATGTCGTAATTTTTTCTTAATAACATAAATTTCCTTTTTACTTAGATAATTTTTTTAAAAAATCTTTCAAATTAAGTGGTAATTAACAAGGTAGCGTAGTTTTCGATCAATAGTAAGTTTTCTATACCAAAATATGTGTTTTCTAGATAAAATTCGATAATTGACAAATTTCACCCATAGGTGAGGTGGTAAGAATAATGAACCTTAATACTGATGATGACAGTGGCTATAAACAAAGAATATAACGTAGAATAGATGAAATCGGAACTAATGAAATTTTTTTTGATGCCATTAAAACGAAGTAAGGAGAACAGTTGAACAGTTAAAAATTAATCAAGCCAGATTTTGATATAATAAAACTGGGATCGGGGAGATAGGTGTACCATACTTGAGCAATTATAGCGATAAAGTGTGCTCGAAATGGTAATTATTTTTAACTCTCTTTATTCTGTAAAGGGGCGTTGTCATTGATTTCTTCAGATTTATTGACTTTTTGGTAATTTATATCAGTGTCTGTCATTTTGTTTACTTCCTTATCAACTTGACAGTAAACATCCATTTTTATATTTTTATTGTTTTTAGGTACTTTAACAATTCCCCATTTCATCAGAAGTTCCTGTGTGGAATTTCGCTTTAAGTGTTCTTTCTCAGGTTCCCCAATCAAGAACCCTATTGCTTTCATATTCTGGTTTGCATCGAATATTACCTTAAGAGTAGCTATTAAAGGTAGGGCGATGATTAATCCTGCTAATCCAAATAGCATGCCGCTCAAAAGAATGCTAATAACTGCCATTAAGGGATTGATGCTGACTTTGCTGCCAATGATGTTAGGAGTAATAATGTTACCTTCTAGGAATTGCACTACTTGGAACCAAATAATTATTCCCACAGCATACCAGGCGTTATCTTTTACAGCCAAAGCGAAAAGTGCGGGTAAAATAGATCCAATGGTGATCCCAATATAAGGTAATAGCATGAGAAGCGACGCTAGCGAGCCGAAGAACCATGCATAGTCAATTCCTAGTACCATTAATCCTATTGTATTTAAAACAGCAACAATACCCATTACCTTAATTAAGCCA
The DNA here is from genome assembly GCF_059420745.1 of Sphingobacterium sp. GW821-FHT03E03. Taxonomy (NCBI): domain Bacteria; kingdom Pseudomonadati; phylum Bacteroidota; class Sphingobacteriia; order Sphingobacteriales; family Sphingobacteriaceae; genus Sphingobacterium; species Sphingobacterium sp. GW821-FHT03E03. The sequence continues at coordinate 10,148 of NZ_JBWKUH010000018.1, forward strand.
ACGAGATAGCTTTGTACAACGTAGTAGATTTTATTTAATACTTCATTTACTTTATGTTGAGGTGAAGATTTGAATGCTTTAAAAAAGAACTCACGAAAGAAATCACGGTAGTACAACATGAAGAAACTTAGAAGAGGTACTAGAGCTGCGCTAGCTAGGATATTACCGATAGAACCAAACGTGATTGACAGCATACTTCCGGCATTTGCAATTGTTTTGCTTGTTTGTTCCCGGAGTTTTTCCATTATCTCGGCACGTCCAACTGCAAAGGTTGTTTCCACCCATTTTTGACCATTTTCTAATAATAATAATACCTTGTTGCTGATTGCCGACGCGTTTTTTCCAATAAATATACTTTCATAAATTATAAACCAACTTAATCCAAGTATTACAACAATGGCTATGATGATGGCCAATATCGCGGAGATAGCTTTACCAAGTTGCATTCTTTCAAATAATCGGGCAAGTGGATAAAGTGAAATTGAAATTAGCGTGGAAAATATTACGGGAAGTAAGACACTCTGTGTAACGTATATCAATACGAGAATGAGTGTCAAAGTTAATAAGCTAGAAGCCAATTCGGAAGAGTAAGACTTGTCTGTGTTGTTATTTCGCATATAAATTGAAATAATATTAATGTTGCATAGTGAATAAGAAGTAACCATTTTACCATACTAAAGAGCTTCTACTTAAGTAAATGCGATTCTTTATCAAAAGTAAGGCTATTAAAGAATCAGTGGTGTTAATTGTCTTGAAGAATTCTTATGCTCTAGTCTGTTAAAAATACCAAGATTACTTTTGCCTCGCTCACTGTATTCTATCCCCCAAACTGGGTGATTTAGTCTTTTATGATTTAAGGGGATCCAAGCTAATAGTTGCCGGAAACTTCTTCTGTTTGAATGTCTTTATCCCAATCAGTTGTTAGGACGTCAGTAAGCTTTGTGACTCTGGTATATAGTTGTATTTTGTCAATTGCATTTTGGATCAAAATGTTCTCCAAGGAAATAAGTTGTATGAATGATTGCAAAGTTGTCTTTTTGCCCGGACTCAGTTTAGCAGAGTATGAGCGGACCACTGATAACAATCCTACAACGTTTAAAGTAAGAAGTATTTTTTTCATCTATATTATGCTCCAATTACTCGTTATTAGGAGATAAAATTAGAATCATTTTCAATCAAGAGCAGATTTTTTATACCAAACCGTCTGTTTTTTAGACTAAAACCTGAGTCGTTAGAGCATTATCATATGGGCTGTCGTTATGCATCATATTTATCGCAATACCTTAGCGTCGAAGCATTCTGGTATATTCATTGTTACACTACTGGATACTCTGATCGGAGTGCAGTATAATATAAATGGCGGTAAATGTCTTCATCCAGATATGGCCATTTTCGCAAAGATCAACATTTTTATAGTAACTATCAATTTGCTGTGGGCGTAGGATTTTATCGAGTGCTTTGTTACCTGGTGAAATCAATTTTAAAATGAAATACAAGGGCAAGATGTGCATTGAATTAAAGTTGGGAAAAGTATTTTATTCAAATTGAGTATTTCCGATTTTCAAATATAGACTTGGGTTAAAATGCATGACTTAGTTACAATGAATCTAAGCTTTTTTTTATTTGGTATAGAAAATACTTTGATTGGTATAGAAATTTTCAGTTACAACGCAAATCTAACTTAATTTTTAGATTATTAATAATTAGCAGTTGGAGCTTTGAGTTTATCTCATTGGGCAATGAATGGCGAAACAAACCCAGTTGAGGATTTCAACTGTCATTTTAAGATTTCTCTACTAGGGTGTGTGAGGGTATCCCTGACCGCAATTGAGTAAGTTAATTATAAGAAATAGATAGGTTCGAGAAGATCGGAGAATCGTCATTTTTTATAATCTAAATTTATGTAGTAGGCTACTGTATTATTCTTTATTTTTATATTAATTCCAAGAATCTAACATAATCAGGAAAAACCATTATGCAATTTAACTTCTCATTCGGTTCGAGTCCTTTCAAGACCCTGATTGCCTTTCATAAGCTTATAGCATCTTTCGAGGAAATGGCTTTGTCCAAAGTTGATTTTCAGTCTACCTACGCTAAGGCGTTGCTGGAAGAGATCAAAAAATATCCTGAACTGACCGAAGGGATCGAAAAAATGGAAGACCTGCGCCCCTATGAAGCTGTTGTCAAAGTCCTTTTGGCCGACCTGTTGCCAAAATCGCTGACGCAAAATGAAATGAAAGCCATTACGGCCCCCTTTCATTTATATACGTTTAATCATACCGAACGATTAGATAAAATCTTAAAGGATGCGGGTGATCATTATGATTTTAGTTTTAGGGACATATCGGCAGATACTTACTATATTCTGAATTGCTGTTTGATCATCAGTCATTACTACGGCGTCAAAGTTGATGCCATGGCCCCCCCCCTGTTTCTGGATATTCCCGATAAAAATAATATCACATATCATTACCGAGTTTTGTTCAATGTGGATTTTATGGATATTATTCCGACAGATAAAGCGGTGGATCTTTCGGCAGAAGACATTACTGAGCTGATTGATAATTTTTCGGACATAGCTTTATGGAAGACTAAATTTCCTGAACAAAGCTGGATACTGAAAGGATTTTCGATTATGACTCTCTTCGATTCAACGGTTGAAAATGCCGTATCAAGCTTTAAAAGTAATCTATTACGTGAAGATAGCTCGATTCATTTAGAAGAAATAGAAAGCATTTTCAGGTCTATCTATAAAATAGATGATTTGCGGATAGGATTTACCTCATTTGAAAGAGTTCGGAATGAATACAATTTGAGAATTGTCGAAAAACAGCCGTATAGTCATCTGCTATATGATTCAACGATAGCAGAATGTGAAGAAATGCTGTATAATGAGACAATGGAAAGTATGCTAAAGAATGGTGAGCTTTTAGTTGTTCCGGATATCGATAAGATACCCATTACAGATTCAAAAAAAGCGTATTTTATTGATAAACTGAAAAAGCAGCACGTGAAGAGCTTTATCTTTGTCCCCTTGATACAGGGCGACAAAATGCTGGGTTTATTGGAAATGTCCTCGTCGAGAGTTCGGGAACTGAATTCGGTGAATGCTAATAAACTCGACTTTATATTACCCTTTGTAAAGGACAAGGTATCCAAGGCATTTTCCGAAACAGAAAACCAGATTGAAGCAGTCATACAAAAAGAATATACCTCTATTCACCCAAGTGTAAAATGGCGGTTTCAGGAGGAAGCGATACATTATCTCAACAATAGGGCCTTTGGTAAAGATTATACGCTACAGGAAATTGTATTTGACAACGTTTATCCGCTCTATGGTCAGATAGATGTTCAGGGCTCTTCAGAATCCAGAAATCAGGCCATTACGCAAGATTTGATCAACCAAACAATAAATCTGATCGCAGTTTTTACCAAAATAAATCAGACGCATAAATTACCGTTGTTTGAACAAAAAGTTTTTGATCTGGAGCGTAATCTGGAAATGCTTCACCTTTCCCTTTCTACCGATACGGAGCAGCTTATGCTAGATCATTTTAATTTGGAAGTACATCCTATTCTGGAGAATTTTAGAAAGAACAATAAAAATAGTCTTATCCTTAGTGATATCGATGCCTATTTCGATCGAATAAATCCTGCGATAGTCGGATTTTATGAGGCACGGCAGGATTATGACAACTCCATCAAGCTGATCAATAAAAAGCTGGCGACTATTCTTGACGTAAAGCAAGCTGAGGCGCAGGAGTACTTCCCGCATTATTACGAGCGTTATAAAACCGATGGCATCGAACATAATATGTATATTGGTGCTTCCATTGCGCCCGATAGAAATTTTGAGCTATATTATCTCAAAAATTTACGCTTATGGCAACTACAGGTCATGTGTGAAATGGAAGTTCAGTTTAGAAAGCTCCAACCTGAACTGCCCAACCAGCTGGAGGTTACATCGCTAATCCTGGTCTTTGCAACGCCGATTTCCATCCGTTTTAAAATGGATGAAAAGCAGTTTGATATCAACGGATCTTACAATGTACGCTATGAAATAGCAAAAAAACGTATTGACAAAGCAAAGATCAAAGGCTCGACGGAGCGTATTACGCAAAGAGGAAAATTAGTCGTTGTCTATTCACATGCTCATGAAGAGGCTGAATACTTGGGGTATTTCAACTTGTTGCAGCACAAAGGCTTATTAAATGAGGATGTCGAAAAATTTGATGTAGAGGATCTACATGGACTTATCGGTCTTAAAGCTATTCGCGTTGGGTTTAGGGTGCAGGAAAGTTTGTAAAAAACCATTTGCAAACCAGGATCCATGGCTTACCCTGAGTATTGTTTCTCCTGGAACTGTCGTCAATGGAATTACGATTGACATCACCAAACCATCCTCGCCGGATGCCCCTGGCAAATCAGATACTTCTTTTTCGAGCTACTGTTATAAAAAAGTCGTTCCGTCAAAAATTTCAGGAGCTTGGGACCGCAGTGCCGGAGCCGATGTTGTTCTGATGCGATATGCCGAAAAACTATTAATCTATGCCGAAGTGCAATTATAATTTGCCATAAATTTTAAAAATTAATTATAAATAAAAATTACAAAAAACTCAAAGTTGCTGCATCCATACTCTGTTTGGCTAGAGGGGATTGGGAACCGCTACATCTAATTATTTTAACAAATTGGTTATGGACAAATTGACTTACGATTCAAGCTGGATCTTAAGGCTTCGCTTCAAGCCTAGGAGCTTATTAGAAAAGAAGTTACGGAAAAAGCGAATGATTCGACGACAGTTTTGATTGAAGCAGTTTCTACACTACCGAGAGAAAATGAAAGACGAACAAGGGATGTTACTGATAAGGTTTATGCATTGGGAATGCAATATTTCCTATTTCAGGATCATTCGAATGTACAACAGTATGCAGAAAAGGTGAATGATATGCTGCTCAAGTGGGCCAAGGTGAATACCGCCGGCCCGCTAGGGATCTTTTCAGACTAAAACTAGGGGCAAAATTAGAATGATCTAAAAATAGCCTTCTTTTTAATGGAAACATGCCTTTAAAATTTATTTAGGACACTTGTGAATATTCCTAATACCCAAATAAACAACAGCAATCTTCCTTAAGGAAGATTGCTGTTGAATGTATTCAAAACTATTATTTAAGTTAGCTGTTTAGACTTTGAAGCCATAAATTAATTCAATGCCTGATATACCAAAGTCTTATATTTTGCAGCAAATTTTTTAGCATGTGAAGAAGGTAATTGCTGCGTATAAAGTTGCGCTACAATTTTTTCTTTTGGGTCACACCAATACATAGTTCCAAAGATCCCTCCCCACCAAAAAGTACCAGCAGATTGCTCACGTTTCAAACGTCCTTTTTTTGTTGTAATTGCAAAACCTAATCCAAATTTTTGATTGTCAAAAGTCACTCGAATATCGCCAATCTGATTTTTAGTCATTATCTCAACTGTATGTGTCGCAAGTAATCTATGACCATTGTACTCTCCGCTATTTAGAAGCATCTGTAGAAAGACCGCATAATCCTGGATCGTGGATACAAGGCCGCCACCCCCACTATAATAGTCATCCTTATTGATAGGATAATCGACAGTTGCACCAGGCATGGTATTTTGTTGCCAAAGAATAGGCTCATGTGTTTTGGGGTCTTCAGTATACACTTTTACAAGGCGAGATTGCTTCGCTTGAGGCAAGTAAAAATAAGTATCGTTCATTCCCAATGGCTTAAAAATTTTTGTATGGAAAAAATTGTCCAGACTCATTCCAGAAATAATTTCTACCAATCGTCCAAGAACATCTGTACTTGCACTATAAATAAATTTCTCACCGGGTTGTGCAACCAGTGGGAGTGTACCCAATTTATTAATATCATCTACCTGTGAGCGTTTTTTATCCGAAAAGGCCACAGTAATATCTGCTTTAGCGTAAATGGCTCTCATCTTCTTTGAACCTATTTGTGGATAATCAATACCCGAGGTATGTGTCAGCAAATCACGGAAAGTGATCTCCCGTTTTGCGGGCTTTGTGGTATAGGTAGTATCCTTAGGATTAAAGCGGTCCAGTACACGCGGATTTTTAAATGAAGGAATGTACTTTGAAATGGGGTCATCAAGTAAAAACTTTCCTTCTTCGAAAAGCATCATTGCGGCTACACTTGTAATGGCTTTTGTTTGCGAAGCAATGCGGAAAATAAGGTCTGTCTTCATTGGTGTATTTTTATTGACATCGTCTATACCGAAAGCCTTATTGTAAACAATAGTGCCATTGTGTGCAATAAATCCAATTGCACCTTTAATCCAATTTTTGTCAACAGCCTGCTGCATAAGATTGTCAATACGTTTCAGCTTTTCTTCCGAAAAACCATTGGAAGCTGCATTTCCAGACTTATGTATAGTGTTGTTTTGCGCCTGTATATTTAAGCGGGAAATTGTAAATAAGAGAAAAATTAATAAATATCTCATTAAAAAATGTAATTAAAAATATTTAACTGTATCAGTTTTGTTATCAATAATAATATCCTTTGTCCCCTTCAATTTGTTTACTTTTGAACATTGTAAAAACACAAAAAGACTTCGCCTTGCAAACAGCTAAATCTTATTGAGTTAATTATTTATTAGGAATATCTGTTTTTATCCCCAGTTTTTGCAAATTTTTTCTAATCCCATTTCTTATCGCTAGCATGTCTGGGTCTTTATAAAAAAGAAGTATTTTTTTGCTTTTTCCATCTACATCTTCAGGCTTATCATTTGATAACACGAAGTGAGTAAATGTCTCGGCCGCATCTTCATCTATTGATGCACACGCGTAAAGACTGACAAAGTTTCCCGGTATAGTATTAAAAATTTTATTTGCGTCTCCAGTTGTGACTATTTCAATTGGAATTTTACTCCAAGAAATTTCGAAAATTTGCTTAATATATGACCCTTCTTTATACACAGGTATATAGCGATCACTTTTGGGATTATAACTTAAGTACTGCTGGGTTTTATTTTTAGTTATATAATGTCCAAATTCATGAATCATTATATAAATTGTAAAATCATAGCCTAATGTATTGAATTTATTATTTGGGCCCGAAACAGAAGGTATTTTTGTTTTATCCTTCCCTATCTCATAAGAGAGCCCTAAAGAAAATTGACTTAAAGAACTATTTTTTCGAACCCCCATATAAGCATATGTATAAGGCCCCTCTTCCGGATAGAAAAAGGTGAGCTGTGTGATTTCCTTTCGATATTCTGCAGGAATAATGTCAGTAAATAATTTAAATTTTTTCTTGTGTTCATCTATTGCTCTTTGTTCTTTTTCCCAGATTTCTTTTTTTATATACGCTGAGGCATTATCTGGTACTGGAAAACTTTTATCCAGATAAAGATTATCGTTGAATATATTATACGCTACAATCGTATTTCTAGTTTGTTGGTCATCATTGTTATCGGGAAAAATAATTCTTTCCACAATAGTCTCTTCGGTGCAAGAATTGAAAATTGGCACAGTGCCTAATGTTATTATTAGTAATAGTTTTGGTAAATTGTTTTGTTTCGACATATCTATGTTTTATGATAAAAATGTTATAATTGAAATCGAATACTTATTTGATCGCGTGGATATATATCTTTTGAATCCCATTGTATGGTACCATAATAACTGATCTTTTTTCCGTGGGCTACAATTGGGCGAATAAGTCTTTCGTGATTTTTAGGAAGATCCATGCTAATCGTTGCCGGAAGCTTCTCCAGTTTAAATGTTTTCTCCACAATCAGGGTCGCGGAAGCGTCAGCACGGTTTGCTGCCCTAGCATATAGTTGTATCTTACCATTTGGATTTTGGATCGCTATATCTTCCGAAGGAATAAGTTCTAGAGATAGTGGTGAAGTTTTTTTTTACCCCGGCTCAGTTTAGTGAAGTAGGAGCAACCCGTTAACAACAATCCCGTGATGCTTAAAGTAAAAAGTATTTTCTTCATCTTTATTATGTTCAATTTTATTCGTGCGTAAATTGTTTGTGAAAGCTTTTATTTCTATCTTAATAATGCTGTGTGGCAAATATCTCTCTAAAAGCTTTACCAATTTGTTTTTAGGCTTCAATACCCTGTTTACTTTAGATCATTTGAATAAAAGCGTTCAAATCCAATTACATATTTCAAAACTCGCGTGATTTTTCAATTAAACGTTATTTTTCTATACCAAATCAGTTGTTTTCTAGATCAAATTCGATGATCCACAAGTCTTGACTGAAGATGAGGTCGTAGAGATCTCAAGCAAGATGTATTTTTTGTCTTTTGGTAATACAGATGTTAATAATACTTTATTGCCATCTTTCAAAGATAGGACCATCCAATAGTTACTATTTCATTAAACTTCGGACTTGGTACCTTTTGTCAGTTTCTTAAAGCCAGCTACCAATATCTCTTTCTTTTTTATAGGAAAATGCAAGCTTGGTACAGAAAGTTTTGTTGTCAATTGTGATGTATGTTATTTTTGGGCTAAATACCTTAATCATAAATACTAAATACGATGACACAACGAAACCTGCGATATGCTAAATTTTTGATGGCAGTGACCATGATTCTTGTTGTTCCTTTTGTTTATGCCCAACACAAGAAGCCTAATATTATCTTAATTCTTACAGATGATTTGGCTACAGCGATCTTAGTTGTTATGGCAGCCCAAATATTTCAACTCCTTTTTTGGACTCGATCGCTAGTAAAGGGGTCAGAGCAACAAACTTTGTGGTTTCAACGCCATCTTGTACGCCTTCGCGAGCATCGCCATTGACAGGACGATATGCTTCCCGTTACAATCTGCCGGCACCCATTGGTCCTGGATCAGATCTTGGGCTACCTAATGAGGAAGAGACAATTGCTGAGCTGCTAAAAAAGGTGGGGTATCAAACGGCGTTAATTGGCAAGTGGCACCTTGGTGATAAACAGGCCTATCATCATCCCAATAAGCAAGGTTTTGATTTTTTCTATGGTATGTTGTATAGTCATGATTATCATACCCCCTATGTAAAAACAGATTCTGTTATTAAAATTTTTAGAAATAGAAAGCCAGAGGTCTTGACGCCAGATGATTCAGATCTCAGTGCATTGTACCATAGGGAAACGGTGAACTTCATTGAAAGTCAAGATAAAGATCATCCATTCTTTTTATATTATGCACATAACTTTCCCCACCTTCCCTTGGCTTTTGCCAACAGAAAGAATGAGTTTGCTGATCAACAGAATGCAGGCACTCTTGGAGCAGTGATGCATCGGTTAGACCATAATTTTGCTGAACTTTGGAGAACGGTCGAGAAAAAGGGATTAGCCGACAATACAATTCTGATTTTCTCAAGTGACAATGGACCCTGGATTGCTTATCCATCACGAATGTCAGATGACCATGCAACAAAAAACTGGCATGTAGGCACGGCGGGAGTATTTAAAGGTTCGAAAGGGGAGACAACTGAAGGTGGAGTGCGTGTTCCTTTTATTGTCTATGGAAAAGGATATGCTCAAGAAGGAAAGGTTATTAGACAGGCGATCAGTAATTTAGATGTGTTGCCGACAGTGGCTAAATGGGCCGGGGCTTCCCTTCCCAGAAAATTGATCGATGGTCAGGCAATAGATTCTTTATTGAATGGTAAAGCGGAGGATCTAAAGCTCTCACATAGACCAATATTCTTGGTAAATTATGGACATATTGAGGCTGTTCGATCTGGCGACTGGAAATACAGGCGGATACCGGCAAGTGGCAATCAGCTCTCAGGAAAATCTCCTGAAGCTATTGAAGAATTGTATAATATTGCTTGGGATCCAAGTGAAAGAACAAATATAATAGCAGATTATCCTGAAAAGGCAAAAGAACTTAGTACACTATTCGAAGGATTCGACGGAAACATGAAGTAGGAGATGAACTGACTGAAATTTGGTGTCAAATCGAACCTTGTGCTGAGCAGTTAAAGTGATCGAAGTGCTTGTTATAGGATCACTTTTGCAAAGGAATTAAACTTATAAACCTTGTTTAAAAAATAAGCTTTATAAGTAAGTAGGCAAATTAAACTTGGTTGTCTAAACTAATGTTAATTAAAATATTTGATAAACCAATAAACATACCTATGAAAACCTATAGCATTATAGCAATATATATATGTCTAGTGTTGGCCGGATCAGTCGTTAAAGCTCAGCAGGCAAAACCTTATAATGTGCTTGTCATCCTGACAGATGACCAACGATTCAATACCATTAGGGCACTTGGTAACAACGAAATACATACACCTAATCTGGACAAGCTTGTAAAAAGTGGGACCACATTTACCCAAGCGCATATTATGGGCTCATTGGGGGGGGCTGTCTGTGCACCGAGCCGGGCAATGCTACTCACAGGGAGGCCTGTATTTAATGTCCATTCAGATGGTCGTAATATTCCTCCTAGTGAAAAAACCTTCCCAGAATTATTCAGAGATAATGGTTATCGTACTTTTTCAACTGGTAAATGGCATAGCAACCTACAGTCATTTAACCGCTCTTTCGCTAGTGGGGATAATATATTTTTTGGAGGTATGCATGAGGAAAAATCAGGTGGACACTGGAAACCTCGCCTACATCATTACGATCCTAAGGGAGCGTATAAGGATGAATTTCAGGCTGATGAATTCTCTTCAGTATGTTATGCGGATGCTGCCATTAAATTCTTAAATCAACAACAGGATAGTCCTTTTCTAATGTATGTAGCCTTTAGTGCACCACATGATCCAAGAACCCCACCAACGGAATTTTTGTCGCTTTATGACAAAAAAAATATTTCTTTACCTGGCAATTTTATGCCGCGCCACCCATTTAACAATGGAGAATTAGCTGTACGCGACGAGCAACTATTACCAGTGCCGCGCAATCCTGATCGTGTAAAACAGGAAATTGCCAAGTATTATGCGATGATTACAGCGGTTGATCATGAAATTGGGAGAATAATGGAAGCCCTCCGTAAAACTGCCCAAATTGATAATACGATTGTCGTATTCGCGGGAGATAATGGCCTTGCCGTCGGTCAGCATGGTCTATTGGGGAAACAAAACCTATACGATCATTCCATGCGTGTCCCCTTAATTTTTAGTGGTCCGGGTATTCCTTCCAATAAACAGACAGATGCCTTGTGTTACCTCACAGATGTATTTCCTACACTATGTGAAATAACCAAATTGCCCCAAGCGAAAACTGTAAGTGGAAGATCAATGAATAATGTTTTTACAAAAAGGAAATTCGAGGGTCGAGACCGGTTGTTTCTGACCTATTCGAATCTTCAACGTGCGCTGATTAAAGACAATAAAAAACTTATCTTATATAACGTTGATGGAGATCATCCTATACAACTATTTGACTTATCTAAGGATCCGTTAGAGATCAATAACCTGGCAGAAGATAAAGATCAGCACGAGACCATAAGATCTTTAAAAACTTTACTGAATAACGAGATGCGGGCTTATGGAGATTTCTGCGATCTATCGAAAGAAAACTGGGGATATCCCGGACGTTTAAAGTGGGAAGATGCTTTACTTATTAATCCTTAAATATCAGCAATGCAAATCCGAAGACTATTTTTTATGATGAATTTAAAACCATACCTATTTTTTTTCTTTGGTGCTGTACTGTCGACCGTCACTCCACATAAATCTACAGCGCAAGACGATCTAAACCTTCGATCCGTATTGGGAGAGGTCGATTCTGCAGGTATTTTTTATTCAAAGGATCATTACACATGGTGTAGTAGTGTGATCAAAGCTGAAGATGGTAATTATCATATGTTTTATTCCCGGTGGACACATGGAAGAAGGGCCTTGGATGACGATCCGATGAATTATATTTTCAATGGATTCAGTGGCTGGTTAAAATATTCCGAAATTGCGCATGCTGTATCAGCTAATTTGAATGGACCTTATCATTATACTACTACAGTTTTGAAAGGCGATGGGAAGGCTTCGAGCTGGGATCGTTACACGATGCATAACCCTTTGATCCGTAAATTTGGAAAGTATTATTACCTATTTTATGTCAGTAACTCTTTTGATAATTCTTTTGCGATAAGTGCAGATAAAGAAGTAAGTAGAGACTGGGCACATTGGTTAAAGTATAACTGTACACAGGGTATTGGTGTGATTAAAGCAAAAAGTATTGAGGATTTGTTGAGTGGTAATTATGAAAAACCTGCTGTGCCCTTAATGAAGCCTGACAATATCAATACTTTTGAAGTAACGACGAATCCTACAGTGGTAGAAGGGCCGGACAGACGTTATTACATGATGTATAAATCAAGAAAACCAAACGTTGGAAATATGACCTTTTATATGGCGGCAAGTAAAAAGCCCGATGGGCCCTACGAAATGGTGGGGGAGGTATTTACTTCAGCAGAGATGGCCTGTGAAGATCCTTGTATGTGGTATGACAAAAAAAGAAAAAGGTTTTATGCGGCGGTTAAGTACTATTCCCATAGTAAAAAGCTGGTGCCTCAATTTGGAGCGCTTGCTTTAATTACGTCGACAAATGGGCTGGACTGGGCGGCTGCGGCACATCCATTAATCTCGTTGCGTGAAATGAAAAAGACAAACGGAAAAGTAGTTCAATTATCACATCTGGAACGTCCTTTTGTTGTAACAGATAAAAACGGACAACCCATAGCCTTGTTTGCTGCGGCTTCAATTAGCGAACCTTCGGAAGGTACAGATCATCCATCTTTTGAAAATAATTCATTTAACGTTAGTTTTCCAATAAAGGAAGTTAAGAATAAATAATGTATGCAGAAGAGCAGGCTCCTGTCCGTTTTCAGTCAATACAACCTTTCTATTTTCAGGGGAACGACTTTCTTGTTGGTCGAATGTTTCTGCGCAAGCAATGTGGTAATATTCGGGTTGAGATCCAGTTTTTTGATTAAAGCAATTAGATCCCTCTAAGGACTACCCATCAGTAATACTTATTGTATACTTTCAGGGTGGTCCATTGTGATATACCGATTATAATGCCGACATCCCTCCATCCACAGGATAAGCAACACCTGTTACATAGGAAGCCTTATTAGAACAAAGCCAAGCAACCAGTTCTGCGATTTCTGAAGGCTCTGCGGGTCTTCCCATAGGCCATAGGGCAACATTGGCTTCAATTGTAGTCTGAAGAGCTTTAGCGGCTTCCATGACTAGGGGGGTAACAACGGTACCTGGACAAACGGCATTTATACGGATATTGTCTAGGGCGCAATCTAATGCGGCTGATTTAGTTAAGCCTACAACGCCATGTTTGGAAGCTGTATAAGCTGACTGCAGCTGTACACCCAATATCCCGGCTATGGAAGCTACGTTAACTATAGCACCACCTCCAGCAGCTTTAATTGCAGGGATCTGCGTTTTAAGACCAAAAAAAGTACCGGTTAAATTAATAGCAATTATCCTATTCCAATCTTGAAGAGAATAGGTTTCAACAGGAATAAATGGTCCACCAATTCCGGCATTATTAACAGCAATATGGACTGCTCCAAAACGTTTAACAGTAGCGGCAATCAGGGCTTCATGATCCGCTAATTTACTGATATCGGCTTTAACAAATATAGCCGAAGCACCCATTTCATGAAGCTCTTTTACAGTCTGCAGACCACCTTCTTCCTGGATATCACTGACGACGACACGAGCCCCGCCCTGACCTAATTTAAGTGCAATCGCGCGACCTATACCACTACCTGCACCAGTAACTATAGCAACTTTTTTTTTCATAACTTTGAAATTTTAATTATTTAAATATTTAATGATTATTTATATTTAATCTATTGTAGTTGCATGTAAGGTTAGACAGTATACACCGAGTCCCTTCCGAATTTCCCATTTAAAGTAGCATACGTGTGTAATGTCCATATCTTTATTAAGTGTTACATATAGTAACTTTTAGTAAAGGTATAAAAAAAATATAAAAGTTACTTATTGTAACATTTAAAAATTGTTAAATTTAATGAAGAATTACGACGGAAATAAGAGCACTAAAAAAAATACAATGAAAAGAGCGGACGCCATACATAATAATACAGCACTAATAAAAACAGCGTTAGAATTATTCAAAAAGAAAGGACCTGATGTTCCTCTTACTGAGATTGCAAAGCAGGCCGCTGTTTCCAGAATGACATTTTATCGTCATTTCCCGGATAAAAGTGCTATGATAACTGCAATATTTGTTTACACTCTTGAAAGATTAGCAACATATGCAGCTAGATTAGAAGATAATGATCAGGCTTTTGTAAAACTGCTTGATATATTATTAAAAAAGCGTGTTGAATATAACCTGCTTGTTCCGTATATGGAAGAAAAAGATGGTATACCTACATCTGATAAATTGTTTAAGCTATTTGCAAAACCCATTGAAAACGCTAAAGCATCAGGCTTATTGAGAACGGATTTTAACGGAACAAGTGATCTGTTGCTACTGATTATGATGATGGGAGGTTCGTTATCAAATCACAATATACCAGACTGCAAATATACTTCCGAAAGAACTATACAGCTAATCATGGAAGGCATAATAAAGAAATAATTAGACATCCTTCTTCTTATAGAAGACCAAGGCCACCCCATCGCATAGTTTGTTTTATTAGCTGTGAAATCTACGATATACTGCATCGTAAGGTCTTGAAGTGGAGTGAACTTTGTGAAAAAGTTTGCTTGATTCAGTTACCTATCCCAAGGTAGAGTGAATTCTTGTGCAGTTTCAGAGAATTATCAAAGCTGTTATCAATCTTATTTATAGTTTTTTATTGAGTTCTGAGGCCTATTTTATAGCATATCACCAGCATAAAATTACCGATATAGGGTTATGTAATTAAGTCCTCAACCTGTGGTAATTTCTTCCAATATCGTCACAAAATTTTCGTACAGGACGGATGTAGTTGTACGATTAGAATTTTTTGAAGGACAACAATTATGTGACAGGAATCCTGGAGAATGTATGGTTGAGGTCACCCTTTGTTTTAAAATTATTGTTCCCTTCGACTCGGTCAGTGCTAAATACTGCTAATTAGGTGAAATATAGCCTTTGAGAATCGAAAATTTCGCTTCTTTTTTCGTTGTCTGAGTTTAGGGATATACACAATTATAGTTTGATCTAGGAAATAGTGTATTTCGTCTAGAAAGGTTTGCGGATGATAGGTGTTGATTCTATTTTTATTCTGCGACTAATTGATTCAGGTTTTTTCCTGGATAAACTTAAACAACTTTTGGACGAGCTGCAAAACGAGGCTCTTCTGTTTACAGTATAGTTAATTATAGATTTTATTATTACGAATAGATACGCTCAATAGATTAGGTATCTACGGAAAATAATCTGTTTGGGGAGGATAATACCTTGAAATAAAAAAAGTTGCTAAGCTGAGTGCCTCAATGACGGTTTTAGCGCGAACGTGATTCATGCAGATTCGTTGAGCTGGATGTAAAGTAATGAAATACAATTTTAAACCTTAATAAATTATAATCAATGAATTCAATTTCAAAGACCTTGGGGCTTATTCCCGCCTTGGCCCTCTATGCACAGATTAGTGCGGCTCAGCAAGCATTCAGTGTGAGTGGTAAGGTAATCGATAAGGATACCAAGTTGGCGCTCCAAGGTGTCACGATTAAAGAAATCGGTGGATCAAAAGCGGCAGCCACAAATGCACAGGGGGAATTTACCATTGTGGTAAAACCCGATGCAATGCTATCGTTCTCGTATGTAAGTTATACCGCGCAGACGGTAAGTGTATCCAGTCAGAAGAATCTGATAGTAGAAATGATTTCGTCCAGTGAGAAGATTGAAGAAGTTGTGGTAACTGCATTGGGTATAAAGAAAGAAAAGAAGACCTTGACCTATGCCGCCCAGTCGCTTGATGTGGGGTCTTTTGCTAAAGTTCCTGAACCGAATATTGCTAATTCATTGTCCGGACGCGTAGCAGGATTGGATATTACACGCTCTTCATCAGGGGTTAGTGGATCCAGTAGGGTCGTGTTGCGAGGTGAGCGGTCGATGACCGGCAATAGCCAGGCACTTGTTGTTGTGGATGGGATTCCTATCAATAATAATTATTATTCTTTTGCGACGACTTCTCCCGGAAATGCAACGGGTGGGCGGGATGTAAGTGATGGGATTTCGAGCGTAAATCCTAATGATATTGAATCTGTCAACGTCTTGAAAGGTGCTTCCGCAGCAGCGCTTTACGGAAGCAGGGCTTCCAATGGAGCATTGTTGATCTCGACCAAGAAAGGTAATGCCCGAAAAGGGATCGGAATTAGCTTCGGGTCTAGTACGCAACTTGAAGCAGCGATGCAGCTACATGATTTTCAGCAAGAGTATGGACAGGGCAGCAATGGGGAATATATTCCCTCCAGCGAATATTCCTGGGGTCCTAAGCTAGATAGCAAATTGTTTGTGGATTCCTGGAGTTTACGCCCTGAGGATGCCAGCAAAAAAGTCCCTTATAGTACAAATCCCGATAATTACAAATCTTTCTATAAGACAGGTATTACCACAATAAATAGCCTCGCCATCAATGGCGGAACCGAGCATACAAATGCTTATTTTTCCTATACGAATACTTACGCTGGTGGTATTGTCGATAAAAATAAGATGATCAGGCATAATCTGAACTTACGGTTGGGCGGAGATTTGGGAACTAGCCGGTTTTCTTATGACAGCAAGTTAACTTACTTATACCAAAGGGTGAACAATGCCATCAAGACAGGGGAAACGTTCGATAATGTAAATCGCCAGATTGTACGGGTACCTACCAATATCGACTTGGCCGATATAAAAAACTATCAATTTACAGATGAAAACGGTCGTTTACGACAAAATTACTGGAATCCCACCTCAAACGGAGGCCAAAATCCGTATTGGATAATGAACAATACGCCGACAGTGGATGAGCGAAATCGTATAATGGGTTTTGTCGCATTGAATTACAAAATATTGCCCAATCTCAATGTGATGTTTCGTTCTGGGATGGATCGATCATTGGACAGTTATGATCTACGCTGGTATAATGATACTTATGTCATTGCACCAAATGGCAACTATCAGATTGGCAACAACGATGCACTGGAACTCAATAATGATTTATTGTTGACTTATAATACACAGTTCGGTGAACATTGGACGCTTAATGCTAATGGGGGAGCTAATATACAATATAATAAATTTGTGATCGGCAATACGAACAATACACAATTGATCTATCCCAATTTTTTTAATACGGGTAATGCCTTGCAATCTATTACGACGCGCAATACCTACGCGTTTGAAAAACAATCGGTTTTTGCGGCTGCAGATGTAGGTTTTAAAAAATTCCTTTTTCTTAATTTGACTGGGCGGATTGATCGTTCATCCACTCTTCCTAAGAATGAAAATGTTTATCCATTTGGGTCTATTGGTCTCACTGCTGTGTTGTCGGATATGGTCAAACTTCCAGATATAATTAGTTTTGCCAAAATCCGTGGATCCTGGGCACGCACAGGGAACGATGCGGGTCCTTATCAACTGATGGCCCCTTATTCTACCGTTCAAGGAGGATCGAGCATTCTCGTTTTACCATCAACCACTTTATTTAATGATCAATTGCGTCCAGAGCGTACGACTGGTTACGAGGCCGGTTTTGATGTCGATTTTTGGGCGAATAGGTTGGGTCTTTCATTTACCTATTATAATACGAATACAAAAGATCAACTCTTTAATGTTACGCTACCGACGGCCTCAGGATCTACTTCGCAATATATTAATTCCGGGGATGTAAGAAATAACGGATTTGAAATCATGCTGGAGGGCACGCCAATAAGAGGAGAAAATTTTTCATGGAAGACATCTTTTAATTACGCACAGAATGACAATAAAGTACTCTCTATTTTTGGAGGATTAAACGAATACGTTGGCGCATCAGATTTTATGAATACAATCAAAGCTGTTGTTGGTCGTCCATTTGGTGAGCTATACAGCCGAGGCTTCGTACGCGATACCCAGGGACGGATATTAGTTGATGAAGATTCTGGTATGCCTTTGGTTACTTCCCAACAATCCGTTTATCTCGGCAATACCCGACCAGATTGGATTGGAGGATGGAGTAATACGTTGAAATATAAAAACTGGGCCATGAGCTTCTTGATTTCTGCACGAATTGGTGGGGTTGTGTCTTCGTTGACAGATGCCGTGATAGACAGTGATGGATTGTCTACACGTACATTAGTCGGCCGCGAAGGTTTTATTTTCGATGGTGTGTATGCCAATGGGGATAAAAACAGCAAATCAATAACTGCTGAACAATATTTTCAAGCTATAGGCGGCAGAAATACGCCCATTGGTGAACAGTTTACATACAGCGCATCAAATATCCGGCTTCGTGAGCTATTGATTAGCTATAGCTTGCCAGAATCTATTCTCGAAAAAAGTTTTATTAAAGGTGCGACATTTTCATTGACTGGACGCAATCTTTTCTTTCTGATGAATAAAGCCAAAAATTTTGATCCTGAATCAGTTGTGGGCAGCGCTGCAACGTCGGTTGGTTTGGAGTCATTTGGCCTTCCGCCGACACGTTTGTATGGCCTTGACATCCGGTTACAATTTTAAATTTATATGAGATGAAACGAAATAATAATAAAATAAAAATAGCCATTGCTTCCCTTATTGTAGGAAGTGTATTGATCACTTCATGCAAAAAAGATATTACGGATCTCAATGAAAACCCCAATGCTTTATCAGCAGTTGACGCCCTATCCCTCAAATATCTATTTTCCGCATCACAGTATTATGGGATTATGGCGGGAACCGGTAGCGGTGGAACCTATCAGCTCTTTCAATCGCTGTTTACCGATCAGCGTGCGCAGTATTTTTCATGTGTTCAGACCAAGTTTCCAAGTGACCGAAATGTCATGGTAGGGAGTTGGCTCAATGGTTCTTGGGATCAATTTTATATTGGTCAGAACCAACTTGCAGAAGTACTGGGCCATACTGCCCCCGGGGCAGTACTGGATAATCCAGCAATCTATGCCATAGCACAAGTTTGGAAAGTATATACCTACCAGCTTCTTACCGATGCATACGGTCCACTACCTTATAGCGAAGCCGGCAATAAAAAGAGCGTAGTTTTATTTGATGGTCAGCGAGAGATCTACATGGATTTTATCAAGATTCTGAAAGAATCAGCAGCAACCCTTAGCAAGGCCGATGCAGTGAGTGGATTGGGAGATGGAGATCTTATTTATGCCGGTGATACAAAAAAATGGCTCCGATTTGCCAATAGTTTGCGGTTGCGGATAGCATTAAGGATATCCGCAGTGGAGCCTGCAATGGCGCGCAAAGAGGCCGAAGATGCTGCTGCAGCAGCAGCAGGGGGGGTATTACAAGTTGCGGGTGACAATGCATTACTGAAAGTCAGCAATAATACACCAAATCCGCTAGCGGCAATATCCAATTGGGGCGAGTTTCGGATGAGTGCTGCCATGCAAAGTATATTGCAAGGTTATGATGATCCACGATTACCGGTATATTTCTCGCCTGCTAAGAATTCCGGAAAGTTTAAGGGGGTGAGAAATGGGCTGAGTATCGCACAGATGCAAGCTGTTGGAAACACCGCCGACGATAATTCCAATCTTGCCATAAAAATTGGCTTTCAAAATCAAGGCCAGGCTCCTTTTCCAATTATGGTCACTGCCGAAACGTATTTTTTACTGGCGGAAGCAAAATTGAAAGGCTGGAATGTCGGTCAGCAGACCCCCGAGCAATACTATAAGCAGGGCATAAAGGCATCTATGGATCAGTGGGGAATAGAAACCACGATTGGGAATACATATATTGAAAGCGTGAAGACGCCTGCTGCATTGAATGATGTGTTTCAGACGCCGGCATTAACAGATATACCTGTTAAATTTAGTGTCAGTGCAGATAAGCAATTGGAACAGATCATTACCCAAAAATGGCTTGCATTATTTCCTCAGAGTCCGGAGGCTTGGGCTGAATATCGCAGAACAGGATTTCCAAAGTTATATTCCAGGCTGAATAATGACAACCCCGAGGCTTCGACAGATCCAAATAGTGTGCATCGGTTAACATATCCGCCCAATATATCCGCATTGGATCCCAAAGGCTACGCATCTGCTTTGGAAAAATTAGGTGGAAAAGATAATGTGCAGACTAGCGTATGGTGGGATGTTAGGACGAAATAAAAACGTCTTGTTATTGGTCAATGACTAAGCCTCTTAATTATAGTCAGTTAGATGCGGAATGATATTAGAAGATTGCAGATACCAATGAAAGCTTAAGAATTAGATTTATTTATATATTTTATATTTCGACTTATGAATTCTATTAAAATAAGCATGATGCTCCTTGTTGGAGTATGCGCTCTCGGAACAAGTTGTCAAAAACAATTACTTGACGAGCAAACGAAGGATGAACTTTCGAAAAAGGCAGTAACATCTTCAGGGGACCTATTTGATATGGCATCCAAAAATCTTCTATTTGACCAAGAGGGGTATCGTAAGCTGATGGCCGAGGTTCGTGGGGGGGACAGCAGTATAGTGAATGCGCTGTATGAAACTACCGCTAATGAGGCTCTTACGGCCAAGATAATCCCTTATTCAACTTTGTACCCGACAGATGCGCAACAGAGAACTATTGCCGAAAAAGCAGCTGGTGATGACTCAGGCCGCGTAGTGGCTCTTGCTCTCAAAGTTGTGACGGTAAGTGATTCTGCCAGGCAACAAGTTTATTTAAATAAGGCTGTTGATATTCTAAAAGCTTGGGCACGAACCAATACAGTTTCTTGGCATACACCTATTGAAACGGCCTTTCTCGGAATGTACCAAGGTTATTCTGCCATACGTTCAGTAATCAAACCAATTGATCGAGATTCTATCGATAATTGGATAAGGGGTAGGGCACTGAATGGACAGAACGCTTTCATCAATGGCTCCCAAGCCTCCAATTGGCAGACTATTCGTATATGTTTTTTATACTATTCAGGATACATCTTACAGGATATGACGTTGTTAGACAAAGCCAAAGCATCCTACAAAAGTTATCTTGACCTCAATATCTTGAATGCTGAAGGTCTAACAGATGATTTGAAAAATAGAGATGCTTTTGTCTATCATAGCTATATGTTAAGATTTGTTGCTTTTATTGCTGGAGCAGTCTACAATATGGAAGGTAAGGAAGCTGCAGTGGCAACTCTTTATCAAAAGAATACCAAGGGATATAGTTACGATGCATCTATCAGCCTTTGGGAACCATATTTGAACGGGCTCTATCACGATGAATTTGCAAACACCATTTTAGCTGATGAACGGGATAAAAGAAGGGGCACTTATAATCCGACGGGCGATGTTTATGTATTGGATCTTTTAGTGAAAATAATTCCAGGGCGAATCTACCCTTATATACAAAAATTGTCTCCTAATCCTTCCCGTTTTGCCAATCTGAATAGATATTTGGCAATGCTGAATAATCCTAATCCGATTATCCCACCCCCGGCAGTAAATATCCCTGGGCGAGGAGAGCTTTATAAGTTAGTTACGGGCGTAAATGGTAGTAGTGTTATTGATGTGAAAAATGCGGCTATTGCTAATGGGACAAGTTTACAGTTATTTCAGTTCACAAATAATAATGCACAAAAATGGAAGTTTTACAGCGCGGGTGGAGGAAATTATGTAATCAATTCAGCACTGGACAAAACAATGGTGTTGGATGTCGATGCAACAAAAGATATCGCTGGAACACCGATACGAATCTGGTCTGCTAACTTTAGCAGAGGGCAGCTTTGGAAAGTGAAAGATCTAGGCAACGGATATTATACCTTAGCACCAGCGAGTGCACCCGGAAAAAACCTGGATCTAGATGGATCAAAAACATTAGATGGTACCAAGATCCAAATCTGGGATATAAATAATGCTCTTGGACAACGCTGGAAGATCGTTAACTAATTTATCATTTATAAACACATTAATTTAAATTATGAAAATTAAACCTATTCAAATCGGAATTCTGTATGCTTTAGGACTTGGGCTCTTAAGCATCTCTGGCTGCCAGAAAAATCAGTTGGCTGCTACAGAACCATTAATGTTGAATGCCCGCGCTCAGACCGGGAACTCCGCAATGCTACCCTACACAAAAAACCTGATGTTCGATGAGCTTGGGTATAATCAATTTAAGACTGATCTCGCAAATCCGGCGATAGCGCCCTTGGTGTTACGACTTTTTGAAGAGAGCGCTAATGCAGCATTGACCCATAAGACGGTGGCTTATAGTAATATATATGATTCAAGGCCTCAGTCAGAATCTGCAGCTGGAAATGACGCGAACAGGGTTGTGGCTTTGGCTTTGAAATCATTTGCGACATCAGATTCGATATCGCGGCAGGTTTACATCAACAAAGCTGCAGAAATTCTTAAAACTTGGGCGAAAGTAAATGTTTCGTCCTGGCATAGACCGGTCGAGACAGCATTTTGGGGGATGTACGAAGGATATTCGCTCTTAAAGCCAGCTATGTCCTTAGCAGATCGAGATACGATAGACCGTTGGATCCGTCGTAGGGCAACGACAGATGGCGGTAAATTCACTGTACAGGACGGCAGTCAGGTCAATAAAGATAATAATTGGGAAGCGCAGCGCCTATCGCTTTTAATCTATTCGGGATATATTTTAAACGATGCAAGCTTAATCACACAAGCGAAAAATGAATACAATACGTTTCTTGAAAAATATCTGGCCGTAGGAGATGGAAAAACACGAGATTTTCAAGATCGTAGTGCTCTCGTATATCAAGCGTATGGGCTCTACTCTGCAGTACCTTTTTTAAAAGCTATTCATGACCAGGAGGGGGAAAGTGAGGGGACTATTTTTTTAAATAAGACAACAAGTAAAGGATTTAAATTAGAAAATGCGATTCGGTTTTGGGAGCCCTATTTGTGCGGGTTGTACCATGATGAATTTAAAAATAGTATATTCATCGATGAACGTAATGGACCACGAAGAGGGCGATATAAACCAGCTCGTGATATTTATGTTTTAGATAAACTTGTTGGTTTTTTTCCTGAAAGAGTCTATCCCTATATTGCGCTGCTTGACGGTAATCCTAGTCGTTACAATAAATTGAATCGCTATCTTGCTCTTTTGGGAAAATCGCTGCCAGCAAGTGATATCCCTACAGTAGAGCTTTTCAAACATACTAATTACGTTAATTCTGTTGCTCTTTTGGGAATAGGAGGCTACTCGTCGGCTAAAATGACCTTGATCAATATTTTGGATAATGATATTTCTAGTTTGAAAGTTCCCTCCAATCGTACCGTTCTATTATACTCGGGCGACTTTAGGGACTCCATTGCGGCAGGAGGCGTATTTAAGGAGATAAAAAGCAATATTAGTTATCTTTCCTCTCTTTCATTTAATGATTCAACAAGTTCTTTCATTATTATCAATAGATAGTTAGACCGTTGTTTGAAACGAATTTAAAAAAGTAGGTAATCCCATCAATAAATATTGGGTTACCTACTAATAAAAATAAAATGCAAACTTTTACGCATTGTATGGGGGCCAGATTGGATAATAAATTGCTTGTGGATTCTTTCCTATACAAATATTTAATGCTTGTGGCATAGTCGATAAAAATAAGATGATCAGATATAATCTCAACTTACGGCTGGACTAACTCCCTGGATTACCTGGAACGCAGGAGGAACTGCTTCTATTGTTGCTTCGGACGCGAGTACTGGTTTGAAAGCAATACATTTGCAGGGAGCAGGAGAGTGCTCTATACAACAGCGGATCACAGGTCTCATTCCCAACACAACTTATGTTTTCAAAGGTTCCTGTAAACTTTCTATGGCAGGTAGCTACGCGGTTCTAGGGGTTAAAAACTATGGTGGTGTCGTAAGAGATGTTAATGTGACAACAACGCAGTATGAGCAAAAATCAGTAACCTTTACTACAGGTGCTACGAACACTTTTGCGGATGTTTACTTCTATAAAAAAGGGGCGGTCAAAGATATCGCTTATGGCGATGATTTTTATGTAGAAAAATTATAACATCAATTACGCTTAGTATAAATCAAAATTATGAAAGGAGGTAAACTTTAAGGATTGTTTTTGTAAACAGCCTATTTCAAATAATATCTGTAAAAAAAACTTTAGACCTATTTTAACAACTGAACAGTAAAATCAATAATCTGTTAAATCTAGTTTTAAATGAAAAATCCAATTATTACACAAGCCAAGGTATGTTTTCGGAAAAAGCAAATTTTCTCGTTGGGATTCTTGTTACCGTTGCTGGCCAATACGTCTTATGCGAGTGGCGGTAGCTTTCTTCCGTCAGATCTCTCCATCACATTACACCATCTTGATAAAGATGCTCCATTACGATTAAATAGTTTATCGGTTGACCAGCATGAGGTCTCGGGACGCGTAGTCAATAAAGAGGGAGAAGCCGTCTCCAGTGTAACCATAAAAGTCAAAGGAACATCTGTTGCAGCTTCCACTGACAAAGATGGAGCATTCAGGATCAATGCGCCCCTTAACGCAACATTAGTCATCACGGCAGTAGGATACGCAGCCCAGGAAAAAGTTGTTTCCGGTACCGGAACGATACAGATTACCCTGCAATCTTCAGTTAATGGCCTGGAAGAAGTCGTGGTGGTAGGATATGGTAAACAAAATAGAGCGCTGGTCACCGGAGCAGTATCACAGATTGGCGGGGAGGTTCTTCAAAACCGGTCTATTTCACGGG
This sequence comes from Sphingobacterium sp. GW821-FHT03E03, assembly GCF_059420745.1. Classification (NCBI taxonomy): domain Bacteria; kingdom Pseudomonadati; phylum Bacteroidota; class Sphingobacteriia; order Sphingobacteriales; family Sphingobacteriaceae; genus Sphingobacterium; species Sphingobacterium sp. GW821-FHT03E03. Next base: position 34,917 of record NZ_JBWKUH010000018.1, read on the forward strand.
TTAGCCAAGCTTTGCAGGGACAGCTTCCGGGGCTTAACGTAATCAGCGGGAACAGTGGTGGAGCACCTAACGCGACACAGAGTATTAATGTCAGGGGGTTTACCGGCCTGGGATCTTCAGGGGCCCCCTTGATTGTTATTGACGGTGTACAAGGTGGAGATATTAATACGCTAAACCCGGACGACATAGAGAATATCTCTGTATTAAAGGATGCGGCGTCGGCAGCTATTTATGGTTCCAGCGCTCCTTATGGCGTGATTCTGATCACTACAAAACAGGGAAAAAAAGGGAGTAAACCAGCGATCACGTATAACAATAACCTAAGTTGGGCGCAGCCGATCAATCTTCCGAAGATGTTAAACTCGCTGGACTTTGCCAATTTATATAATGAAGCTGCTTTAAATGCAGGTAGAAGCGCGATTTTCAATCAGGAAACCATAGATCGGATTGTTGCCTATCAAAATGGATCCCTGGCAACTGAAACTATTGCAAGTACTGCAGCAGGAGCCAACGAATATTATTCCTTTAATACCGGAAATGCAAATAACGATTGGTTTAAAATCTATTTTAAAGATCTGGCATTTAGCCAACAGCACAATATAGGCGTTTCCGGTGGCTCTGAAAACACAACCTACTATGTCGGATTGGGCTATAATGACCGCGCCGGGATGTATAATTATGGGGTGGATAACTATAAAAGATTCAATGCACGCACAAATATAACAACTCAGGTTGCGAAGTGGGTTGATTTTAGCTGGAGAGGCAGTTTTTCTAAGGAACTAACAAATACACCCAATACCTATAGTGGACGGACAGGTGGCAATTATATGCATCAGATGGCCCGAAAATGGCCGACGGTACCCTTATATAATCCAGACGGAAATTTTTCAGAAGCTAACGATGTGCCCCTGCAATTGGACGGAGGAAGGACGAAATCCATCCTTGACAAGGCCCTGTTGACAGGTGAGTTTGTTTTCCGGTTGGCACCGGGATGGACCGCGACAACAAATTACACGTTTGACGCTTCCTTTCAGGATCAATCATCACATACCAAAACCCTTTATTCTTTCCGCCCCGACGGATCACAGTATCCGATTGGTGGCACATTTCCCAATGGGTTTAGCAGGTCTAATTACCGCATACAACATCATATTATTAATGCTTTTACTAAATACGAGAAACAACTCGACGATCATTTTTTCAGTGTGATGGGTGGTTTTGTACGCGATTATACAGAATTCCAACGCTATGGGGCAAGTAACAACCAGTTATATTCGAATGATCTCCCTTCTTTATCGGGTACCTATGGGCCAGCACCTTCCATCAGTGATTTTGTCCGTAAGATCGCTTCGGATGGTTTCTTCGGTCGTGTCAATTATAACTACAAACAAAAATACCTATTTGAATTTAACGGACGGTATGACGGTACCTCACGTTTCCTAGGAGATGTAAGGTGGAAGTTCTATCCGGGCGTATCTTTAGGTTGGAACTTGGACAAAGAAGCATTTTTTGAACCAATTCTACCAACCGTTTCAGCGTTTAAACTTCGGGGTTCTTATGGATCATTAGGTGATCAGGCATTTTTGGATACAGATCCGAATAATCCGGTCTGGTATCCTTTCTATCCGAGCCTGGGTACAACCAGTCCACCCAATACCAACTGGCTTTTCGGAGGCAATCAACAAGCTTCTGTCACCCCACCGAACCTTGTAAATCCGGATCTGACCTGGGTGACGACGACGACCCTCAATATCGGAGCTGATATGAGCTTTTTGAAAAATAAATTAAACGCCTCCTTTGACTGGTATATCCGCAAAGCAAATGATTTTGCGGGGCCTGCTCAGGCACTGCCGGGGATACTGGGGGCGACTCCGCCAACCGTCAATAATGCGGCTATGGAAACAAGGGGGATGGAACTAAGCCTGAGCTGGAGAGATAAAATTGGTGAACTGGGTTATGGAGCCCGTCTTTCGCTGAGCGACTATACCGGCAAGGTAACCCGATACCCCAATCCGACAGGAATTATAGGGTCGGATACCTGGTATGCCGGACAGAAGATGGGTGAGATATGGGGATACACAACATATGGGTTGTTTCAGAATCAGGCGGAAATAGAGGCAACCGTTCCACAGACAAAAATATCTGGGCGGACCTGGAAACCAGGAGATGTCCGTTATGTGGATGCGAATAACAATGGGGAAATTGATTTCGGAAGCAATACTATTTCTGATCCGGGAGACCGTAGTGTGATCGGGAACAACACACCACGTTATGCATTTGGATTTACCGGGGACCTGAACTATAAAAATTTTGATCTGTCTTTTTTTATTCAGGGTATCGGTAAACGTGATGCCTGGATAGGTTCTAATTATTTCTGGGGGATCGTAGGTGATGAATGGCAAAGTTCGCCTTTTGATGTACATATGGATAGATGGACGGAGCAAAATCCGAATGGATATTTTCCCAAATTTTACCTGACAGATGAAAATGGAAAAAATACACAGCCACAGACGAGATATCTGCAAAATGCTGCTTATCTGCGATTCAAGAATCTACAGGTGGGCTATGCTTTGCCAAAGGACTGGTTAAATAAAATAGGTTTCAGTAAAGCCCGCCTGTATGTCAGTGTGGAGAACCTGTTTACAGTGACCAGCCTGATTAAAACCATGGATCCGGAACTATCAATAAGTGATGCCAAGATCTATCCTTTGCAACGGACTTATTCAGCAGGTATCAATTTTTCTTTTTAACATAAACATGCATTTGAGATGAAACGTATTCAATTAATAATATGGACTGTTTTTGGAGTTATTGCTATGAGTAGCTGTCAGAAAGATCTTCTGGAGCAGACCCCTGAGACCAATATCAGTGATGCCGATTATTGGAAAACATCTAATGATCTGAAGTTGTATGCCAATAATTTTTACAACAGTATGCTACCTAACTATAACGGATGGGGTAGTACGGGGATCTATGGTCTGGATGCCGATGGTAGTGACAATATGATCGCTGTCAGTTATAATACCGCATTGAATGGCGAACGTGTCGTACCCGGCAGTGGCGGAGGTTATGGTGACTATGCAGATTGGAGTCAGCTACGCAATGTTAATTATTTTCTTGCAAATTATTCCCGGGTCCAGGAGCCTTTTGATAATGTAAAGACCTATGTAGGGGAAGCCCTGTTTTTCAGAGCATATTTTTATTTTTCCAAACTAAAAACCTTTGGCGGTCTTCCCTGGTTGAACATGCCGTTGACACCTTCTTCACCGGAGGTTTTTAACGAACGGTTACCGCGCAATATTGTTGTTGATTCAATGATGAATGATCTGGACAAAGCGGTGAGTTATCTACCGAGCAAAAGTCTTGCGGAAGCATCCAGAATCACCAAGGAAGTCGCCATGTTGTTTCAGGCGCGTATCGCATTGTATGAGGGCACCTGGGAGCGTTATCAGAAGGGTGATTTTGCTGTCGAGGGATCTGACGGGAGAAAATATCTGGAAAAGGCCGCAACGATCACTACGGCGCTGCTCGATAATTCAGCTGGTTATGCATTGACCTCATTTGCAGGCGATCCAAATGGTTATTGGAATCTCTTTAATCAGGTAAATTACAGTTCAAACAATGAGATTATGCTTTGGCGGGCATTCAATCTCGCTCTTAATCTAGGGCATAGATGGCATCGTTACACCAATTCGGGTGCTGGCAGGGGCCTGACAAAAGATCTGGTAGACGCCTATCTCTGTAAAGATGGTAAGCCCATCTCGGTCAGTACGCTTTATAAGGGCGACGCAACCCTGAACGATGTTGTAAAGGATAGAGATCCCCGTCTTGCTCAAACAATTTATGTGAATGACGGCCAGCATATATTGACGAATAACAGGCCAAATGGGCAGGCTCCACTCGCATTTCAATACCCCTCTTTTGAGGTTGCAAATGAAGGTAAATCCATTACCGGATATCAATTGTATAAAGGACATAATCCTGACTATAATCAGCAACAGGATCTAGGTACTACAGGACAGATTATTTTTCGTTTTGCAGAAGCCTATCTTATCTATGCAGAATCGAAGGCTGAATTGGGACAATTGACACAGGCTGATCTGGACCGCAGCATCAATCTATTGAGAAGGCGTGTCAATATGCCTGATCTTACTATTGCAACTATTATACAGGATCCCAAACAGGAATTTAAAGCAATCAGTCCATTGCTCAATGAGATACGACGGGAGCGTAGAGTAGAACTGGCTGCAGAGGGGTATCGTGCAGATGATTTGTTTCGGTGGGCAGCAATTGGAGAAAAGATTGCTGGCTGGAAACCCAAAGGAGCGAAACGAGCCCAATGGGAGGGGGCCGGTGTGCCCGAAGCTATCTCTACGGCAGTTAAAAGCTTACCAGTGGATGCACAGGGATATATTGAATATTACCGGAATATAGCTGGTTTATCGAATGGATTCCAATTTAAACTGGATCGGGATTATTTATCTCCCATTCCACTGGATCAGAGCACACTTAACTCAAAGATTAAGCAAAATCCGGGCTGGTAATATAATCAAGCATAATTCATCAAATAAAATAATAAAAACTAGTTTAACATTATTTTTTGTTTTTTAGTAATATCATTGGAAGTCCTCTCATCGCGGTGAGGACTTCCTTTTGTATTGAGCCTCATTTAATTCATCTGCTATCATTACCTTCTTATCCAAGATATATAGCTACAATAGTAGCTAATTCGGGTTTCATATCAAATTTTTTCAATTTTAAAAGATAGACCAGAAACTATTGCTGCCACCGAGTAACAGATCAAAATACGTATGTCCACACTTCCCTCAATGAGGTAAAGTGTTAAAATTATTCCCATAAGAGTAAGTAATATTAGCATAGGAATTGTCCATTTTATATTGCTTTTACAACCATCCAGCATATAGAATGCTGTCATGTAGATAAATAATGTAGGAAGTGAGAGTACCAAACTAGCCACCATCCATATCGGAAATAATAGAAGTGATTCTAAAAAATCAGTGAAATTGATCGCTCTCAATCCTTGGGTTAATGTAAGGAGGATAATTCCGAGCAACAATGTTAGCCCCCAATGTTTTAAAATATACGAGCAGTTCATAGTGAATTACAGGATTAAATTATATTCGTACTGTCCTTTGGCGTTTATAAATTCAACTTCGTAGTTGTCCGTTAAACACTCAAAGGTTCATTACCAAATTTTCCCCAAAATTTGTGGGTTTATCTCTAGCGAGACAGGTACTGTTTTGCAGTTGTATAGCCACTTCGATCCGGGGCATATATTCCTGCTTGAAACAGAAGAGTAATGGGTTAATTCACTTTGTAGGAAGATACGATTTTTTTCTGACTTTTTTCAATTTGATTAATCACTTTTGAGGACGATCCACCTCAAAGTAAATATTGCACCCAACTTTCTGACCAACTTTTCACGCTTGTCACTTTCCATGGTAGAAAGGCGGGGTACCTAAAAGAAAATACGCCACTGATGAAATACAATATTCAAACATATATTGCCAAGATTCAATGTATAGTAAACGTTGACCTCTTTTGCGATATATTTGTATAGGAAAACATAAACTTGATATAGAAGAATTGTAAGCTATCCACCATCATATTACTTTTAACCTGAAAGCATTAAAGCTGGCTTTCAAAATGATTCTAATATGAATAAGGACAATTCATTTATTAGAGTGTGTAACATTATTGAAAGTTCTCACAGCAATGTGAGGACTTTCTTTTGAATTGGACCAATTCCTCTCATTTTTTTGCAAAAGGATCTGTATGAATCACACATCCTTTAGTTTGCCTACATTACAACTATATCTTACTTAATTCATCTATAGTTAATTCAACTGCTTTATCATTAGCCGTAGGCTTAAACCCAAATGCCTTAATGAATTTAGTGCTGTCAAAAAAGTAATTTCTATCGTATTGATAAAGCATTTCATAAGTTTCGGCGATAAATAAATCCTGTTTGCCATATTCTTTTATATCAGCTTTGGTAAGTATTTGGACATCGTTAGATTGTTTCATTTTTGAAGCGAAAATGTTTATCCAATCTTTTCCTGTAATATTGTCTTGTTCTACGGGCAAGTTCCATATTTGATTAAATGCTTCATTTGAGTTGCCAAGCATAGCCGTACCCAATGCTAAATCAGGTACAAACCCTGTATTGTGAACAACATCAGCATTGCATAGCCATTGTGCTGTTCTATTATTGGATAGGTTGTCATAAATCAAATTCATCAATAAACTTTTTTCTTTGATTGCTCCAAAAAAATCAGGTGCTCTTGCGATAATGGCTTCTATTTTTCCTTTTTCAACGGCATCTATAATATATTTATCTACCCAAGCCCTTACTTTTCCTTTGTCGCTCGTGGGGCTGATTGGGGAATTTTCGGTAATGTGTTCAATATGGTTTTCACCTATGGCATATACATTGTCAAAAAAGACAAGTTTGGTTTGGTTTTCTGCACATGCCTCTACAACATCTTTTATCAGCTTTGTCCATTTTTCTTTCCAAACTTTGGCTTCATATTCAAAACCAACTGTTAGGTAACAGATTTGGCTTCCTGCAATAGATGCTTTTACTTCGTCTGCATTTGTCAAGTCGGCGGGAAAGAGTAAATCCGTATTGTTTATCTTTTTTGGATTTCTGCCTACAAGTTTGATTTCATCTGTAAATTGTTTTAAGGCTTTGGCTAATTCTATTCCGACTGCACCACCTGCTCCCAATATAGTTTGCATAATTTGCTGTATTTAATTTTGTCAAAAGTATTTCAATATTTTGCTTTTGGCAAGTATGTACTTTTTTGTATCTTACGAACAAAAAAGAATGTAATATTGATAATGAATTAGTTATCATGAAAAATAAATCAGAAATTTGTCCGCCAAGCTGTTCTGTCGACTATGCTTTCAAGCGTATCGGTGGAAAATATAAAGGGAGAATACTTTGGTACTTGTATGAACACGAACCTTTACGCTATGGTAATTTAAAACGGATTTTATACGATGTTACCACTAAAATGCTTACCCAGACTTTGCGTGAATTGGAAGGCGATAACCTAATCAATAGAAAGGTTTATCGTGAAGTTCCACCCAAAGTAGAATACTCTTTGACCGAAACAGGAAAAGAGTTAATTCCTTTTATTGATTATCTTCGACAATGGGGCGATAAGCAAATCAAAAAAGAGAATAGTAAACTTTGATTTTCTTTTTTCAAATCGACATTATTGTTGATCAATCGGTTAACGTTTTCTTCTACGGGATCATTGCTCCACGGTAAGGTGAGAGCATTTTCAACAGCTGGGTAATCCGATAGTGTTCCTTTGGCGAAAGACGCTATCTCCTTTACTCCTGACTTGTTTGATTTGTCTAGCTAGTTCCTCAACTCCGTATTGCCCGATCGTTCAACCATCATTTTGCGGAAGAGTTGCACAAGAGAAAAAGTCTTAAGCAGATCTTCGGAGGATTTACATAGTTCTTCGATATGTTGCCCCTGTCGGTTGAATTTCGATTTGTCAAAAGCAGATAGGTCGCTGTAGCAAAAGGGTAAGTTTTAATTGGGTACAGATACTAGACCATAAGTAACTTTTAGGGCGAAATATATTTTGTATAGAAAAATATAAATGTCGTATAGTTTGATTAATGATCGAATGATGCTAGTTGTAAATTACAGTATGCCTAAATTTGACTTCGGGTGTTCATAATTAAATGGATAGAGTAGGTAGGTGATTTGAATTCAAATTTGGTACAGAATCCAAATTGGTAGTTTAACATACATTAATTTAAAGTATAACAATAAAAGCATAATGTACAGAATTATATATATTATCACCGTATTTTCTATATTTTTAGCAAATTTTCATCTGGGCCATGCCCAGGTGACAATCGTCAACCCTCATACCGATAAGGAGTTATTGAGGAAATTCCAGGACGCCAAGCTGGGGATGTTTATCCATTGGATGGTCTGCCATCGTGAGGGCATGGGCGATTCCTGGGCAATTGGTTCAAAGATCAAAACAAAGGCTCAGTCTGACTCTATTACAATGCTATGGAATCCAGTGGAATTTGACGCACGAAGAATGGTGGAGACCGCGCGAAAAGCGGGAGCTAAATACATGGTGGTTATATCCAAGCATCACGATGGCTTTGCAATTTGGGATAGTAAATACACAACTTTTGATTTAGAAAAAAGTCGCTTTAAACGAGATATACTTTCAGAACTAGCGGCCGAATGTAGGCAGCAAGGTCTGCTCTTTGGAATATATTATTCCATAGCAGATATAGATTATGCTGGTTGGAAACGGATGCCAAATGTTGGGGATGTTATTGCCGAGCCCAAACACGGAAAACAGGCTTTTATAGATTTTGTGAAAAATCAAACGGCAGAATTGATAAAGAACTATTCTCCGGATATCTTATGGTACGACGGTCATTGGTTAGATCCAATTTGGGGACCAAAAGAAGGTAAGGAACTCTATGATTTTGTTAAATCAAAGAAGTCTGACGTCCTAGTTACCAGATTGTCTATGACCAAAGGTTATGACAATGAGGAAACATTTTATCCATATGGTCATTCAGGTGATTTTTTCTCCATGGAGGCAAAGACTGCCGATGCTCCTCCCTTTCCCTGGGAAGCGTGCACGAGTGTTAGCTATCCCGTTTATGCCTATGAACCAAAGGCGGCCCTCATTTCAAGAGAGAAGTTGTTGACTGACTTTAGCAAAACACTTTGTGGCAACGGTAATTTTTTGCTCAATATTGGTCCAGATGAACAAGGCACACTTCCCCCAAAATTAGTGAACAAATATATGGAATTAACGAATTGGATCGAGAAATATCCCGAAGCAGTGTATAATACTAGAGGTGGGCCATATAAACAAGGAGATTGGGGCGGAAGTACTTATCGCGGAAAGTATATTTATCTTCATTTAAGGAATCCGACCAAGCTACCTAAAGAAATTACTATACCACCATCTTATAAAGTGAAGGCTATTACCAGTCTTGATCCAGTTAAAAAGTTGACTTTTAAACAGTCTGGACATCTATTGGCGATTCAGATTCCAGCTGTGCTATTGGAAGAGACGATCCCAGTGATTAGAATTGAATTGGAAAGAAATTTCCTTTTTGATAGTTGGATGCCGTTAAGAGAGGAGCAAAATGAAAAAAAATAAGTTTTGTTGCATCTTGTTTGTTCTATATTTCCATTCATAATACAATACTGTCAGGTTTTAATCCTGACCCATGCGGCATGTACAAACTGAGTTTTTTATTCCTTCTGTAGTAAGTCAAAAAGGGTACAAGAGAAGGTTTATGATACGCGATTGAAATGGTTCAGGATCACGATCCTGTGATAGGCAGATTGCGGTGGATAAGTTGAAAGCATTGACTGATGAAGGTAATATCCCGTGAGATTGTTTTAATGGAGATTGGAAGAATTGTTAGGCACAAATCATTCTAAGATCGATTTCTTTTAGAAGATTGTAAGCTTGGGCTGACATTTAAGTATAGAACAGTATAAATCATTGGACTGATGAAAGATTCACCTGAAATTCCTGAAAATCTAACTAATCTGGATAAACGATTTGACCGCATTCATACCTTTTTGATGAAGATTAAACGGGTTCGTGCAGTCAAAAAAATAGAATTTGGATTTATTATATATTATTACCTTGGTCAGGATTTTTTTGTACTCGACATAGATAAGGAAGTCCTCGTCGTAAAACATGAGGTCTTGCAGAGCGATGAAGGAAAACTTTTTTTTCAACATCATCAATCAGATATTTTCCCTTATCCTTACCTCAAAAGGAATGAATGGGATGCCTTTCGTGTAGTATATCGAGTGGCATTGTCTGATATTTATACCCTCATTACATTAACACAATGCTATTTTGATCGGTTAATTAAGTAACACAGATTATAAGAGCGCTCAACGAGGACGAAGAAGGTGCCTGAGTTGCTAGTGAACTACTTTGTTACATAACTTAAGACGCTAAAGTTCATATTAGCTGATTTCTATCTCGATTGAAAGATGTTTTATATTCATATGCTTATCCATAATTGTTGGCCTTTGCATACCTTCTGTTGAAAGGGTTAGGTTCAATAAAATAGCGTAACAGTTAATTGTACTGTAGTATTTTGTAGTTCTGCTAGAGCTTAACAGTAGAGACAGACCGTACTACTGGATTTAGAATAAAAACAGTTTTCTTTGGATCTTGGTACTGAAAATAGATAGGTTCGAGCAGGTCGGTTATTTACTTTTTTAAATATATTCTATTTGCCAAATTTTGTAAGTCGGCGGTGTCTGTGTTGCAAAGTATTATTAAGATTTTATCGAAGTTTTTATTAACCATGATCTCGGAATTAAATCCTTCAATACTACCGCTTCTTCTATAGACATTTGCTTTATCATCGTAGTAAAACCCAACTGTAGGTTTTCCAGAAAGCCACACTACATTATCGTTGGTTTGGGGTTTCAGAAGGAGATTGTTTTTTGAATTCTCAGAAATCAGCGCATTGTTTCCGATGGCAAGTATGAGTGTAAATAAATCTTCGGTAGTGGAGTAAATTCCGCCGGCGCCGAAATAATTGGATATGTATCTTCTGTCATTGAAAAGAGGTTTGTTTTTTTGTACTTCCCCAAATGAATAATTATGATAACCATTCGCTAAATGCTTAATAATTTCATTTTCACTTACAAATCCTGTATTTTTTAATTTTAAAGGTATTATAATTAAATCTTCTATTGATTTTGAGAATTCTTTTTTTATGATAATTTCGATTATTTTAGAAAGTAATACAAAGTCAACATTGTTATAATTGAATTTTACAGTATCGTTTGATGATTTTCCTACAAATTCCCTTATATAATCATCGATTGAATATTTACTAACCACGGCTTTTATGGGTTCGTTTTCTAACCCGGAATAGTGAGTTAATAAATCCTGGATTGATATGTTTTTGCAATTTTCGGGAAGTTCAGGGAAGAATTTTGCCATCGTGTCTCTGAAATCGATTAACCCTTTTTCTTGAAGCTGTACAATAGCAAGTGATGTAAAAAGTTTGCTAATGGATGCTATTGGAAATCGGGTTGTATCATCGATTTCTACATCAAACTGAATATTAGCAAATCCTTTGTTGATTTTTTGCTTTTGTTTTCCATCAAAATATAAAATGCTTCCATTAAAGTGCCCTTTTTCGTATTCATGGTCGATTAGGGTCTGAATATTATTTTGTCCAAACAGAATTAAAGGAAATAATAAATATAATATTAGGGAAAATTTCATTCGTTATTCTTTTACACTTGATTCAGTTAAAATTACGCGTAATAATTTATAATGGTAAATGTACAGAATTTGAATATGCTCCCAATAGACATCAGGATAAATATCAATTCTAATAAGCGGAGTTCATTCGCTTTTCTTCTTATAACAATAAATCCTTCCACTTCCAACTTTTTCTACCCCATCAATCGCCGATTGATGGGGTGGTCCATCGCTTTCCCTTGAGGATTAGGAACTTTTTCAGCGGCTGTCTCAATAATTCTTCCGCTAACCTAAGCTCCAATAAATATGCTCTTGATTGCATTCAAAGTGAGCGCCTCCTATTTTTTTGGACTATTCTAAAGTAGAAAATACCTCTATTTTAACCTGCTTTTTGATAAACATTTCCGGTGTCAAATCTCCTAAACAGCTATTAGGTCTGAAGCTTCGTTGAATGATTCAATATTCGGATTATCTATCGGTTTTCTAGGTTTGGAAAAAAACTAATTCGACTTTCTGCTCATATGGCCAATCTAAGCTTTTTTTATTTGGTATAGAAAATACTTTGATTGGTATAGATATTTTCAGGTAAAATAATAATCTAACTTAACTTTTAGATTATCAAAATTAGCTGTTAGATTTTTGAGCTTATCTCATTGTGCAAGAAATGGAGAAACGCTCAGGTGAGGATTTCAACTGCCATTTTAAGATTTCGCTACCAGTGCATAAGGGTACCCTTGAGTAGAAACTGAATAGGTTAATTATAGGAATTAGATTGTTTTGTGGAAGATAGGTTAAAGTCTGATGCTGAAAAATGTATAGTAATAACAAAGTTAGTAGCATTATAAAAAGGATGCTGGGAAATTAAAAGATCGATCCAGGATAATCTTTTAAGTTCCCAGTATTTTCCAAAACTAAGTTGTAATAAAATTCGTGAGATGAATAGATGCATTACAATTGATGAGATGAATTAGCACATGAGGGGTTAAATTTCATTGGATTTAGACTATTTTCCAAAGAAAAACTATCCCCTGTATTTTAATAATGAGCTGTTATGAAGAGTCGAGTATTTTTTTTGTATTCCCTTTTTATTTTTTTTATTGGAAACCAGGCAAATGCGCAACAGATAAAATTACGGGGGCAGGTGTATGGAAGAGATAAAACTCCAGTAGCGTACGCAACAGTGAGCTTATTGACATTGGATTCGATTCGTTTACAGCAAATGTCATCCGATGAAAACGGTTCTTTTTCAATGGTGATAGATAAGGGAAAATATCTATTAATACTTTCTCAGATTGGAAATGAACTATATTCTAGATCAATAGAATTAAACGAAGATTTAGATCTCGGAATTATAAAAGTAGACGGAAGTATAAAATTACAAGGTGTAACAATCCATTCTGCACTACCATTAATACAAACAGACGGAGATAAATTATATTTTAATATTGAGAATAGTCCGCTTGGATTAGGTAATGATGGACTTGAAGTATTAAAGAAGAGCCCGAAAATTAGTGTAGGAGCTGATGGGAAATTATTATTGAAGAACAAAAGTGCCTTAGTTCTGCTAAACGGCAGAAAAATTAATCTTAAAGGTAAGGAATTGGAAGATTTTTTATCCAACATCATATCTGAGAATATAAAGCGAATCGAAATACAAGAATTAGCCTCTTCGGAACAAGATGCTTCATCGGATGGTGGAACTATAAACATTGTTTTAAAAACAATCCAAACCGGATTTAGAGCAGTGGCTAAAGCTAACTATCTTTATAAGAATGAAGACCACAGCAAATACGGCGGTGGTTTGAATCTAAATCTTGGTCGAGAAAAATGGAATGCTTACAGCGATATTACCTTTAATTCAAACAAAGATTTTGCTAAGACCAAAAGTGTTTTTAACTATTCAGATGGAAGAATAAATGATGAAATAGGCCAGTTTACGCAGAAATACAAAAGTATAGGGACACGATTGGGAGCAATTTACTATCCTGATCACCGCAATGAGCTGGGCATTGAGGGCTATTTCAATCGAAATGAGATGGATATTTTACTGTACGGAGAATTGGATATAAAAAAACCTTTTGAAAGTACAGTAAGTAGTATAAACAACTCTTTATCGCGATCTTCTACAGATCTGTGGTATGTGACATTCAATTATATATTAAAGACTGATACGATAGGCAGCAAGTTTAAAATTTTTTCAGATATTGGAAACAGCTTTACTGATCCGGTGAATGATGTTTCCATTTTCTATCCTTTATTTCCAGATCGCAATAACCGTTATATCTATGACAATCGAGCGGACTCTCGCTACTATACAACACAAGTGGACTGGATTCAAAAGCTGAAAGGTAACTGGCAGATTGAAAGTGGTGCTAAATTTTCTCGAATTGAACGTAATAATAGATTAGATGTTAAATTTCAAGAAGGGCAAGATTGGAAAGATGACAAAAATCAAATGCAAAATTTTGATAACAGGGAAAATACTGTGGCAGCGTATCTTACAGGAGAAAAATTATTTGGGAGGAACTATATTAAACTAGGCTTGCGCTTAGAGCACACAAATATAAAAGGTAACAACAAAGTCAATGATAATAAAATTGCAAGTAACTACACTGAATTCTTCCCAAGCCTTTTTTACCAATTTAATTTTTCGAACGATCGAAATGTAAGTATAAGCTATAAGCGGAGTATTTCAAGACCTTCTTTTACTGACCTCAACCCGTTCGTCTTAAAAATTAACGACTATCTCTATCATATTGGTAATCCAAATCTACAACCGTTGTTTATCAATCGTATTGATTTAGCCTACAATTTTAGTAAGCATTCGGTTTCATTGTTTGGTATGGAGATAGATCAACTTATACAAAAAGTTTATTTTTTAGACCAAAATGATGTTAATTATTTCCAAGCTCAAAATTTTGGTACCTATAGATCTATTGGCGTAGATCACTCTTACAACGGAAACCCTCTTAAATGGTTGTATGTAAGTGTTTCTAGCGGAGTGTATTACAACTCTTTTAACGGGCAAACTATCAGCCGCTATGGCGGAGCTTCTTTCTATAACAATAGCTACCTACAGATAAAACCCTATAAAACATATGTATTGGAGTTATCAAGCAATTATCAACATGGTTACCGTGAGGTTAATATAGAAAATAGATATAGGTATCAATTTGATATTACAGCATCCAAACAGTTCAAAGATAATCTTCTATTCAAATTGGCAGTACTTGACGTATTCAATTCACGCTTCGATGAGAATACTTCTTTTTTTCCAGATTTTAACTTCAATTTTTATCAAAAGCGTTTGACAAGAGGCGTCTTTTTGCAGGTTCAGTATACATTCAATAATAAAGGAAATGTAAAACAAAGCAATGTTAAATCTGATAATGACAGCAGAACACGACTTTGATTTTGGATTTATCCCGTAAAGTATTCTGTAGTGCGCAATGCAGAAGAAATGCGAATAAATAATGCCTAGGAAAGGCAATAATAATCAGTTTAAATAAATTAAATCTTTAAAAAATGAAAACGAAAAATTCAGGAAGATTTCAAGAGCTAGTTAAAGGAATGCTGATTCTTGAAGACACAGAAAAAGGAATGTTAAAAGGAGGCTTTTCCAAAAGCTTTTCATTTCAGGGACTAAAATCTAGTGTTACAGGGAATAACTGTACTTGTACAGTAAATAATTCTACTACATGTAACAATGAAGAAGCTAAAATTTAACAACTGATTCCCAACTTCATCGGTAGCTTCGAAAGTCGATACCGATGATATTTAAACCAATTGTCATGAAATCAAGTATTTATAATAATTTTTTTCAATATAACAATCAGCAGGTCTGTTACAATCTATTGAATGACAAATTTGTAATCTTAGAAAACGATGTATTGGAACTTTTTGTTGCGGCGATAAATCACCAAGAAGTCAATGAAATAGAAAAAATCCACCCAGAGTTCTTCAATTATATGATAGAAGAAGGATTTATAATTGAAGACAATTTAGATGAGTTTCAACGGGTTGTAGAATTAAGCAAAGAGGTAGATAACAATGACGGTCAATACTTATTGTTCATCAATCCAACGATGAACTGTAATTTCAAATGTTGGTACTGTTATGAGTCTCACATTAAAGACTCTAAAATGGATGCCCATACGATCGAAAAAACGCTTCAGCTTGTAGATAACATATCTTATAATAAACCGAGTTTAAAGATGTTTGCCATTTCCTGGTTTGGTGGGGAACCTTTGCTTTATTTTGATAAAGTCATTGTTCCCATACTTGCCCGGGCAAAGGAAATTCTCGATAAGCGAAACATCGAGTTAGTTACAGGCTTTACGACTAATGGTCTATTGTTCGATAAGGCGAAGATTGAATTTTTGAAACAATTCAATGTACAGGAAATTCAGATAACACTAGATGGTTACCGTGAAAACCACGATAGTGTAAGATTTATCTCCAACTCAAAAGGATCATTTGACCAAATTATTTATAATATCATCTTACTCGCAAAAAATAAAGTTAACGTTGTTGTTAGAATAAACTGTTCAGATAAAAACATGAATGACATTGATAAGATTATGGATCTCTTTTGTAACTATCCCAACAATGTCAAAAAATATATAAGGTTTACCTACCATAAGGTCTGGCAATTAGAAAGCTCGCTCGAACAAGATGTTAGGCACTACATTGATAAATACAAAGGAAACGGTTTTTACGTTGATGGGGCAGTGTTTGATTCTGTTAGAGGATCTTGTTATGCGGATAAGAAAAACCAAGCATTTGTTAATTACAACGGTGATATCTTTAAATGTTCCGCAAGAGACTTTACATCTAGTAACCGACTTGGAGAGCTAAATCCGGAAGGTAAAATCGATTGGAACGAAGAATCTTTTGTAAGAGAAAATGCAAAATTTAAAAATAAGCCCTGTCAAACCTGTTCTATACTGCCAATCTGTGGCGGGGGGTGTAGCCAAGCGGCGTATGAAAATCTCGGAAAGGATTATTGTGTAAATGATTTTGACGAGGGAAAGAAAAAAGACATTGTAAAGAGAGTATTTGAGCAGAAAATTTTAATAAATGCTTAAGTTTTATTTTCAATATGATCAAATGGATTGCGGAGCTGCCTGTCTAGCGATGGTTTCTTCATTCCATGGCAAAGATTTCGGAATACAACATCTTCGATCTAATATGTTTATTTCTCGTGAAGGGGTATCCCTATTAGGAATTAGTGATACGGCGGAAAAAATAGGATTCGATACGGTAACTGCACGTGCTAAGGTTACTGAATTGAAAGAGGGATTATTGCCGTGTATCCTTCATTGGAGGCAAAACCATTTTGTCGTATTGTGTGAAATAAGCAAAAACGTCCTCACGGGGAAAAAAAAATATAAAATAGCTGATCCTTCCCACGGAAAAATTTGGATGTCAGAAGAAAAGTTTAAAGAAGCATGGTGTTTAAATGGTGAAAACGGTATTGCACTCTTTTTGGAACCAACGGCTAAATTCGATCTTCAAGTTCCAAAAAAAATAAATACTAAGTCCAGTAAATATCTAATAGGTATTCTAAAAGCCTATAAGAGAAATTTTGTATACTTATCGGTATTGATGCTGCTTGGTTCGATGATTACTCTTGTTTTACCAATGTTAATGCAGAAATTAATCGATGATGGGGTTACAAAGAAAAATTTGACAATGATCAGCTATATCTTACTTGCCCAATTATTGTTATTTCTGGGAAATATTATCTTCGACATTTTTCGAAATCGTATTCTATTGTTTGTAGGAAATAAGATCAATATTCAGATTATTTCTGAATATCTGAAAAAGTTGTTAGCGCTCCCTGTACAATTTTTTGAGACTAAGTTAATGGGCGATTTTAATCAAAGAATCCAAGATCATGAAAGAATCGAGCAGTTTCTGACTTCGCAGGCGTTGCTAACGTTGTTCTCAATGATCAGTTTTTCTGTTTTTTTCGGTGTTCTCTGGTACTACGATTCAAAACTTCTGGTTGTTTATTTTATACTTACTTTGTTGTCCGTAGGATGGTCAGTATATTGGTTGGGAAAACGTAAAGCTTTAGATTATAGTCGATTTAATCAACGAGCAGAAAGTCAAGAGGCAATTTACGAGATCATCAATGGTGTTTCTGAAATGAAACTTAATCAGTTCGAGACTTTTAAGCGTAATAAATGGGAGGAGATCCAAAGAAAGTTGTACAAAGTCAATACCCGGTTACTTAACCTTGGACAAACACAGCTAGCGGGCTTTGAATTTCTCAACCAACTGAAGAACATTATTGTAACCTTTTTGACCGCCTCTTTTGTTGTAAACGGAAATATGACAATTGGGATGTTACTTAGTGTATCTTATATAATAGGGCAGATGAATTCGCCTGTAAATCAATTAATCAATTTCTTTCGCTCTTATCAAGAAGCAAAACTAAGTTTAGCAAGACTTAATGAGGTACATCTGTATGACAACGAAGAATCAGATGCCCTTGGTGAGCTACAAGTTTCATCAGATAAAATTTTTTTAAATTCATCAAGCAACGAGGGATTAAAGATCAATGAGCTATCTTTTCAGTTTGAGGGACCGAAGTCTCCTTTTGTGTTAAAAGATGTATCGCTCACGATTCCTCATGGAAAAATTACAGCATTAGTCGGAGCAAGTGGAAGTGGAAAAACTACATTGATGAAATTGCTTCTTCGTTTTTACCTACCAACGCAGGGTACAATCTCCTATGAAGGCAAAGATATACGTTATCTTTCTCCACAAAGCATAAGGGAGCATTGCGGTGTAGTGATGCAGGAAGGTTACATATTTTCAGACACTATAGAACGAAATATAGCTATGGGAGAGGAAGAAATCAATCATGAAAGGCTTATACATGCTGTTCGGGTCGCCAATATTGAATCGTTCATTAGTAATCTTCCATTGGGGTTTAAAACAAAGATTGGAGCAGCAGGGAATGGTATTTCTGGAGGCCAACGACAACGTATTCTAATTGCTCGGG
This sequence comes from Sphingobacterium sp. GW821-FHT03E03, assembly GCF_059420745.1. Classification (NCBI taxonomy): domain Bacteria; kingdom Pseudomonadati; phylum Bacteroidota; class Sphingobacteriia; order Sphingobacteriales; family Sphingobacteriaceae; genus Sphingobacterium; species Sphingobacterium sp. GW821-FHT03E03. The sequence continues at coordinate 53,214 of NZ_JBWKUH010000018.1, forward strand.
CGGTGTATAAGAATCCGCATTACATATTTTTTGACGAAGCAACCTCTGCCTTGGACTCTGAAAATGAAAAAATAATACACGATAATCTCCAGAATTTTTTTTCGGGGAAAACGGTTTTGATAATTGCTCATCGTCTTTCGACAGTCCGAAATGCTGATCAAATTATTGTGTTAAAGAACGGGCAAATTCTAGAAGAAGGTACTCATTTAGAGTTAGTTGGAAGAAAAGAGGAGTACTACAGTTTGGTTAAGAATCAATTGGAACTTGGAAACTAATTTGTGATAGATTTACAATACTTATGTCGTTCAAGTTTTGATAACGGTTTCTATCAAGATCGATAATATGACCTTGCTAATCTTCGGCTGGCGAGGGATATCCTCAGTCTTTCAGCGTTCTTCACTCACTTTGAGAGCTCTACAATCTGGCTTACTGTCAAACGTATTTTTTTCATCTAGATAGGGCAGGTTATTTTCTGGCATATTGAAAAAAGAATAAGTCCCTTAAAAAGGTCTTTTCCTTCCCTCTACATATTGTAGTATTTTTTCTTCACTCACATTCTTATCTCCATAGACGAGATAATCTTTCCATACATCACTTACAATACGGTGGATGTCTGCAAAGCTTAATCCGATGGCTTTATGAGCAATTTTTTTTAGATCTATAGTATAGGGGAGGTCAAACCCAGTGAATTCTAAATCAAATAATTGGTAAATATCCTCCTCAGTGGGAAGAGGAAACTGGATGATGTCATCAAAGCGTCTGAATAGCGCAACATCCAAAGCTTCTGGGAGATTGGTTGCTGCGATGATCAAACTTCTTGAATCATCTTTTTCAATTTGGAGTAAGAAGCTATTAAGTACGCGTTTTATTTCACCCACTTCATTTCCTGCGGAACGGGAAGTACCGATGCTATCAAACTCGTCGAAAAGATATACAGCTCTAAAATCTCGCATCGCGTCAAATACTAGGCGAAGCTTTGCAATGGATTCACCCATATATCGACTAATCAACCCATCGAGCCTGATGATGAATAGGGGGAGGCCCAGTTCACTCGCCAATACATGAGCACTCATTGTCTTACCACAACCTGGAGCACCAGTAAAAAGAAGCTTTCTACGAGCAGTCAAACCATGACTTTCGAGAATGTCTATTTTACGTTGCTCGTCGAGTACACGCTGGATAGAATTTCGTACATTCATTGAAAGTACCATGTCTTTCAGTTTTACCTCAGGGCGAACTAATTCCAGTAAATCGTCTAATTCTTTTTGGGCACTATTGACAGGAAGCTTTTTGATCAGAACAGACTCTTTACTTTTTGAGAGCTTTGCTTTGTCGATCATTTTTTTGAGCTCTTCGGCTAAGGCAGTATGTCCTTGTCGCGCTTCTGCGGCAGCTATCTGCATAGCAGTAGCATAGAAACGACTTTCGTCTCCTTCGCCAAATGAACGAATTAAACTTTTTATTTGTTCTAATGCTGCCATTATGCTTTACTCAAAATTTTTGCAAATATAAGGTTATATAATCAAAATAGGTGCCGACTTTAGGCTTTACTTAAAGATAATAATAAATATTGGAGAATTTGAATGACATGTATAAATAAAAAATACGAAGCACAAATATTGGACTTCGTATTAATGTATACTTTTACAATTGGATCCTTTTATGAAAATGCTTTGGAGCTATAAAACAATTTTTTTTGCAATAACTGCTGTTGATAATTTATCAATATCGGTGGATTTTACTGTTATTTATTAATCATCTGATATAGGAAGTGTGAGTAATTCTTTTGCCCTTTTAATATATGAGTCTTTTATTTTATTACTTTCAAAGAACTTATCATATTTTTCTTCAAACTTCTTTTTTAGATCAATAAAATCATCTAGATTATGATATGCTGTGTCTAATTTCTCTAAAGCTGATATCCAGCTAGAGATATCTCCTGCCATTTGATTATAGAGTTGGTATATTAAGCTGCTAATTTTTAACAATTTTTCGTCATCTACCTTTAATTGGAGGATACTAAGCGAAGAAATTGAACTCCTTAAATTTTCGCTGAGGTCGTCCATATACCCCTTATATGTCAAAGCTTCTTTGGTCGTTTTACAATTATAATTAAAAACTGCCAGCGTGAAATTCCAAGAGCAAATAGATTCCCAAAATTTGTAAATGGCATCTCTTTCTTCTATTTTTTGTTTTAGCTTATATTCTCGGTCATAGCTAAGTTTCGTTTTAAAGCTTTCAAGATCCTTAGTAAATTCTTTTTTGACGGATTCGATTTTCACTGTTAATTCACTAATATCCTCTTTATCCGCTAAATTTTTCCCCTTTTGGGTAAAATAAGCTGGGTAGTAATTCTTAAACCAAAAGCCCAGTAGGGTTGTAATGATAATTTGGATTAAGGCAATAATTCCGAAATCAATCCATCTCATATTATTTATCTAAATAAAGTTCGTCAATAATATCGATCTTTTCTTTTGTACTAGTTAGAATAGAAATAACTCTATCCAAATATGATGAAGCTTTTATTGGATTCCCATTGTAGTAAGACTTATCATTTTTTAGGTTCTTGCCAATTTTAAGAAGATAATAAGAAAATTCATTGAGTACTTGTGTTGATAATTCTATATCGTGAATTGCTCGTTTAAATTCATCATCAACCAAGGACCTCGAGTCCATTGTATTTTCAATTGAAATTTCAAATTCAGGATTTATTGCATTGATGAATATCTCTAGTTTGTTTATAACATCGTATCCTGCTGTCACTTTTTTATTTTCTATAATATCTTTTATTGACGCAGTAGAAACCATTGTTTTTTTTGAAAACTGTGCTAGTTCTCGATAGCCGACCAATTTAGAAAGTTCTTCTTTCAATCTTGCCGTCTTCTGAGTGCGATCTTCAATTATTAAATCATGAATACGATTGATTTCTTCATCAACAGGTGTGCTTGTCATATATTCATTCCACTTTTCAATAGGAATCTTAACTAAATATGCTAGAACCGGACGAGACTTTATTGTTCTTTTAATCTCAGACCATTTATTAATCATTTTTTTATCTCTCATATGGCTGTTTTTTATTGCAAAATAAAAAAATAATTTCGTTATTAACTTATGCGATGAGGTCATAATGTAGCAAAAATAGCTAGCTGTTTTGGTGCATCGCTTAAAGATATTGTCATACAATCAAATAAACGCTATTGTGCTACATACCATTTGCTTTATACGGAAGATTGGTGATTAAAACTAGCTGGAGAAAGACGGAGTTGGTTTATTTTGGAATTGATAAAACATTGATCCTCCAGAGTGGTGCAAAGATAGAAAAAAAGTATGTTTTCCAAGAAAAAGTGAGCTAAAAATGATAGTTTTTTGATGTGTTGACACTTTTTTAAGATAGTTTTATTAGTTAGCTATTAAAGTTATCAACATTTTTATATAGCAGATTTTCAGATTGTTATAATTAATTCCTGGCAGCAAACGCATTCTATGACAAACTTTTGTTCAAAATGTGTAAAAGTCGAACTACCGCTTCGCAAGAAAATCGCTGATATTTGTTGTAGAAAGATAAAAGCCACAGTGCTAGTGTGGCTGAGGATCTTTGGGACAGGTCCAAACCTGTCTGTGAAGGTTTTCAAAAGTAAATATTTATGCCAACTCGTAATAATTTATTTTGAAAAATGACAATTGGTTTGGCTCCCCTAATTTAATGAGTTTAGTGACCTCTTAACTCATCTTATTCAAAATGATTCGTAAGAATATAACGGATCTTTCAAAACAAGGTTTTGGAGGAAATGGGAGGAGTCTGCATGCCTCAATTGCAGCAAGTTTGATGGTAGGATATGATAAAAAAGGAGGATGTAATGAAATTGTCATGTAGGCGGCTAGATTTTGCACAGGAGAATCCAAAAGGGATGGCGCAGATTTTAAAACAGAGTAATATTATTAAAGGCGGTTTTAATAAGGTAACACACGAAGTATGTTACTCACTCGCAAAAGGTATCGTTGATTATAATGATGCGAAGGTACTTCTCGAAATTAGATTGCGAGATTCATTTAAAGATAATAAAACGAATCGTAAGAGGAGAGAATTGTGCCAGGTTGTATTGTATAATTTTTATACGTTTCTAATGCAAGAAGGGCTTACCTGTGTGCTCAACTATTCTGAGATTAATTTAAGATTGAAAGATGGGCATATAATTGGTGGGCACAGTTGTGCAATATTTAAAGATTTAAATGGAAATCCTGTCGGAGTTGTTCTGACAGATAGGGAGTTTGACTTCGGTAATTCTTTGCGATTGCCTATTGAACAATACTGGATAGCTAGGAAGATGAAAGCAACTAGTCTCTCTGCTGTGCGGGTATTTGTTTACAACACAGTTGATCATTCTTACCAAACTATTTCATATTCAGATGAAAGGATTCAATATGTGTTGGATCGATCTAGTGAAGTTATTACAAGGGTCGAAATTGAATTGAAAGAGATTGGATAAATTAGATCACGCCATTTAGAGAATGGCGTGATCTAATTTATTTGTAGTGGATATTTTGTTAAACTTATTTAATGAACATAGAATTAATTATAGATTTTTTTCTTTCAAGAGAAAATTGGAAAGATTTTATCATACCATCTTTGGCTATTGCAATCCCTATTTTTATTACACTAATTATTACCCATTTAGATCGTAAAACAAATGCGAAAAATAGGTTAGATGATTTAGCCCAATACGAAAAAGATAAAATCAAAATGCTTTTGGAAGCGGAAAATCAAAAGAATACCATAATTAAAGCAAAAACCGAAACTTTTAAAGATTTAATTACAAAGTCAATTTTTAATATTGAAATACATTTGATTACGCTTGATGGATTGATAGATAAATCATCTTTTGAAAAATTGAAAAGCTTGTCCATAGCCGTTATGGTAAATGACTATATACAAGCTTTACTTAGATTTAATTTCAGCGAGATTGATAAAAACTTTGATCAAAAAACATCTCTTCAATTTTTGAATTCCATAAAACTTATCGATCGAATGTATGACGAGTTTGGCGAATGGATTAATTTCTACAGATCGAATTATATTCTAAATTCTCGAGAGTTTGATGTTGCATTGCACCATTTACTTTTTGAAATCGAAAGGCTGAGATATGATCAAGATTTTGATAAATTAATTTTTCAAAGTCTTGACGATTTTAAAATAAAGTACGACCAATATGTGGATAGCTATAATGGAGTTACCTCTTTGTCTTCTGCTAAGATGGTAAGTATTTTGAAGGAAAATTTTGTCACACAAGATTTCATCAAGCTAGGTGGAAAATATGCATACCTACATAACTTATTGTTAAATTTAGAAATATCGCTTTTGAAACTAGAAAGACTCTCAGAAAATTCAAGTATGATGCTAAATGCTATTAAGTCAGGAATGACAACCCATGTTAGCGTATTGATTAGGGTAAAACAATTTTTAGATAATGAATTACTATAATGGATGAATGGCCAGCAAATTAACTTTAAATGCATTCTACAAGTCTAAATAAATGGCTATTGATTATAGCTTTTTATAAATCAAAAATAAAGGGTATTTACCCTTTATTTTTGATCTATATTAAAAAATTACCGTATATTTGAGGGTAAATACTTTCAGAAATGAAAAATATAGATGTAGATAAGCTTCTTCAAGATATATTCAATGATGATGTATCCTTCGATTTGAAAGCACGTTTTGACGAGAAGATAGAAGAGTATGGGATAACAAAGACTAAAGCACTTAAGTTATTAAGTATAGATAAGGATGTATTTGAAGATATCATTAACGGTACAGCAAAACAACCAAATCTTATACATGTTGTGAAAATAGCTGAGTTTTTGGAAGTCAATGTGGACGACTTTATCCAGATGGTCCTTAAGAATCAGAATGCGGAAAATATCACCTCAATAGATCGTGCGCGTAAAGTAAGGTTTTTAATGAAAAACTTTGATGTAAAGGCGCTTACTAAAGAAGGTTTCTTTGAGAATATCGATGATGTCGATCTACTTGTAGAGCGAGTTTTAAATTATTTTGGTTATGATTCTATTCGGGCGTTCGAAGATGAACTGGTAACGCCTTTATATAGTAGGACTAAACGTAAGTTCTCAGATAAGATGAAAGACTTTTGGGTACGTTCTGCTTATCAAACATTCAAGCTGATTAACAATCCAAATGAATACGACCGTGAGCGGCTTAAGGACGTTATCGTTAATATGAAGCCATATTCGCAAGATGTTAAGAATGGTCTTTATACGGTATGTAGAGCTTTATACAATATTGGCGTTACTGTAATATTTCAGAATTATTTGACAACCACACATGTTAGAGGTGCTACCTTTATCATCAATAATAAACCATGTATTGTTTTGACAGATAATCAGAAAAAATATCCTACGATCTGGTTTACACTACTGCATGAATTGCATCATGTTTTATTCGATTATGATGCAATCAATACCAATAGTTACCATTTATCTGACGATGAGGATCTGTTTTTAATTGAGGAGAAAGCGAACGCTTTTGCTCGGGATTATTTTTTGCCCAAGGCGGATTTTGATTATATAAAGACCTACATAAAAAATGCTTACGTGGTCGAGCGATTTGCTAAGGACAAAGAAATCCATCCGTCGTTGGTGTATTCATTTTATAAATGGTATCAAAAGGAACTTTACGATAAAAATTATCATGCAGCCTTCAAAGAGTTCTATCCTGACTATAAGATTGCAGTATCTCGATTGAATCCGATTGCTTGGAATGAAGATAGTGTACGAGTTGTAAGTGAAAAAATAAAAGCTGTATTTGAAATCAATTAATAAACTATTTTATGGAGAATAATAATAAAAAGAAAGCACAACAGGACGAAGCTGTCAGTCAAGCAGATTTAGAGCGTCTGGAATTATTGCGGCGTGCACATGAGAAAAAAGGCAAGCAATTAACTATCGATGGTGAATCTGGAAGCTTGAGGGAAATCGACGAACTACGTGAGTTAGTTGGTAAACAACTGGAGAATCCCGAAGAAAAGTATAACATTTACTACAAAGGGATTCGGAAGCGATTAATGGATCATTTACCAAAAGGAGATGAAGCTAAGGAGATGCGTGATATTATTTATGATGAGAAAAATATCTTGAAGTTGCTACATTTGACTGGACATTAAGTTAAGAGAATTTAATAACTTAACAGACTTATGTCAAGAGAAAGAAAAGTTTATACCAAAGAGTTCAAACTGATGAGCGTTGAACTGAGCAACACGCGTAGCGACCTTAGCGCGCTGGCCAGGGAATTGGCTATTAGCCCAGCATTATTGTATAGGTGGCGAAAGGAACATTCTGTAAAACAAGGAAGTAGTTTCTCTGGGAATGGAAAAGTTATCTTGAGTGAGAGTGAACAGGAGTTAGCACGATTAAGAAAAGAACTTCGGGAGACACAGATGGAACGGGATATATTAAAGAAGGCTGTAAGCATCTTCTCCAAGAGCGACACCAAATATTCAGGTTCATAAGGGACAATAGGGAAATATTTTCAGTCGAGAAGATGTGTCAGGTGTTCAAGGTGAGCAGAGCGGGCTACTACAACTTTTTAAAGGGTATCCCTTCAAATAGAAGTATTGAAAACCAACAGATTACTATGGAAATCCAGGATGCATTTATAAGAAGTAAAAATACTTACGGCAGTCCGCGTATTACCAGAGAACTACACAAAAAGAATATTAAAATATCCAGAGTGAGGGTAGCCAAACTGATGAGAAAGGCCGGGTTAAGAAGTATTGTCAAGAAAAAATTTAAGGTGACCACAGACTCCACCCATAAGTTTTCGGTACCGGAGAATATATTGGACCGTGATTTTAAACCGGGAACACTTGGTGCAGTATGGGTATCAGACATCACTTACATCAAAACGCAGCAGGGATGGTTGTATCTGACAACTGTAATCGATCTGGGAGATCGAAAAGTAATTGGATGGACTTTAAGTGAGACTATGAATGCGGTAGATACGGTGATTTCTGCTTTTAAAATGGCACAAAAAGCAAGGCCAATCACCCAGAAACTAATATTCCATTCCGATCGTGGCGTACAGTATGCCTGTCATGAGTTCAGCTCTATGGTGGAAAAAAATCCACTCATCATAAGAAGCATGAGTAGAAAGGGAAATTGCTGGGATAATGCTGTCGCTGAAAGTTTTTTCAAGACACTGAAAGCGGAATGTATATATCAGCATAAATTCGCTCACAGGGAGCAAGCTGCGCTTATTGTCTTTGAATATATTGAGACTTGGTACAACCGAAAAAGGCAACATTCTGCCTTAGGGTACTTATCACCAGAGGAGTTTACTAGAAAAATAAATAAACAAAATATTGCAGCTTAACTAGGTGTCCATTTTATTGTTGCAATTCCAGTTTATGTTTGTACAGCTTTAAACCTTCGGCTTAGGATGTTACCCGTTATCTCCTGGTAGTGCTATTTTGTTTCTTCGCTTTTTAAGATATACGTATTAATTGTCTAGTTTTACGAATATCCCAGATATTATAATCTACTCCGTTCTTCACTACTATTTGTTTTGCCTTCTCGAGTTTTCAGATTTTTGTTTCCAAATTTATATGAAAAGCTTAATTGAAAAATTCTTCCTTCGTAGATATTTCGAGTTTTTTGATCAATATTCAAAATCTTTACGGTTGTAAGCCGATCATTTGATTTAAATAGATCCGTAATACTAAATTTAAGATCCATGTTTTTACTCAGCTTTTTGCTAGCACCTATATTTATTAGCCAGTACGGGTCAATTTTATATAAACCAAAAGCGCTTGCTGCAGCATAGTTGAAAGAAATATAACTACTTATTCCTTTTGGTAATTTAAAAGATTGCTCGGTGAAAAATTGAATAAGAGTGCCTCTATTATCACCAAACGTTGACATATAGTTTCTGTAAGAAATATTAAATACATTATACATCTCCCACCATTTATTTATATTTAATGGAACTGTAGAATTGAAGCTGAATGCTCTATATTTTGCTAGGTTTTCATATTTCTCAATAGCAATTCCTGTAGTCTCATCCTGCTCGATTATCTTTTGAAATTCATTTTTAGAATCTAAATAACCTAAGAAGAGCATAATTCGTCCTTTTAGTAAGTAAATGAAATCAATCGTTGTAGCAGTACTCGGTTTTAAATAGGGGTTTCCGCTTGAATAGTCGTATTGGTCTATATAAAAAAGAAAAGGATTTAAATCTTTATAATTTGGTCTTGTTATCCTCCTTCCAATCGAAAATTTAATTAAATCTTTATTACGTCTTATTTTCTTTGTGATGCTTAAATTCGGAAACAGCATGCCATAATTATTCTTAAAAACATCATTTATTGAGGCTATGAGTTTTCCTTCTGAATACGTGTGTTCATACCGCAACCCTAATTCGGCAGAAAGAGTTGTGTCTATTGATTTAGAAAAGCTGGAATATAAGGCAATATTGGACTCGTTATATCTGAAATTACTTGTTTGATTCGCTATATTCGACCAGCTCCCATTTATGAGTGAGTCTTTTGCAAAATTATTTTTAGAAGTTATATTACTAAATTTACTCCCAAAATTAAGTTCTCCACCTAAAATATTCTGATCCATATTCACCTGAAATGTTTTTATCTCGATTTTTGTAGGATTTAGAATATTAAAGTACGAATGCCCTATTTGCTCATTTCTATCCAAAGTGGAATAACCAGTTTTCTGATCATTTTTATATAAGATATAACTTCCTAATATATTTAGGCCTCCACGTTTTCTCTTTTTATTATAATCAATATTAAAGGAGGTTGTAGTATATGTCTTATCTTCAATTATCGACCTTTCAAGGGTATCGGGCTGCTGTTTTTCTTTCTTGATGAGCGTTGTTATACCATCGAAGTTAAGGTTGTTTTTAAATTTGTTCAGGCCAATACTTAATCCCAAAGTACTATTGGAATCTATTTCGTACGTTGTGTTAAGAAGAGTGTTTAACCCCTTTGACGTTGAAACTATTTCCATGTCTTGATTGAGGGACTGATCATACGGTAAAATTCTATTATTAACATACGATTGACCACTTTTATTGTAAGGCGTATTGATTATGAATGTAGCTTTTAGTTTATTTTTGTTAAAATCTAAATTTAGACCTGGCGTAGTTTTAAAATAATCACCCTGCTGCAGTACCCAGTTAAAATTACCCACAAGACCTTCCGCTAAACTCTTCTTTCTAATAATATTGATAATTCCACCATATCCATCTGCATCATATTTTGCAGGTGGGTTAGATATTATTTCAATTTTTTCAATACTATTCGAGGGCATACTCTGAATTAGGTTTAATGCTTGTTGCGTATCAGTGGCAATTTTTTTTCCATCAACAAGTAACAAAACACCTGTTCTTGCCATCATCGAAATACTTGATCCATCGATCATCACCCCTGGAACCCGCCGTAGTAAATCAGATGCATTCAATGAGTTTAATTCAGCAGATTTTGAAATATTCATGATAATTTTTCCATTTAATAGTTCAATGTCTTTTTTTTCAAAGAAGACATTTACTGTATCAATACTCAAAGAATTTGGATCGAGTATTATTTTGTCAAGCGTCAATGTGTCGGAGAATTGATTGTTAATCTCAATTCTTTTAGTATGATATAATAAATGAGAAAATTCAATTTTTATCTTATTTGATTGAATGCGTCTTAGAGAATCGATTGATAGTTTAAAGATGCCATTTTGATTTGATTCGGTACTACTTATCGCCGATAGGCCACTGTCTAGCATCAATTTTATAGTTACATTTTCAATACCTTTAAAGTGTGAGGAGTCTGATAACGCACCTACTTTTCCAACAATCACTTTGCTGCCGTTTGATTTTTGTCCAAACAAAAGATTTGCAAACAATAGAAAGCAAAAACAGGAAATTATATTTTTCACCTTATACATAGTCTTTATTACAAGTTACTGTCCCCAGATTTTCTTTATCATGGTTGAACTTACTTTAATTTTTTTGAGAAAGTTCACACTGGTATGGGACACCCATTCATACTCGTTTATCTTTACAAAACTGTTTGAATCTATTACATATATCCATCCGCCGACATCCGTATTTAAATGGGAGTCATCTAGTTCAAGTGATAACTCTTTATCATCCAGATGTAGGTTCCAGGAACTAATAATATTTTCTTTTTCAACAGTGAGACAAAATGGAAGCGCAAATTCAAGTTTATGGGAAGCATAGAGTAAAGGAGATGGAATTAGAATATCTAGATCTCTTGGAGATCCATGATATAAAATTGAGTGTTGTCTCATAATTTATCTATAAGATCCGATCAGGTGGTCGGCAAGATTTTGATTAGTAAATACTAACTCAGCCTTCAGATTTTTTTTAAAATGATCTAGGTTAACTAGCTTATCGGAGAATCGTATTTCCAAGCAATTTGAACGCTTATTGCGATTAACTAATTCAACATTATGCAACTCTATTTTTCGTTTATCAAGATATAGATTTACCAAAGGTATTTCATCGCATTTTAAAATTTCCTTTGTCTTATTAAGATTGCTGTTTCCTAGATTTAACACCATAGAGTAAGATCCATTAATATGCAGAAACGATTCGATCTTGCCTTCAATTGCTGAGGGAAGTTTTACCGTGAAAATTATAACTAGGATGAGTACAATAATAGCAAACAAAGCCAGTATTGAATTAATGAATAATTTAGGAGGGATGCTCCCAATCTGTTTTTCTAGCATAAAATGATATTTAATGTTAGTATTCATCTAATTGGAGCTGGTTTTTGACCAGATTGAAATATCTTCCATTTACGTTTACTAATTCTGAGTGTGTGCCACTTTCAATTATTCTACCCTTATCAAACACCAGTATTTGATCAGCATTTTTAACAGTACTCAATCGATGCGCTACAATAATCAGCGTTTGGTTTTCGGACATACTATTAATGTTATTAATGACAATATTTTCGTTCTCGGCATCTAATGAATTTGTCGCTTCATCAAAAAATAGAAAATTTGGTTTTTTATAAACAGCCCTAGCGATCAGGATTCGTTGCTTCTGCCCCTGACTCAAATTGATACCGTCTATTCCAATTTTAGTATCTAAACCTACAGGGAGCCTTTGTATGAAAGAACCCGCATTTGCTACCCGGAGGGCGTAGGTTAGTCTTGTTCTGTCAATATCTTCTTCCGTCAAGCAGATATTATATAGAACTGAATTTGGAAATATAAATCCATCTTGCAGAACTACACCACATTTTGATCTCCAGTTCTCTAAGTTATTTCCGGTTAGTATTGTGTTCCCTATAGAAATCATTCCATCTTCTACGTCATAGAGTCCGGATAATATTTTAACTAGTGTCGTTTTACCACTGCCACTTTCACCAACAATAGCTGTTACTTTGTTATGCGGGATATCAAAACTCAAATCTTCTAATATTAAATTATCCTTTTGATAGGCAAAGCTTAAATTACGAACGATAATATCTGAATTTTCTATATTTGTGCGGTCAAAATTTTGACACCCCATGGTCGTATTTTTGGCGCCGACAGAAGCTTGAACCGTCTCCAGTCTGGCAATTGCAAGTTTCGAATATTCATAAGAAATAAAAAATGATATAATTTGAGAAATTGGTGCATTTAACTGGCTTGTTATAAATAAAATAGAGGTCATAATGCCTAAGGTAAGGTTGCCGGAAATAATATTTAAAGCACAAAAGTATATTATCAGTATTGTTCTTAAGTAGGAAAAAAAATCAGAGCCTCCTTTTAAGTATTGATTTAAAGTAAGATTGTTTTTATTTAAGAAAAACAGCTTAGTTTGAATATTCAACCATTCCTTATTTTTGAGATTTTCTATACCATATTGTTTTATATCATTCATTCCTCTGATGATCTCCATGAGTTTATTTTGATCTTGCGAGAGATAATTGAACCTTAAATTTTCATAAACTTTTAGTTTTGATTTGAAGAATAAAAACCAGGTTAATTCACAAATGGTGGTTATAAAAAAAATAGCGAAGATTGTCTTATTATATTGAAATATTAATATAGTCAAAACAACAACATTCAGAAGGGCAAGTATGAATTTTAAGAGTCCTTCATTTATTAGATTCTCCACCTTTTGATAATCTCTGATGCGCTGAATTAGGTCACCAGCAATTCTGTTGTCAAAGAATTTTGCTGGCAACAGCATGATCCTAGCCAAAAAATCTGAAATTATTTCAATATTCACCCTGCTGCTCACTTGAATTGTAATCCATGACCTAACAAATGAAGTTATTGAGGTGGCTATGTAAAGAACAAAAAGACTGATTAATAGCTGATTTATTAGCTGTAGATTTTTGGTTATTATTCCATTGTCAATCGTCAATTGTAAAATAAATGGGAATGTGATCTGAAGAAGACTCGATATGATAAAACTTAGAAAGATAAGGCCAATATATTTACCATATTTTTTAGTATACTGCCTGATGAAGTTGAATACCTTGAGTTTTTTCGAAGTGTTAAGATTCTGATCTGTTTGGAAAAACAATTCAGTTGGGCTCAGTAGAATTGCGGTACCATAATTTTCTATTTTTGAATACCAGATATTTATAAAATCATTTTTTTTATAGTATAAAATTCCGCAGCTTGGATCCGCTATTTGTACTCTGTCATTTTCTATTTTTATTACAATTACATAGTGATTATTATTGACATGGCATATTGCAGGAAGGCATTTTGATTTATATAGCTGGTCGTAATCCAATTTTACACATTTAGATTCAAAACCGATAAGATCGCCTAACCTCATAAGATCATATGCAGATATACCTATCCGGTTAAGCATACTCTTTTCCCGGAGATAGCTGGAAGGGATTTTATTCCCATAATATATAGATAACATGCTTAAACAACTTGGCCCGCAATCTATAGAGTCTAATTGGCGAACAAATGGGAATTTCATAAATTACCTTAATTTTTGTTTAAATGATTCCAGATATTTACCTTCGAGTTCATTCTCGTGTGTATATTCTTGACTTACAAATTCCATTATCTCATCAAATTTCATAGGTTCTATCTCCATGGAGTCGACTAAATGTTTTGGAATACTTTTTAAAAGCTGGTTTTGAATATGTGTAATCAATTTTATTAGATCATGGCAGTAAACTGACGGATTATCAAAACCATTTTCTATACTGAATCTATGAGGTAGATATCCACCACCACATATATCTCTAATTGGGCAAACAGCGCATTTTGCGCACAGCATCGTATGACTTAAATGATACAAATTCGCTAATTCTGTATCGATGGCCTGATCAAAGGTATGGCTCGATACATTGGCGCCACATTTGGTGAAACCGTCCCCACATACTTTGAGAGCATCTACGGCTTCAATCCCGCCGTCAGTCTCAATGACTAGTACCTGGTTGTTTAGATCGCCGATAGAATCTGATGAAACAATTCCACCTAATAACATGTGTATGATTTGATCAAAAAATCGGATTTTTTTAATTCTATTTGTAGAACTGTCGTAAAACCATTTGTCAAACAGGGCTATGAGCCAATCTCCATAGGAGGTTTGAGAAAAATTTTCTTTGCCTGATGGAAATTTTTCATAGGTTGTTTCTGGCAGGAGAAAATCGGCTGATTCGATGCCGAGAGCTTTAAAATGTTCATATACACCAATAGGTGAATTTTGGACATCAATTACACAGAGTATGCCTGGTTTATTTTTTACAAATTTTGAATTTTGTAGTGTTTTTAATCCTTTTATAATGTGGTTGTAGGATCCCTTTCCAGCATGGTCTATCCTATGCCTATCATTTGATTCTTGGGTGCCATCCAAGCTTACGCCGACATTTATTCCCAATTCAGATAAAGTTTGGCACCAGGATTCGTTTATGAGTGTGCCATTTGTTTGTAGGACTGTTTTTACCTCAATGGAGGATAAAGTCTTCCTAACAGCACTCATGAAGTTTTTGAAAAACTTTTCTCCGGCAAGGAGAGGTTCCCCTCCATGTAAGACAATCGTAAACTTTTTAACGTCATGGGTCTGACAGTGAACCAATATTTGGTTCATCAATTCTTGTACGGTATCCATTGACATTCGTTTAGGTTGAAAATGATAGGTCTCATCTCCCATGTTATACATATAACAATAGGTGCAATTAAGATTACAGCGACTTGCTATCTTAACTACTACAGTATTACATTTTAACATCATATTGCTTAGGTTTAACATTAAAACTTTCAAGTTCAGAACTATGGTCATCTATGGCAGAAAATTCATTCTGTTCAATTAATTGCAATGCCTTTTCATATGAAAGTGCACTGATTGTTAACGATTCAAGTAATCTGCCGGGGATTTTGCCAATAAGAAAGGTTTGGATATGGGTAATTAGCTTTAACAGGTCATGACAGAAAATAGTTGGATTATTGAACCCGTTTTCACTAAAATACCGATGAGGTAAATACCCTCCACCACAAATATCTTTCACCGGACAGCATTGACATCTTTTACAAAGCTTCTGGTGGCTCATAAGATAGAGGTTCGCCAGTTTGGTTTTTAACGCACCGTCTATTGAATCCCTTCTTATATTCTTTCCGGTTTTTGTAAATTCATCACCACAAATTTTGAGTGCATCCACTGCTTCAATCCCACCGTCTGTCTCTATAACAAGAAGTTCATTATAATATTCTCCAAGAAAGTCTACTGGAAATTCGGATCCTAATATAGAAGATATGATTCCGTCAAAGAGACGTATATTAATTCGCTCATTGGGAGCTTCCTTTATCCAATAATTGAATAGTTTTATCAACCAATCTCCATAAGTTGTATTAATTGTTTGATGCTCATTTATCAAAGATGGCTTTATTCCAAAGCTATCATAAGTATAATATGGTAGAAGAAAATCTAATTTCTTTACACCTAAGCTTTTCATATGGGAATAGCATTCTATGGGATCTACATTTATGTTGATAACACTCAGAATCTCAACCTGTTTATTAAATGTGCTGAATTTTTTTAAGTTTTCGATTCCTGTTACTACTTTGTCATATGAACCATGCCCAGCATGATCTACTCTATGTTTGTCATTTTCAACCTTATTACCATCTATGCTAATACCTATATGTACATTCAGGTCGCTTAATAACTTACACCAGTCATCCGTTAAGAGGGTTCCGTTAGTCTGGATGGAGAAATATAATTTTATCTGTTCATTTTTGAATTTCTGGAGGCATTTCTTTACAAATCCCCGAATAAAAGCTTTTCCAGCCAATAATGGCTCTCCTCCATGGAAACCAAATATGAATTCTTTTATTTGATGTTTTCTGCAATGGGCCAGAACATTCTCAATTAATGCACCAACTGTATCGCTTGACATTACCTTTGGTTGTTTTTTGTAACTCAGATCCCCCATGTTATACATATAGCAATAAGTGCAATTCAGATTGCATCTGCTCGCAATTTTAATAATTAAGGATTTACATTGCTGTTTGTTCATTTCGAGATAGTTATTAATATATATAAACTGATATTGATCGTTACGGAGTCCTTGTAATAAAGCAGGTTATATTAATAGTTACGAAAAAGAGAAAAACGCCCTTTAGATCACATATTTTAGGGATTAGCTGGAACGAACGATTTAGTAGAATTTAATTAGCAAGACCTCTTCTGAAAAGAGGTCTTGCAAAATCATTAGGCTTTACTCCAGGTAGCGTCTCCATGAACTTTCGCCCAGGGATCAACCACAGGATCTCCGTCAGAAGCACCACCATAAATCTTCTCAACAGCAGATTTAACTAGTTCACTATCAATTTCATTGATAGCCGCACGAAGTTGTTGAACTTCTTCCATGTTAATTCTAAACTTTTTTTTCATAACAAATTTATTTGATTTTATTCTCTACTCTTTTAAGGTTTTTCGAGAATCCACCTATAAGCTTATAATTAATTGAAACTAATCATTTTAGTTCCGACCTTATTTGATAGCTTTTTGTTATATTAAATTGGTTATAAGTACAAAGATTATTATATCTTGGTTATTGCTTTCGGTGATAATTATTTATTGAAAATCGTGTTACTTTTTATTAAATTTACGATAATATTTTTATTAAAATATTCTTTAGGGTTAATTCTACACTTTTGTGTAGTGTATTTTATGATTTATTGAGTTTTTTTGAAATTTTTAAGTTGCATGTATTGTTGATTTCTTAAAGTTTCTTTAAGATAAATATTTGTGTGTGGCGAATTTTTCAGCAGGTGTAATTTTCTGAATAATGATTGTTTGTATTTATAATGTTGTTTACTTTTTGATTATTAATTGTTTATTGTTTTTTAATATAAGTGAGATAAATAAAATAAACGCTAATGGTATTTTTAAAGCAATTTTAAATGAATAAAATTTATAGAATTGTTGTTCTTTTGTGTTGAAAATTAAAGTTTTTAAGATATATAAAATAAATCATTGGGAAATATTTTAGGGTGTGCTTGCGGGCTGATTTTGTATTCTTCGTCTTGGTTTTTACTTCTATATCAATACGGTAAGTGAATTTTGGAATAAAACTTTTCGGTACCTCCGGAATACCGCTTAGATACCGCTTCTTTTCCTTAGCTAACCCTACTTACCCGCTTACTTTTGCTATACACTTTAAAGAAAAGAAAATGGCAAATCAGCTTTTAATTAAAAACACGATGCAGGAGATGAGGGCTCTTTCCGCGGAGGAAATTGCAGGACTACAAGGAACCACACCAATCTATTCTGGCGTAAAGTTACTCGGCTATTACAAAAAAGGCGATACTCCAGCACCTATTATTTACTACCTCGCTCCAAGCGATCCAAGCGCAGACGATGGCGGCAGCGTAATTGCAACTGGAGGAATTAAATTGATCCATAATTTCGTTGGTAATGTGAATGTCCTATATTTTGGTGCCAAAGGTGTTGAAGCAGGTGGGCAACCCCCACATCCTGATGATTATCTGTATATACAAAATGTCTTAAACTATTGTGCGGGCAAAGGGAAATGTATCAGTCTTCCAGGGAAAAAGTTTTATACATCACAGACGCTAAACATACCACATAATAGCATAGGCGGTGGGGTCGTCAGTGAGCAGGGCAGCAATTCCTATATTAAGTCTTGTATCGAATTGATGGCAACCTCCGCCAATTTATATACCATTAGGAATTATTCACAGGGAACGACATTTAAAGATGTGGCTATTAGAGGTAGATCGGTTAGTGTCGCAAATTCTGTGGCCATACTGTTCAAAAGGGTTGATGAATACCCCAATTCCGGCGATCCATGGAAAGATGATCTAGAAAATAACATTGATGCGGTGATCGAGGGTTGTGACTTTGGCAATGCAGAGACCCATCTTGAATTTTGGGGACGTCAGGTAACCGTAAAGCACAATACGTTTAGTGGTGGTCATAATGCCATGGTATTTAAACAATTCAATACCTTGGGTAAATATGGTGGCAGTGCCAGAGGTTATCGCATATGGAACAATTTCTTCCACTCATTTGATAGTGGCAATGCCAATCGGGACAATTTTGCATTGATCAATAATAAGACAACTGACGGCTATGGATTTGATATCATTGGCAATTTTAGCGATAGCTTTAACACATTCTTTATGGGTAATCTTGTCAATAGTCTTGTCGCCAGTAATATTGATTACACACTCTTAGGTTATTTTGTTAAAGGAGGTCATATTATTAATAGCAACATTACATCGAATAATGTCGATCATGCACAGCGGTATTCCGATACCGGAACCAACCCGCCTTATAATTCCAAAGGTGCTGTTCATGCGGATCGGATTGATAAAACAATTATTAGCAACAATAATTTCACGACCAGTTCCGGATCTTCCATCTTGTCCGAGGGAGTGACGAATTCCAAAATCCAGGGCAATATCTTTAATCGGTGGGGAGTAGCCACAGTGGCACCAGTTGCCTGTATCGTATTGGACTCAAGCACGAATACTCTCTCCAAAAGCTATGGTAATGAAATTGATGGAAACACGTTTTACAACTCACTGAAAGCAGGTGGCTATTTATTGGAATCAGGTACATTCGATACCAATAATTACTGGGGGAGTGGCAATCGTATTTGCTTGGATTCTCAAGCGACTTTGACAGCTCTGTTCAATACCCCAAATTTTAAATTGTCCCAATCGGTAAGCTTTAGGCGGAATTTAATCGTAGGAGAGAATATAGGTGATGCAAATCATGATACCTTCAGTATCTCTGGTTTATATAATATAACAAATGATACCATAGCAGCTAGTATTATTGGCCTTCCAATTGGAGTAGCCGGTACATTGAAAGTTGAGATGGCTAATCTTGTTGCGACACGTTATTACAAGCCGTATAGATCGACAGGTAACAATAATATCTATACTCAGAAAATTTCGCATAACATTGCTGGTGAATGGCAAACGATAATAACATCAAAAAATGTAGCGGATGTCAATACCGCTGGTATAATGAAACAGTCTGGAGCTGTGGCCGATATTATTTCCCAAAATGCGACAGACTTGACGACAGCTTTAACATTGGTCAATGAATTAAAACAACAGTTTAATTTAAAGCTGGCATCTAATCGGGTTAGTGGACAGCAGGCATAAAGTAATTGTTGACTGTATCTTTATGGAATGATTAATACGTAAAATTTAAAAATAATAAAAAACTCTCTTTTTGAGAGTTTTTTATTATTACCTTTGTGTTAGAGAGCAACACTATTGATCGGTATTTCAGTATGGTGAGAATTATAAAAACTACTTCTATTGATAGTTATATCAAAACTAATCCGAGAGAGAAGGAAGCTCTTGAAGCTTGGGTGTCTATTGTGAAATCACAGACTTGGAAAAAACCTCAGGATATTGTAGAATCCTTTGGGGCTAAAGCAGTGGATATTTTAGGAATGACTGGGCGAGCTGTCATTGATATCAGAGGTAATAATTTACGGATTATAATTAAATATCAATTTCACGAAAAGCTTAAAGATGGTATTATCTATATAAAATGGATTGGTACCCATGCAGAATATACAAAACTTTGTAAGCTGAATAAACAGTACACAGTAGAAATGTTTTAAATGAAAGTGATGAAAAAGAAAATGTTTAAAAATGAGGAGGATTACAACCTGGCAGTAGCCAAGTTGGAAGAAATCGGCGATCGCGCAGATTTCGGAGAAAATGAAGATCTCATGAAACAATTTGAACAGCTTTCAGATTGGATCGAAGCCTACGAAAATGATGTGACAGACATTCAGGTAGGTCATCCTATTGAGATCATTAAGCTTAAGATGAGTTATATGGGACTTAAGCAGAAAGATCTCCTGCCCTATATCGGGAGTAGTGGGATTGTTTCTGAAGTAATGAATAGAAAAAGAGCGCTATCAAAAAATATGATACGTGAGCTATCTGAGTTTTTGAATTTAGACCAAGATCTGCTCAATGTCAAATATGACCTAGTAATGTCTAGTCCAAAAGAGAAAAAACAAAGCTCATTGGCAGTATTAAGTACTTCGCTTTTTAAATTTATTAATTCTTCACAAACTGATTCCTTTAAAGAAAGAGTCTCCGAAAGAGGAACATTATTTGCTATAGGCTGTTAATATGAAAACGATAACTTTTTATTCGTATAAAGGTGGTGTAGGGCGTTCCTTGGCTTTGGCCAATATTGCCAATAGATTGGCAGAGTTTGGCAAGAAAGTCTGTATGCTTGATTTTGACCTAGAGGCTCCGGGATTGCATATCAAGTTTAGCGATAGTATAGGGAAAAAAGGGATAAAAAGAGGCTTGGTGGATTATATTCACAAGTTTACATCTGAGAACGTTGTTCCCGAAAATATTTCACATTATGTTACTAAAGTAAATTCATTTAATGATGGTGGAGGAAAGATCTCTCTGATTGCTGCTGGAGATACATCGCGTGAAGAATATTGGAAAAAACTATCCCATATAAACTGGACCAAGCTTTTTTACGAAAAAGATAGTTTGGGCGTGGATTTCTTTTATAATCTCAAGTTACAGATTGAAAAGCAACTGGCGCCAGATGTATTATTGATAGACTCTCGGACGGGGATTACAGATATCGCAGGTGTCACGATGTCGATTATGGCAGATGAGGTTGTCTTATTTGCAGCGAATAACATGGAAAATCTGGATGGGATAGGTCAAGTACTTTGTTCCTTAGCTATTCCCTCGAATTCATTACGAAATGAGATACCTAAAATAAATGTGGTGCTTTCTAGAATTCCCTATTTTACAAAAGCAAAAGACAAGCCAAGGGAAGCAAATGCAAAAAATGCTGCATTAAGGATCTTGAATGAAAAATTGGAACATAAAAAGAATAAGGATTACTCAATTGAAAAGATCTTTGTTGTTCATTCTGAACCAGAGCTAGAGATGCAGGAAGAAATTAGAATTCATCATAAAACTGGAGATGTTCTAAGTCAATCGATTACAAATACAGATTATTTAGAGCTTTTTGAAGAGCTCACTGTAGGTATAGTCGATGATAATGAGGGGGTTGTCTTAGATAGTATAAAAAAGGCGAGTTCATTAATGGAATCTGCGATGAAGACAGAAAGTTTAGAGGAAAGGGTTAAGTTATTAAAAGAAGCAATTAATCTAGCACCACATTTTGTTAATGCATATTTAAATTTGGGATTAGCATATTTTAGCACAGAACAATATAAAGAGGCATTAGATATACTTCTTAAAGCTGAGGAATTGAGTCCTCAATTTGAAGATTTTATAGAGTATTTTAAAGCGCATGCATTGTATAAGTTGGGGGAAATTGATCAGGCTCAAAATCTTTATGAAAAACAAATTAATAAAGGCATGAACCTGGGGGATTCATTTGCTATGCTTGGTGTTATTTCACTAAGGAAGAAGGAGTATAAAAAATCTGTAGAATATTATAAGAAAGCTATAAAAGAAGAGCCTGAAAATGCAGACATTTGGAATGGTTATGCGAATGTTTTACGTGTTTTAGGACTTTATGAGGAAAGTTTTGAATCAGTTTATCGTGCATTAGATCTCGACCCCCAACACCTAATGGCGACAACAACTTTGGCTGAATTAAATGCGGGAATAAAGAACTATCGCGAGTTTTATAAAAATATAGATTTAGCGTTTTCATTAGGATTAACTGCTAAGCTCTTTCAACAGATTATTGATGAAGATGAATTTTATGAGCAATTTATTGATGATGAAAAGCTTAAAAAAATTTTAGATAAGTATAATATTGATGTTGAGTGGGAGAGAAGATAGCAATGATAAAACAGTATTAAATTCTACTTCCTAGTTATTCAATGACTTATTGTTAAGGGTAAAACTTAGAAATGTGGAAAACTTCCATTACCTTTTGAGATGTTGATGATTTAAATTTTAGTATTTTTGTTTGTAACTGATGGGTTAATAATAAAATAATTAGTAGTATGAAAATGAGATATGGATAGATGTGGGAGATGATATAAAGAAAAAAGAGCTAAGTCTCTCACCTCTTAACTCTTTAATTTTTGTATCATTCATGCCTAGAAAGGTTGAATGAAGTGTATGTTTTTTTATTTGAACGCAAAATAAAGCTTTTTGTTTTGCATAATCAAAATTTTTTACGGGAAACCGTATTTATACCTTCTCTTTTCTAGACATGACCGGGGTAAACGCTGACCGGTTCCTGTAGGACAAATCACGCAATTTCTTGGAGTAATTCAGCCCGAAGCTCATCGCTTTGATTATCTATATGTGCTATTTGCTACAACTGATAGTCAATACGATCTGCTGCTGGCAATGTTTAAAATTTTCAAAGCTAAAAAGTTATGGCTGGAAATGGCAAATCGGGTGACAACAGACGCCACGGTTACGTCGGTGGGCGTACGCAATCTCAGAATCCTACAACGGGATTATGGACGAAGCGTGATACACAGACAGGACAATTTATGGATGTGAAAACATCTGGAGGAAAGTTTAAAGGAATTAGAAAGGAGAAGTAACTTATGAAAAAGTATTATATCAATAACAATATACAGGCAAATGGAGATTATGAAGTTCATGTTCTCGGTTGTACGTTTTTCCCTATTCAGAATTATACTTGTTTAGGAGAATTTTGGGGGTGTCAGTCTGCAATAGCTGAAGCAAAAAGACAATTCCCTTTTAGGAAAATAAATGGTTGCTATTATTGTAGTAGAGAGTGTCATACGAGTTAATAATCAGATAGAAAGATTGGTCGGGATAATTTTCGAAACATCCCGACCATTAATTAAGAAAAAATGGATAATACATATATTATAGCCTCTAAATATGAGCGCTTTATAATGATGGTTTTTAATTGCGATCGGAATAAAAATGGAGCTCATTTGTGCAATATGCAGAACGTTATGTTTATGGAGCAAGGACAAACGTACTCAAAGCATCTAGGTTCTTTGGACAAGCAGTTTGGTACAGTTCAGGGTTATATAGAGAAAGCTTTATTGCATTTGATAAAGAAATCAAAAAAAGAAGATAACATTATACGATTTCAAGAACTGCTAATAAAATTGCAAGATGCTAAGAATACAAATGAACTAATGAAGATTATAAATTTGGCTATGGATGACTTAAAGCCAAAAGAAGATTAGAAAGAAAAGGACCAGATTAGCCTTTGGATAAATGATATTTTGCTGATTGTTTTGGGTGAGGTTCCTAAATCGAGAATAAGCATTTTTTAGTTGAAATGTAGGATGAAAGATAAGCAGTATCAGTTAGAAAAACTCTGATAGATAAAAGAAATCCTTATGTTTTGCATCACTGTTATGAGTAAAGCGATTTTAATAATTTCGATGCACTATGAAAACTAACAAACGAGATTAGATTATTTGACAAACGTATAACCTTAATGGAATTTATATCCTCAGTATTTCACTACTTTATAGATGGACAAAAGAAATTTAGTCATAAATCTTTGATGATTTTAATCAGTATCTCGCTATTGGTTATTGTAGATAATACCCTAAATTTTACCCAACATTATAATAATAGTCGAAAGTTTGAACAAGTCGAGTTGATTAATAAAATTATGATCGATAGCACATTAACCCCAAATGAAAAGATGACTTTAAAAGCACAACGGATAGCAATATTAAATCATAAAAGTTGGCGAGATAAATTTTACGAGTTTTTGGTTTCTATAAATTTCAAAAAAGAACAAAAAATGAACGTTGGTAAGGATGAATCAGCGAAAGAAACAACTACGGTAGTAGATGAACGGAGTTATTGGATACATTTTGTGACATCGAGTTGGATAATTTTAGTTTTTATGTTACTCATCCCAATTGGAGCTCTCAGTAGTAAGGAAAATGGAATAATAAGTAATTTGGCCTTACTCTTATTTGTTGTCGAGCCAGTGTTTTATTTTATTGCATGGTTGTTCGCTAAAGTTTTTTCTTATATTCCAATTTTAGGAGGATATGCCGTATATAATTATATTGTAAATGTGGTTTTGCATCTAGGAGTTATTTCCTTGATTGGATTTGTGTTGAGTAAAGCAAATAAAAGAGTAAAAGATTGATGAGTAAAAAAGTGATGGCATTAGTCATCCGTAGCTAAAATATTGGAAATAAATTTCCTGGATGTTTGATTATCTATAATATGGAAGTAAAAAAAAAGCACCATTATGTTTGGAAGCAATATTTAAAAAGCTGGGCAAATGAAAAAAATCAAATTTACTTTTTTCGTAAAAACTCTAGTCAAATAAAGTCTACGAATTTGGATAATATAGCCCAAAAACGTTTTTTTTATGAAGTTGATTCATTTACGGAGAGCGAAGAATCAATTTTAAAATATTTAATCAATGAATGGAGCAATGATTACTCAAGAGAAAGCAATTTATCTCTACTAAAATTATTTTTGACATATTCAAAGACATGTCGGCAGTGGCAGAATCTTAGCTTTCGGGGAAAGGAAGAAAAATTGAATGTCGTAAAAAAGAATACATTAGAAGATTTGCATTCAATGTTTGAAAAATTTGGACACAAATTATTATCGATAAATAATCTGTCAGATCTATCAATTTTCGATAAAAAGGAGGAAAAAGTAAAAGCTCTGATTTATTTATGTATTCAATATACGAGGACTAATCAAATGCATTCAAAAGCTGTCGATAATCTTACCTTAGCTAAGCTGCTTCCTGAGAGTTCATTAAAACTTATTGCGGTTACATTTTCGATAACTCTAGCTTCAAATCTAGCATTAATTCATAAGTTAAAGATAACTCTTTTGAAGAATACCTCTAACATAGAATTTATTACTTCGGATCAGCCGATTATCAATACAAAAGCAAACCTCGGTAACCCAAGGATAGAAACAGAACTGTTAGAATTTTATTATCCATTAAATACAAAAGCCGCAATTCTAATTTCTACTTCTGAAGTCGACTCAATCGTCGAAAACGTTATTGCTGTAGAGAGCGAAATAAAAAAATATAATAATCTGTTATTAAAATCCTCCCCTGATTTTGTTTTTTCAAGGACTGAGGATTCGTTGAAGTTATATGAGGCTTCAGAACTCATTTAGTCAAAAATTATTTTAAATTTACGGTATGAACCAACTATCCCATTTACCACAACACAAACAAGACGAATTAGCTGAAATCGTTGGAATTATCTGTGAAATCACGAATCCGGCTAAGATCATTCTGTTTGGAAGTCACGCCAATGGTAAGTGGGTAGAGGATGAGTATGTCGATAAAGGAGCGACCTATACCTATATTAGCGATTACGATATTTTGGTGGCTCTATGTGACAAGGAAAAAGGTGAAGAAGTTGAGATTGCTAGTAAGATTGATAACCGTACAGGGAAGTTTAAAAACGAGGTTAGCGCGATTGTACATTCGATATCCTATATCAATAGCGGTTTAGAAAGGGGACAATACTTTTTTAGCGATATTGTCAAAGAAGGGATAACGCTCTATGATAGCGGAGAATATTCTTTTGTCGAAAGTAAGCCTTTGACTAATGAACAGCTAAAAGAACTTGCTATTGAAGATTTTAATAAATGGGTTAAAAGTGGCTCGAGGTTTTTGGAAATAACGCGAAACGCATTCGCGGATGCGATTGAACGTGAAGACCCATTAAATGAGGTGATGTTCATCTTAAACCAGACTGCAGAGAAATTTTATGGAGGGGTCTTATTAGTTTATACTGGATATAAACCCAAAACTCACCGTATTAAAGCTTATCGCAAATATGCTAAGCATATATCGGAAAATCTTTATCATGTCTTTAGATATCCACGCACGGACAGTGAAGAAAATAGATTGTTTAAAATATTAAACGATGCTTATATCGATGCCCGTTATAAGGACGATTATTATATCGATCCCGAGGATTTGAGAAAATTAATAAGTAAAGTTGATAAGCTAGAAAACGTAGTGGTTAGGCTTTGTGAAGAGCGTATCTCGCAACTTTAAAGATCTAGGACTTTCTGTCTCTTCTCAACGGCAAATGTTTGGGGATTTTGATCTTGAAATCAAATATTTCTGCGGGTTGAATTTCTAAAGCTTTACAGACTGCGATTAAGCCACTTACTGACATGTTGTTACTTCCGCGAACAATTCGATAAACTTGGCTATAACTAAATCCAGTACGATCTTGGATATCCTCAAGCGTAATTTCTTTTTCGTTGGAAATAGCCCAAAGTCTTTCTCTAATAATTTCTAAGTTTTCCTTGTCTATGTACTGTTCAGCCATAAACAAATAGACATTTAAAATAATAATTTTGTTATACCAAATTTGGAATAATAGTATTGTTTTTCTTATATTTGTATTGTCATTCATTGGTACCAGCGTGAGAAACTGAAAACCAAAATGAATGAAGAATATAAGCTTAAAAGAATACAGAAAATATTTAGATAGGGCCTCCCTTATTTATTTAAGGATATGGTCGCGTAGTTTCTCACGCTCAACCATTGAGCAAGGGAGGTTCCTTTTCTATTTATCATATATTAAGTGGACATTCTTTAAGGATCCATTGATTCTAAAAAAATGTCCGCCAGAATAGTTTTATGGGATGAGAATCATCCATATATTAGCATCCGATTTTTACTAGTGTGCGTAGCGACCATTATGTTATTGACCTTGTTATAGAAATTTTTCACCGCACTAGAGGTACAGATAATCTTATTTTTTATTCGGTGGTTCGAGCTTGTCTCGGACTCGGATATTGTTAGCAATCCAACAGTCTATTAGAAACTGCTTGAACCACCATTAATACCTTAAAAAATGATAAATTTTTATAGGGGTGGAAGGGTACTTTCTATTCTATCAAATCTAAATTACTTTAAATATATGCAGGCGACGACTCGCCTGATATTCTTGCTTGCAACTTTAGTTTCTATGTTTAGTTTATCAGCTCAGACGCCCCGCAAGGACAGCGGGGCCGATGGGCTTCTAATCAAACCGTTGAAAGTGGGAGATAGCATCCCAGAGTCTCTTTGGGATTTACCAATTGATATCGTTAATGCTCCATCAAAAACTAATTCATTTAGCCTTAATCAATTTCGGGACAAGAAGCTGATCATTATTGATTTTTGGGCAACTTGGTGCAGTCCCTGTATCAAGTCCATCCACAAACTGGACAGCTTACAGCCGATATTTAAAGATAATTTGGCGGTATTTGCCACAAGTTATGAAGAGCGAGATCGGATAAATACTTTCCTGAAAAAACAGGGAATTAAACTGTTCTCGGGTACAAAAACAGAATATCTGAAACAGTATTTTCCACATAAAATGATCCCGCATCAGGTATGGATCAAAAATGGTAAAATAATCGCTATTACCGCAGGCTCAGAAGCAACAGGTGAAAATATTCAAAGCGCAATCAAGGAAGACTCTTTTAAGCTTGCTACGAAAAATGATCGACTCGATTTCTCCACCAGCCGTTATCTGACACATTTTATCGATACCGCGAATGCCAGCAATTTCGCTGTTTCAACATTCAGTAGTGGGCAACATGGGCTTGGTAGCATCATCTCGCAGGTAATTTCACAAAACAAAATCTTCGTCAATTACATCAATGCTGATCCGATTTCCATGTTTTTACGGACACTGAAACAGCCCAATAACAAAACGGTCATCACGAATGGCAAGCTTTTGGAAATAGATAAACTTCCTGGTATGGAGGCTATGTACTGTTATCAGCTGATCAGCGGGGATACTTCCAGATCATACTGGCAGAGACAAATCTTAAACGATCTATCCCTTCAGTTTGATGTCAAAATTGAGCGCAAGTTAGTCGCCAAGGACTGTATCATTATTAGCAAATTAAAGGGAAGTAGCACTAAGGAGAGCATCACTAGCTCTGGCCATCCACAGGACTATCACGATTTTATTAAGCTGCTGAATTTTTCGGTACGATGGAAAATGGATCAGCCACTTTTTATCGACGAATCGGGTTTCAAAGGCAAAGTATCTATGCCTTATTATAAAGATCTGCAGCTGAATCTTGATAGGCTCATTCTGGCCCTTAGACCTTATGGTCTGACGGCTTCAAAAAAGAAAAGAACAATAGAAGTGCTAGTCCTTGCGGATAACAATACAGCTGAAAAGTAAGCCTAACATAAGATAACCTATAATGACCCCTATACTAAAACTAAATAGCGGGATCAAAGTATACTTTGTTCTCGTCATCATATCATTATTATCAGCCAATTTTGGCTATAGCCAAAATAATCTTGGTCTATTGAGAGGAATAGTACGTGACTCTTCCATAAACGAGACTATCGAAGGTGTTACCGTTACACTTGTCGGTCATTCAACAATAAAAGCGTCTACCGATAATAAAGGCAAATTCGAAATTAAAACAAACGTTCTGAAAGGAAACCTGACCTTATCGCGGATAGGGTACGGACAAAAAACAATAGCATTTGACCTGCATGTATCCAATACGATGGAAATTGGATTAGCTAAAGCAGAAAATATACTGCAGGAGGTGCTGATCAATACAGGATACCAGCGTATTTCCAAAGAAAGGACTGTAGGTAGTGTAGA
The DNA here is from genome assembly GCF_059420745.1 of Sphingobacterium sp. GW821-FHT03E03. Classification (NCBI taxonomy): domain Bacteria; kingdom Pseudomonadati; phylum Bacteroidota; class Sphingobacteriia; order Sphingobacteriales; family Sphingobacteriaceae; genus Sphingobacterium; species Sphingobacterium sp. GW821-FHT03E03. The sequence continues at coordinate 82,271 of NZ_JBWKUH010000018.1, forward strand.
TGTGATCGGAACAGAACTGATCAATCGGAATGTCGGTACCAATATTATCCAGCGTATCGAGAACCTATCTCCGGGATTATTGGTCAATCATGGGGACGCTGCTGCACAGGATGCTTTTCTGATCCGCGGCCGTAGTACCATCAATGCCGAAGCCAAGCCTTTGATTGTGCTGGACAACTTTCCTTACGAAGGTGATCTGGAAAATATCAATCCCAATGATATTGCTTCCGTATCTGTGCTTAAAGATGCAGCTGCCGCTTCCATTTGGGGCGCTCGTGCTGGTAACGGTGTTATTGTACTGACCAGCAAAAAAGGAAAAATAGGAGCGACTACAGTCTCCTGGAATAGTAACTTTTCCTATAAGGGAAAGCCTGACCTTGATCACCGCAAAATAATGTCTTCAGCAGACCGTATCGCTCTGGAAAAGTTTCTCTTTGACAACGGCCGATATGATGCTTATAAGAATCCGACAACCTTGGGCAATAGAATTGCTGTATTGCCAGATGCAGTGGAACTGATGATTGCGAATGCTCCTGATCTTGACGCGCAGTTAGCGCAACTGGCGAGTCAGGATGTGAAAGAGGATCTTCGGAAATATTTTTATCGGGGTATACTGAATAGTCAGAATGCTGTGAATGTCAGCGGTGCAAATGACAGGATGCAGTATTATATTTCCACAGGTTTGGATAATGGACGTAGTCAGCTGGTCGGTACATCCAATCAACGATTTACACTGCGTTCCAACAATCGTTTCAAAGTAACCGATCAACTCGGATTTGAAACAACAATCAGTTATATCCGTACAAATAATAAAAATGGGAATAACGATGGCATGGGAACAGCTCCTTCTGGTACCTATACTTTATCGCCGTATGCACGTTTGGCTGATGATCATGGGAATGCATTACCTGTCTATTTGAATTACAGAAAAGGATTTTTGGACACTGTCGGTAATGGCCGCTTGTTGGACTGGACGTATCGTCCCTTAGACGAAATAAATCGCGAGACGCACTCCATGGATAAGCAGGATTTGCTTTTTGCTGTTTCGGCCGACTATAAAGTTCTTGATGGATTGCAGGCGTCGCTCCAATATCAATATCAGCATCAGTCTGGCAAGGCTCGGGATCTATTTTCCGAAGATTCTTATTATGCACGAAACAATATCAATGATCTTGCACAGATCAATCGTACGACAGGTCTGGTTACCTATCCATTTCCATTGGGTGGCGTTATCTGGCAGAATTATAGTAGCACGCGCAGCCACCAAGGTCGGGGACAGCTCAATTATTCCAAAAATTGGAAGCAGGTACATCAACTGGATGTGATGGCCGGATTTGAGATTCGAACGATTCGGACCCAGAATGAAAACTACCAAAATATAGGTTACAATGCCGAAAATGGAGCTTTGGCCAATCAAGTCGACCTGCTGACTTATTTTCCAAGGAGAACAACAACGGGAACGAGGCGTATTGCATTCAATGACTATAAGGATGGCACAATAGACAACTTTCTATCTTACTTTGGCAATTTATCCTATCGCTACAAAAACCGATATGATGTTTACGCTAGTTTACGAAAGGATGAGGCTAATCTCTTCGGCCTCAATACAAATGAAAAAGGTACACCATTATGGTCTGTCGGTGTGGCCTGGGATATAGCGAAGGAAGATCTAGCGTTAAACAAATTATTTTCCAGCTTTAAGCTTAGAGGTACCTATGGTGTCAGTGGAAATATAGCACGCAATGCCAATGCGATATCGACCATTACATTAAATACAAGTGGTAATACGCACCCTTTCCCAACAGCTTATCTCAATACAATAGCTAATAGTAAGCTCTCTTGGGAGAGGGTGAAGCAGTGGAATATAGGGATTGATTTTGAGCTTCCGAATAAGCGTATTGCTGGAACGATCGATTGGTATAGCAAAAAAGCTACCGACCTGTTGGCAAGTACACCCGTCGATCCTACCTATGGTGTCTCAAGTGTCTATATGAATGTGGCCGATATGAAAGGAAATGGTGTTGATATTCAGATCAGCACGCAAAATATCAAGGGCGCGCTAAACTGGGAAACTGTATGGATGTATAGCCATACAAATTCCAAGATAACAAAGTACTTATTGCCAGTTGCGAGTACAAGCCAGCAATACCTGCCGATTACCTTGGCGAATCCGCTGGTGGGCAAACCGCTATATAGTGTATTTGCATTGAAATGGGAAGGACTTGATCCGACCAATGGTAATCCACAGGGACTATCGGCAGGCAATCTTTCTAAAGACTATAATGCATTATATAACCAAACGCCGTTGGAAGATCTCGTGTTTTTTGGGACTGCCCAGCCAACGCATTTCGGCGCTATAAGAAATAGATTTACGTATAAACAATTTGACCTATCCTTTAGTATCAGTTTTAAATTAGGTTATTACTTTAGAACAAACTCGGTCAATTATACCAATATGTTTGCCGGAGACTGGTATGGTCATGTAGACTACGCGAATAGATGGCAACAAGTGGGAGATGAGATGCATACAAATGTTCCTTCCCTTGTTTATCCTGCCAATGTGAATCGGGACAATTTTTATAGATATTCTGAAGTACTCGTGCAGCGTGGTGATCATATCCGTTTTGATGACATCAATATTGGCTATTCCATCCCAAAGCTCGGAAAGTTAAAAAATGTAAGGGCCTTTATGTATTTCAGCAATTTGGGGATACTATGGAAAGCAAATCATCGTGCCATTGATCCTTACTATAACAATACACCAAGAGAAGCTAGGCAGGTAGCGCTTGGTCTTAATGTATCACTTTAATTTTTAAAACATGAAACCAATTATAAAGCTATTGATAATTACTCTTGTACTGAGTGGATGCAGCAAGCAAGAATTTTTAAATGAAAAGCCAAAGGAGTCATTGATTATTCCATCTACATTAGCCCATTTCCAGGCGCTGTTGGATAGAGATGCCTATCTGAATGGTACAGACGGTCAAGGGGTGACGCCACAGTTAGGGGAGTCGGGAGCGGACAATTTTTATTTATTGGATGTTGACTTTAACACCAACTTGCGCCCACAGATGCAGAATTATTATACTTGGGCTGCACAACCATACGCGGGGGTGGAGGTATTGGACTGGCTATACCCTTACCGTGCGATATTGGCTACAAATACAGTGTTGGGTAATCTAAGTCGTATAACAGCCTCTCAAGAAGACTTAAATTATTTGAAGGCGCAGGCACTATTCCATCGCGCTCATTTATTTTATCAGCTTGCACAAATATTTGCTCCTCCATATCTCAGGGGGCAGGCAAATAATGAAAAATCAATTCCATTGCGGATGACAGATGATATCAATGAAGTTCTTGTGCGATCGACTGTAGCAGAAACTTATAATCGCATTGCCGGCGATCTGCAGGAAAGTACTCAGAACCTTAGGGTAAATAACGATTTTCCGACGAGACCTTCTAAACAGGCTGGGTATGCCTTGCTATCGCGTGTGTGTTTAATGATGCAGGATTATACTGCAGCGGAGAAATATGCCGACTCATGTTTGGCTATTACAGATTTCTTATTAGACTATAACCTGATAAATATGGCGTTGACAGAACCGTTGACAGGCAAGAATCAGTCAGGAATCATTAAACCAGAGGTGATCTATTGGAGTGGTATGCTTGCTGCCCCTTTTCAATATTATCCAACTACGTTTTTGAGTGCGCTAATCCCGACTCAACTCTATAATAGTTATGCCGAAGCTGATCTGCGTAAGAAATTGTTTTTTGAGAACAGACCAAATGGTTATCGGTTTAGAGGAAGCTATAACTACTTCTCGACCAGAAGCAATTATTTCTCGGGATTGGCAGTAGATGAGGTCTTTTTAAATCGGGCAGAATGTCGTGTCAGAAATGGTAAAATCGTAGAAGGACTGTCTGATCTAAATCATCTTTTGGAGAAGCGGTGGGAAAGGGGAAAATATGTCCCGATTGAAGGACTATCTCAGGCGGAAGCATTGAAAGTGATTTTAGAGGAGCGGAGAAAAGAATTGATCTTCCGTGGAATTCGTTGGTCTGATCTCCGAAGATTAAATATTGAGGGGGCCAATATTACCTTGGAACGTACGGTGAACGGAAAGAACTTTACATTACCACCTAATGATCCCCGATGGACTTGGCCATTTCCGGTGGAAGCGACCGCAAAGTAACAAATGCCCCCCCATAAAACACTGCGTTATATGGGGGGTATTTGTTAACCAAAACTCTTACGGTTCTACATGATAACGGTCTACTGCTGGTGTAGCATCATTGATAACCGATGGTGCTGTACCAGGTGCAAAACCTTTGGCACATAGCTCAGTAATAGCTTCCTGACAACCATTTGATGGTTCGTCAGTCGGACCACCAGACAGTAATTGATAAGTACCATCAGGTTGTCTTTCATACCAATCCATTGGAGCGGCATATTTGGTGGTATTTGCAGATGTCAACGACCAAGTTGATAATCCTGCTGCAATGGCTAATCCTAGAATAGGCATTACATTTGTCTTGATAAATTTAATTAGGTTCATAACCTTAATTTTTAAATGTTTGTAATTGATTTATTTGTATGCTAGCCTGCTTTTTGCTGAGTTTTCCGTCCGTGGCCTTCAACGAAGTAGCAGGGGTAATCCATGTCTTTTGGCAGACGCGCCCTTCACTCTGGTAGCCTAGCATCAGAGATCCGCTGTTGCTTTCGGTGCTATTCTTTCGTGTGCTTATGCTTACATTTCAGGTTAGGCAGGGTTTCCCTTTTTCTGTTTCTCACTATTGGGATCGACTGGGTGATTTTATAGCGATCTATTTTATTTCCTTTATCCGTATTAAATTTGGTTTTCAATATCCACCACTGTAATAGAAAGGCCCAACAACTAATGAGCAGGAGGAAGACATTGAATATAAAATGTTTTTTCCAGCCGATTTGAATGATCAAACCACAATTGCATGGCAGCTTATCACTCCATACATGTAATATCGCTAGCCCGACATATGCTGTAAAAGCAGTCATTAATAGTGCTGAAAATCCCAGTCCGATTAATCGGGTACGATGGTAGCCGATCAATAGGGCGGCAATAAGCTCACTGGCGGGTATAGCATAAGCCAAGAAAATCGCAAAGGTTTTTGGAAATGGTTGGCGGAGCATGCCTTCTATGTTTTGATCAAAATCCATGATCTTGTTGTGAGCAACAAAGAGCCAAAGACCAATCATAAGTGAACCATAAAATGTTACTGCGATTTCTTTCCAATGGACTAAACAAAAGCTGACTATCAAACCTGGTAATCTTTTACAGATCCTAATCATCCACCTCAATAGGGTAAGGATCTTATCAATAATAAGATCCCGATAGTCAATATGTCCTTTGGTATTGTTCATCTGCTTACTAAGTTTACAATGCTAAATTACAGCCTAAGGTACCCCTCGTGTTAGGCCAGATTTGATCAATCGATAAGCCAAGTTTGACAAGGGCGATTTATAAACAGCCTTGATAATCTGTTAATAAATAAGGATAACCCTTTGGAAACTCGTGATAGACATGAAGGTAGGCGAGTACGATGGGGCATACTTCCCGACGGTTAAACATAGCAATGATAGCAGGCAGATCGAGCGGATCAATAACTGATCTGTCGTAGTCCCTGAGAACTACACGGATATCTTCTTTAATTGTTTCGCGCTGTAACTCTTTTTCCTTATATGCTAGATTGCTGTATAATATTTCCTGATATATATTCTGCAGATCAACAATGTTTAACAGGTCATTGTGCCAGTAATCGAGCTGAAAACCATGTTTCATCAAGATGGAAAATAAGACCTCCAGACAATAGTGAACTTCCATATCATCCAGATAAGGGGCAGGAAATGCAAATACCATCACCTCTGCCCAGTCCTTATCGATCTGTCCGTTCTGATGTGCTAATTGGACTACGATGTCCTCAAATTCTATTTCGTCAAAATAGTACATGCCAATTTCATGATCCCGATAGAGATTGCTGACAAAAGTGATTTCGGCGAGTACAGAGGAAACAATGTAAAAGAGCTCCAAGTAATCGTTGTCGAGTGGTGGGAAGCAGATATATAGATATTGCTCAAGACTCATCTCTTCCTCTGTGGAGATATCATCGTTGGTACAATGGAAGATTGGCTCTGATCCGCTTAGTCGGTTTTCATCGGTGCTGAGGTATTCATCGTACAATATCTTACGATAGTTCATGAGTTCTTGATGAAAGGAACTTTCCTGCCAGCCCGCTGGTGCAAGTAGCCTCATCAGTAGCGGTACTGCATCATATGTGTCTTGAAGGATGGCATAGGTGGTTTTTGAATCTAGTTTTTTGTTGTTTTCAAATTTCATGTGTTAAGTTTATCGAGGTTTGTTTTGGTTTTAGCGTTTGAATTTTTGCTCGGCTTGCTGTTTAAACTGGGAAGAGGTCAGCCCGGTCATTTTTCGGATAAAACGGTTCATTTCACTCGGGCCACTAAATCCGACTTCATGGGCTGTAGTCCCCACTTTGTCATGCTCGACGATGAGCTGTTGGATATGTTCAAGTAGAAGCTTGTTGCGGTCGTCCTGAATACTGATCCTATGAAACTTTTGGTATTCGCGGCTTAGCTGCGCTGGAGCTGTGAGAAAGACCTCGGCGATTTCTTTTACAAGGGCTTGTGCACCGCGCTGTAAGATCATAATTTCAAGTAATTGTCTGATCCGCTTTGCTAGGGGGTGTGCAGAATCTGGCGCATGTAAAAGTTTGAAACGGCTTAAATCTACAAGGAAAATTAGGTGTTTGAGTAGTATGTGCTCGTTGTCAAGGGTGTTCGGATTTAGGATATTGAACAGGATGCAAAGGTATTTAATGGTAATAGGGCCAACACGAAAACCCACACTTTTGAGCGTCGTCAGTGAGTCATCTTTTTTTGCTTGAACCAGGTGCTTGATAAAGGGAAAATGAGCGATAGCCGGCGGCCTGAACATTCCCGCATCGACAACAAAACCAACGAGAATATGATGACCAACAGGTAGCTGTAACTGATATTGACCCGCGGCGAGATAGAAATAGGCCCCTTCTGCTGGGGACAGCTCGAAGGTGAATTCCTGGTCTATTCTTTTTCCAGAAATACGCACTTCGTTCAATAGGGGATAGATCAGATGCAGATCGGGCATAATAATCTCAATAGGTAAATCCATCGCTTCGCTGATCCAATACTCGTAATAATAGAGATAAGCATATCGACCATCAAAGGTCTGCTCGCTGATCTGGTTACGTGCGGATTGCCAATGCATTTCTTTGGCATTGCGAATGGAGTAACTTACTGTTTTTTGAGGATAAGTAATAGCGCTAAAATCTGCACTAAATGTGAGTTTGTAAGGTCTTTTCATCTTTTTTTATAATTAGTTAAAAGATGATTTTATGAAGTCTAATTACTTGATGCCAAATAAAACTGTACATGACCGATTTCTGGCTGTGAATGACCAATTTGAAATGTGACTGACGTTTTTGAATTGCAAATGACATGTCTGCGCTGTAATTGTATTGTAACCGTCTGTTTTCCGTATATGTACAGTTTTTTTAGAAATCATTTCTCCCTGCTGACATCTTTGCTGCCATTGGATCCAATACGGAGTTTTAAATTTCTGGCAATGGGAGGGTACAGCCCGGGGCCGGAAAATGGTGTAACAAGATGATACTATGAAATGGAATCAACAAATGATCAGATTTTGAAAGGTATGGAAATGAATCTGGGCAGCACTCAATTGTTAAGTTGGGAGCAGCTGTTGCCGTTTATTGCTGAACAAGCTTTAAGCGGTGACAGATGTCCGATCTTTACCATCTAAAAATGCAGCCTTATACCCGATAGGGAGCGCATCTTTATGAGGAGAACGCTCCCTATACTAACCAATTTAGAGTAACAATGTCAAAAAAATACGAAACCTGGGAGTTCGCGTTATTTTCGGCGCATATCCATTATTACTTGCCCGCAATAGCATGGCAAGACCATTATGAGCTATATGAAACATGGAAATCTTATCATAGAGCCAGACCTTTCCGTTCGGAGCAAACTTGGAATTGTTCGAACACAGAAGTTTTGAAAGCTGGACAGCCAAAAATTATCTGTCTATACCATTTGGGGCTTCACGCGCAGATTCCTCGCGTGATGGCAGACTGTGGGATTCATTTTGATATTTTAATGGATAGAAGCGTCTACCAGTCACAACAAGAAGAGTTCGTGCAGATGCGGCAAGAAATGCAGCGCAATGGATTGGACTATCGGTACCTGATGAGTGACGATGTACAGGTATTGCTAAAAATCCGGACTAGCATTCAATCGGGTAAACATGTATTGGTTTTCGTCGATGGAAATAGTGGAGTGTCGGACACAAAGGACAAAAAAGTAGCGGTTAACTTTCTGGAGAATATAATTTATGTCCGGGTAGGGATAGCTTTAATAGGCTATTTATTACATATACCTATCATTCCGCTAACACATTTTTCACTAAAGGGCCGCAATCATCTTATGCTAGGGAACGAAATCAATAGGAATTTGGGGGAAGATCGAAATTCCTTTATCTATCGCAGTATGCAGAAATTATATGATTTTTTAGCTATGGTAATACGGGATAAGCCCTGGAAATGGGAATGTTGGAGCTACTTGCATGAACTGAATTGCTATAATGTGCAAATGCCAAGCAAGGATGATAGTGGTCAAAAAAATAATCATGAAGCCTTAATCAAATTGAGGCTAAACGGTCGTCAGGGTTGTTTTGATCGTGAACATTTTTGTTACAAATGGGAATAAAAATAAAATATAGGTAAATTTATGTTTCTAAACCTTTTTCTACTATGAAGAGTATTGCTGTTTTGTGGTATTTTTATCTTTTTTGTTTCCTAATTTTTTTGATGCTTATAGGAGGGGTGAATTATTTTCGTAACGATGTACATATTCCCTTTGAGCAGATTATGATTACAGTTGCTTTGTATTTATTTTACTGTGTTACCATTTCTTCTTTAATCGTTGGTGCATGGAATCAAACATGGACAAGAATAGCCGCAAATGTCATGATCTATCTTTTTTTGACCTTTACTTTTATTCCTTTTATAGATTTTTTGGTACATGATTTTCTCCCCCGTTTTGAGATCGTATTTTTTGATCGTACTTTACCCGAAGATAATGAGGCATTCCGGGCACGGCTTATCTCAGGATATGTCACAGTGAATGCATTTGCAGGCATTGTATGCCTAGGTTATGCTGCCATCAGTCTGCTCAGGGAAAGACGACAGCTTAATAGTGACTTAAAGTTATATCGGGATCGTGCCGTAGGGATGAAATATACATCACATTTTCTTGCGACTATTTTCATCGGTAAGTTTGGCGAAATGCTCATCAATAAAGTACCCAAAGACAAAAGAGCAAAACGGGATATCATCCAATTTTTAGCCTATTTATTTGAGGTGGAGCATCCGGCAAAGATCAATCCATTGCTGGAGGAATTGGATCATCTGGAATGCTTTGTACGCCTGCTAAAAATGTACTATGGTGAAGGATCTATAGCTTATGATCAGCAATTAGATGGTAAACTGTGTCCGGATATTCCTACCGGTGTGCTCTTTTTCCCGTTAGAAAATTGTCTAAAGCATGCATTTATTTCTGTTGATTATCCTATACGGTATACGCTATTGCTCAATGATCAGGGGCTTGTGGTAACCTGTCAAAATACCTGGTCTCCAAAACGGGATCTCATAAAATCAGGGACGGGCTTTGCGCTATTGCATGCCAAGCTGGCTCAGGTTGACTACCTGTCTTCGGTAGAAACGAGCTTAAATGAAGATACTTTTTCTGTAAATATGAAACTCAATTTTAATGAAGTAAAATGAATAAGCTGAATTATAGACTATTGATCGTTGACGATAACCCCGACTCACTGGTATATATCTTGATGTCATTAAAGGAACTTCCTTTTATCAACGATGAAATCAAAATTGTTCAAAAACCCGTAGAAGCCTTGGCGTACTTAAAAGAAAATGAAGTAGATATTCTGATACTGGATATGGATCTCGGAGATGCTGATATAGATGGGATCAAATTGGCCAGATTGATTCCTAATCCACCCGTAATGCTCGCCTGTTCCGCCCATTCGGAATATATTTTTAAAGCTAATGAGGCTGGTATTTATACCTATTTCAGTAAAAAAATTAGTTTTAATGCGTTGAAATCAAAAATGGAGAATGTGATCGATATGGTGGATAGGAAATTGGAGCGTCAAAGCAGAGATGTGAAAAGCCTAATGATGAAAAATCTAAATAACGAATTGATTGAAATAGAAGTTGACCAAATCTTTTATGCCCAAGTTGACAACGATATTATAGATATTCTTTTAGAACAAGATACGCATCAATTTAAAGGAAGTCTCAGGGAATTACAGGCCAACCTCCCTTCGACGATGTTTTCTCGTCCTCGAATCAATACCCTGGTTAATTTGGCCAAAGTTGATCTTGTACGGCCAAAAGAGCTATATTTTAAAAAACCAAGAAATGGCTGTTCTATTGGCCTGACCAGGTCTTATAAAGCTAATTTTAAATACCAATACGAAGTTTATAAGCAGAATAATAAATAAAACCGGGTATGGCTGCCCCTCATTTCATGGTATCGACCAATGGAATAATTTATGTCACAATTGGATGAAATCGTACAATTGCTACGAGAAATCAACGACAAGCTGTCCTGTACAGCACATCACATCCTGCCAGTAGAAAATAGGAGCAAAGGATGGAACGTTGATGAACTGATGACCCGCATGGCTGTGGTGTCAAAACTAGGAATCTCTGAACGAACCTACAACCGCTGGGTAAAGAGTGGGATTCTTACGCCTATTTATCTGGGCAACAAGCATTACTATCGCGAGGAGGACCTACAAGAAGCCATCAAGCGAAGTATTGACAATGGGATGATTTGATCGTCTCCTTTTTGAGTGAGGCTGGTTCGAAAAGGAGCTGGCCTTTTTCTGTTCAGGTTGCGTTCGTCTATTGCCCATTCTTTGATTATTTTTTGGTGTTCGGTCGCTTATTCATTGCTATTTCTCTGCTATTTCTTTGCCAGTTCTCTGATGTTTCTTTGTTTATTTATTGCTTATCCTTTGGTCTTGCTAGGGGATTGGCTTAGGTCTGGTTTGGTATTTCTCTGCTATATAGTTGCCTTTTCTTTGCATATGCTATACTTTTTGTTTACCCTTTCTCTGCTATTTGTTTGCTTTTTCTAGACTCTTTCCTTGCCTGCCGAGCAAAAAAAAAGCCTGGCGTCGGTCTATTAATGGCAAACGATTCCCTATTTAATTGCCTTGTTTGTTCCTCAAATAAGCGGCAGACCTGCATACGATTTTTGGAATAATTTAATTTTATTGTCGCAGAAAATGGCATTTTAAGTCAAATGACGCCAGATGACGCCATTTCTCGTCTTTCCTTTCCTTTGCGAACTACCTTAGCATCATGATATCGGTATCGTGGCAGCCTGCAGCGTCACATAGGATAAAAATTTTAAAAAATTAATATTATGGCAAGATTCATAAAAGGAATTCACGGATCCTACCAGGGTAAGGTGGGAAGTATCGTAGGGAGCTCCTGGCGAGGTATAGACTACGTTCGTTCGCTCCCAAAAAAGAGTTCAAAAGCCGCATCGGAAGATCAGATGGCGCAACGGATGAAGTTTGGGATGACAACCAGTTTTCTCAAATCCATCAAAGACGTGTTGATGCTGGGCTTTTCAGATAGCAAACAACGGAACAAGACAGGTTATAATGTGGCGTTTCAGCAGTTTATCAACAATGCCTTTGTAGGCTCTTATCCCAACTTTACCATCGATTATGCTGCGGTAAAGATCGCGAGTGGAGGATTAGCTTCTTTAGTAGGATTACAGACTGTTGAGGCTTTTCCTAAAGTGCTGTCATTAAGCTGGGATCCGATCGGCAATCGCTTTAATGCTTTTGATGATGACCAAGTGCTCGTGCTCCTATACGATCAGGCAGATAATCTCTTTTTTGCTTACGAAGGTGCAACAAGGCTGGATAAAACAATGGATATAACCTTGCCCGACAGCTATACAGGCAAGACAATAGTTGGTTGGACATTCAATATTCATCGGGATGGTGTAACCACCTCCGGTAGTCAATATTTGGGTGAGTTTGTCTTAACATAGACCATCTGCATGTAGGAGGTGCTCCATTAGGAGTGCCTCCTTTTTAAAGCGAAGTTTTTATTAAATATCTAAAAGTATTAAAAATGAAAATATTACAAAAACAAATGGTCACCGATATCGAGGATATCTATTGGCCTTTAACAAATAGGCAGCTGCTCGGAATTGTGCTCACTTGTCTATGCCTGTTTTTTATTTCAGCAGGTCTTATGCTCCGGGCCATAGATCCCACAGCTGGCGTATTGGATATCGGTATGTTGTCTGTACTGCTATTCGGTATATTGGCGGGATTGCTCGCTATCTACTGCTGCTACTGGCTGCAGGAACTCCTCTGGCAGCCGTTTAAGTCCTTTCGTCAGGACATTAGTTATCACTTTAATCAATTAACATCATGGCAACAATGCATTCTTTATTTTTCGGTGTTCTTTCTGTCGCTATTCTCTTTCTTGGCCATTTTAGCGATCATGCTGTAGAGCGGAAGATAGTTGGAGATCAGCCCAGGCCTATGGCTATTGGGGCCAGACCTGAGCATTATGAACCAATAATGAGCGTTCGCGAATGCATTGTGGATATCGCCGTAGGAGAGATCGGTGTAAGGGAAGCAACAGGCAATAATGATGGTGCTCGTGTGGAAGGATATCTGGCCTATACGGCCCTTGGCAAAGGGCATGCCTGGTGTGCAGCTTTTGTATCCTGGTGTTACGGCAAGGCTGGACTTGCTGCGCCACGCAATGCCTGGAGTCCGGCGCTCTTTCCGATAGCCCGTCGTTATACCAAACAGCAGATCAAGCAAGGGAGCATTCGGCCGGCAGATCTATTCGCTATTTATAGCCAAAAGCTTAGGCGTATCAACCATGTGGGCATGGTCCGGCAAATTGGGGGGAATTGGATACTGACGGTGGAGGGGAATGTGGAAGATCGGGTGCTGTCCAAGCGGCGGTCACTGTCTACTGTTTACGCATTTGCAAACTGGATAAATTGAAGGGTGGGATTATGGAAAGGACTTTAAAATATGCATTAGTCTCCATAGTGCTGATGGTTGGATTAGGTTGCTGTAAACACTATCAACATAGAAACTGGGAAGAACAGCGATCTTTGCACAGCAAAAGCCAATATGAATCGCATGGGATGCAGCAGGAAACTATGCAGCGCGACAGTCTATCCCGATACTGGATTTTTTGGTCGGACAGTGCTTTTCGTTTTCACCCGGACAGTGGGCTGAGTGGGTATGGAGGTAGACTTTTTGTGCAAGAGTCCAAAGCAAGCACAAACCTGAGAAATAGGGTCTCTACAGCGGTCAGGGATATTGCTGTACAAACGGCAATAAAAGAAACTAAGGAAAAAAGTAAGTCGGTATCAGTTCAGCGTCTTTGGTTGATCGGCCTAATTGGAATTGTTTTCGTCGTCGCCTGGAAAATTAGAAAATTTTTAAAAGCCTTGTCCTGACAACGGTTTTCCGATTTTCTTTTATGCCCAGAGGTCAAACCATTGGCACCATTGAGATAACGTGAGGAATACCAATATAGGATGGCCGTCTTTATTGAAATTGTTTTTTTGCACACACGGAGTATCATGTATCGATACTCCGTGTGATAAAATCATACTTTCTCAATTTTAAAAGATAAGCCAGAAACTATCGCTGCCACCGAGTAGCATAACAAAATGCGAAGGTCCACATTTCCCTCAATGAGGTAAAGTGTTAAAATAATTCCCCCAATAGTAAGTAATATTAATATAGGAATTGTCCAGTTATTATTGCTTTTGAAACCATTCAATAGATAGAATGCTGCCATGCAAATAAATAATGTGGGAAGTGAAAATATGAAACTAGCCGCCATCCATACCGGAAATAATATAAGTGATTCTAAGAAATCAGTTATATTGATCGCTCCCAATCCTTGCGTGAATGTAAGGAGGATAATACCAAGGAGCAAAGTGAGCCCCCAATGTTTTAAATTATACGACCAGTTCATATGAATTACAGAATTAAATTATATTCGTACTGTCCTTGGGCATTTATAAATTCGACTTTATAATTGTCTACTCATGTATAGTAAAACATAAGTTTTGTATAGAAGAGTTGTGGGTTATCCATTGTCCTATTACCTTTAAGTTTGAAAGCTTTTAGAGCTGGCTTTCAAGATGATTCTAGTATGAATAGGGACAATTCATTGCTTAGAGCGTGTAACAATTATGAGAAAGTTCTCTCAGCAATGGGAGGACTTTCTTTTGTTTTGGACCGTACTATAATCCATTCTTAATCGAAATCGAAAAGATCAGATAGGAAAGACTTTTTCTTTCGACTCTGAGGATAGTTGTGACTGTCTGAAGATCGATCACTATCTCGATAGTTATGTTGGGGTTGATAGTTTTTATGTGCATTTTTATTAAAGCGATCCGAATCTCCATGTTTATTATGCACATGATCTCCTGCATTGCCAGCCTGCTCCAATAGTTTATCCAGTTCACCCTTATCCAGCCATATGCCCCGGCAGTTTGGACAGTAATCGATTTCAATACGTTGACGTTCTGTCATCAGTAGTGTTTCATTACAGTTTGGACATTTCATATTTTTCGAATATTGATGAAAATACAATATAATCAAAAATGCATAACCAATAGCTTTGCGTCATGATATTTAGCAATTTTTAACTTAATGAATTTTGATACTCTATTCTTTGGAACAGCACAAGCTATTAATAATAGCATTGGGTTCATAAATCATTCAGATTTGAATCCGAGACTTTTTTGAGCGCTCTTTTTTCAGATCGTATATTTAAGAATTCCACCAGAACAGAAAATGCCATAGCGAAATAAATGTATTCTTTTGGAATATGTTGGTCGAATGCTTCTGCAGTCAAAGAAACACCGACTTCAATCTGAGATTTCAACAGTTTTTTTATTTAGAGTAGAATTTGTCTAGGAAAAGTGTTGTTTCGCCTATTTTTTTAATCAATGATTTAAGAAAGCGATTTTGTTTAATGAAATTTAGATTTTGCGGTGGAGCTAGATGTTTAGTATGGCGAACGGGTTATTTGAATAAGGGAATCAGATATGGATCGAAAAAAATATTGTACGGTTATCCAAGTCGGAGATTCTTATTAAACGGGAAACAGTTTTATATATTACTGTTATCAACATTTTAATTGAAGATCATTTAAACAGCTATTATGAAAAATCGTATCACTTTAAAGGATATTGCCAAAGCTCTCAATAAATCCGTATCTACAATATCGAAAGCACTTTCTGATAGTCATGAAATTGGGCAAGAGACAAAAAACAAGATATTAAAATATGCGCAGAAGCATAATTATTATATCAATAAATCTGCCAGGAGCTTGCGTACTGGGAAAAGTAAGACCATTGGTCTTATCATTCCCTTTATTGATAATAATTTTTTTTCGCAGGTATATGAAGGGATAGAAAAGATCATAAAGGACACCGAATATAATTTGATTTTTATGCAGAGCAAAGATAATAAGAACACTGAGCTTGATTGTATAGAAACCATGTATCAGAGAGGGGTCGATGGTCTAATCATATCCCCAATTGGAGATCATAGAACTATAACCGTTCTACAAGGCTACCTAAAAGAAAATTTTCCCATTGTTATTATTGATGGGCTGGATAATCCGCTAAAAGTCCACAAGATTGGGATTATGAATGAAGAGAGCGCCTTTGAAGCAACCCGCCATCTGCTCGAACAGGGCTATACTAAGATATTGCATTTGTCCATTAATAAACATGGCGTTATTTTTGATCGAATTAAGGGCTTTAAAAATTGTTTGTCAAATTATAAGATCCCTTTTGAAAAGCAGAATATCCATTTGTTTGGCTATCAGGATAGACAAAAATTACACGATGATATCTTGAAATTTCTAGATAATCAATTGAAATCGAATGCAAAACCAGATGCAATATTTACTGGGACTGATTTGTTGACAAACACAGTAATGCTTGCTCTGAACGAATTGAATGTCTCTATTCCCCACGAAATAGGCCTGATAGGCTACTGTAATTCATATTACTCCGCAGCGTTTAAGCCACCGCTTACATGTGTTTACCAGCCTAGTGAAGAGATCGGACGTCTTGCTATAATAAAGTTGCTTGAAATAATTAGAAGCAACAACAAAGGGATATCAATCCCTGTTGAGACAATTCATTTAGCTTCTAAGCTTATTATTCGCGAATCCACAAAAAAGATGATCTAATTTAAAGCTAATAATAAGGATTTTCTTCTAAATAGGCGTGAATATGAATGCAATATTGATAAAGGGAAAACACTGATCCCTTTATCAATATTGCATTCATCCTATGCTACGATAAAAAGATCAAATAAGCGTATTGGGTCAGCTGCATATGTTTCTTCGGTTTTATTGAGAGAGGTTAGTAAAATCGAGAAAATGCATCAGGATTCGAGGCTTTCAAGAAATTTACTTGTTACAAGTTATAAAAAAAAATATTTTTCTGAAATTAAAATTGACATTTTTATAAACTAATGTTTTTTTATGGAAAATCTTTGTTTGATTACGTACACAATCGTTTGTTCTGTTTACGCAATCGTTTCAGTGTAAACAATACAATGATATTTTAATGAAAAAATATTATTTTAAAATATAAAATACTGTAAAAAAGATTGTTATGTTATTTTTTGTCGATTTGAAAGATTGGTAGAAATCAATATTAACGAAGTTGTATTACGTCATCTGAATTACCTCCTTTCAGAAACATAATTTCTATTTGAATAAAAAAAACTCAATTTTAAAATATAATCATTTATGGCTGACCATAAATTATGATTAATTATAATTTTTTCAATAAAAATATAATTTCGTTAAAAACGTACAATTATTAATCATTAGTTTGCTAACGAATAAAATATAAAACGAATAAATATAATTGATAACCGTATAAACATTATGAAAAAACAATTTTTAGAACAACGTTATTACGTCTTTCACTCCGCTTGGGAGAATTTTCCTAAGAAATGGGGGCTTCCAGTTTCGGCAAATTCCTATGCTGAAATTGCAGTTCTACAGCCGTCAAAACCAACCAAAGCTTTGAAGGAGCTGCGTGATCAATAAAATTTTCATGATTAAACCATGTACTTTATGAACCTTAAATATTTAATTTTTATACAGGGTGGTAGAATAACCCAACAATGGCATAAAAGGTCAAATTTCACCAATTTTATTGCTTTATGTGTTTTACTTTTTGCTTTTCTTTTAAGTTGCAAGAAGGTGTATTTTGATAAAGTCAAACATTATGAGCTAACTACCAACACAACATTTGTACAATTTCCTTCTACTACATCGACAAAACGTATTACGTTAAATAAAAAGTCATCTTCAATTTGGGCGCTATACATATTAGATACTAACCAGAGTTTTATTTGAAAATAGCTAACTATCAATTGATTGAATAAGTTCAATGACAACAAACCTAAATATTATGAATTTCTCATTTCAATTCTACTGGAAGATTTTGAGTCTTCTTATTTTGACCAACCTCATTTTTACAAGTTGTAGGAAAGATCTTGTAACATCGGAGGTTTTCGTTGACCGTCGATGGAATGTACCTATGTCATCAACAGATATTGCTGGGTCTACTGTCCCAGAGCTACAAGATGCACAATCCCTTTTTACATTGATGAGTGACAAGAAGCTCTATTTTGACATCTATTTTACTACGATCAAAGAGGGACGAAAGCCTTTGTCCATCCGAATTATGAAAGGAACATCGCGAATTGTTGAAACAACTGATTTTTCATGGGCTAATAAATCTTTGAAAGGTGATATCGCCCTAAGTGATGAACAGATCGCATTACTTGTCTCCGAAGAAGAAACTATTACAGCAACAATTTCTTCTGAGGATTTTTCCGATGGATTTGTTGCAGGTCAACTATATCTTAAAAAACAATAACATATTATGGCCTTATTTGTTACACCTTTGCAGCCTTTTCCACGATTTAATAAGCTGGGCTGTAAATTGATAATAACGAGTTTGATCTCTGTGTCCTGCTTGTCAACATCCTTTGCACAAGAACAGGAATCAACTCGTTTTGATACGATTCCCAACCCATACAATCTGCAGTTTTCCGATCGACCGGTTCAATTGTGGAAAAAATCAATCCAAGAAGAATTTAAAACTGGTGCGACACATACTATCTATGAAAGAGATCTAACGACTACACCTGTTTCTGAATTGAAGCAAGTCCTTGGCGGAAGGCTCACCGGACTATATTCACGCCAATCCAGCGGGCGAGCGGGGGCAGACTTTAGCGCTCCGGGACTATTGTTAAGAGGGAAGTCCCCAATTGTAGTGGTTGACGGTATTATTCGCCCTTTTACGAATTTGAGCTTTCAGGATATTGAGTCAGTGACAGTTCAAAAAGATGCATTCAGCACAGCGATGAATGGACAGCTTTCCTCGGCTGGAGTAATTTATATAAAAACGAAAACGCAATCCAAGAATGGACCATTTGAAATAAATTTTAACGTGCAACATGGGTTTCTAGAAGGGATTAAACCGCCTAAATTTGTAGATGCATATAGCTATGCCTCGCTATATAATGAAGCGCAACAAAATACGAATCCAAACGCTATTCCCCGTTTTAGCCAAAACCAATTGGACGCTTATCGGAATGGAACAAATGATCCCTATAGACAGCCTTATGTAGATTGGTATAATTTAATTTATAAAAATACCAGCCAACAACAAAGATATAATATCAACGTAGGTGGTAAGGGAGATAGTTTTAGATATTTTGCTGCGGGAGAATATTTTAAACAAGGGGGAAATTTTATTACAGACCCTGAGAATCCCTACAATACGAACAATGATTATGACCGTTATAATTTACGGACAAATGCCGAGGTAAAATTTAACAAGAATATCGCGCTTGATGTTAACATATTTGGTTCATTTGAAAAGTATAATGAAGCTGGAAGTGGTACCGGCGCAATTATGAACCGGATTTTTTATGTGCCTAGAACTGAATTTCCTTTGAGAAACGAGGATGGAAGTTTTAGTGGGGTAAGTAAATGGCTGCAGAATCCAGTAGCGAATTCAATCAATTCAGGATATATACAGACCAGTAAACGATCTGTCAATGCTGATGTTGCATTAAACTTTAAGTTGGATGATCTTTTGGAGGGTTTGTGGGCAAAAGGCGCTATTTCCTTCAATAATTATTATGCAGAAGCGGTCGTCAGAGAAAAAAAAACAGCAATCTTTATCCCACAATATGGCGAGGACGGTTCTGTAACCTATATACAGAATGGAACGGAAACAGTGATTGAAGCGGGGGCTGGACGTGCCACCGTAAATGACCAATTTAATCAAAATTACTTAGGGGGAATCATTGGATATTCACCAGTTCTGGATAATCAGAAACTCGATATACGCTTGGTATACAATAACTATCGCACATCAATAGATTACGTAGAATTGGATGAGCTCTATCAGAATTATGGACTGGAAGGAAATTATGTCTTAAAGGACCGGTATTTATTTGACGCTGTACTTACGTATAGCAGTTTGAACAGATACCGCCCGGATAACCGTTGGGTATTTTCACCGGCTGTGGGTTTAGGTTGGATCATAAATAAGGAAGATTGGTTCAAGGACCAGGATCTTTTCAACTTTATGAAACTTCGGGCTACAATCGGCCAAACAAGTTGGTCAGGTAATGTAGGCTATTTTGCTTACCTACAAAATTATGCCGTCAATACAGATGGTTATAGCTTTGGAAGTTCTCCAGGTGGCGTAAAAGGAACTGTTGAGAATATTCTGGCAAACCCTAATCTGGAGCCTGAAAAAGCCATAAAATGGGATGTTGGATTGGATGTAACACTGTTGGATGAAAAGCTTAATTTCTCTTTTGATTATTACGCTGATCACTATAAGGGGATATTGGCAAAAAGATTTGCCGGAAATAATTCGGGTATTATAGGTCAGACTTTGCCTTTTGAAAATATAGGAAAACAAAGATATTCTGGCTTCGAAATTAGTCTGGGTTTCCGAAACAGTAAATCTACTCCTTTCCGCTACTTTATCAATGGTAATTTTTCTTCCGCACAGAGTAGGGAAATATATACCGGAGAGGGAACTTATCCTTATGCATGGATGTATAGGCAAGGAGGGCCGGTCAATCAAAATTTTGGTTATGAATTTGAAGGCTTTTATACAGGGAAGGAAACTGAGCCTGTACCAACGATGGCGGGATATACATTGAAACCCGGAGACTTACGCTATAAAGATTTAAATCAAGATGGCGTCATCAGCGACTTTGATAAGAAAAATGTCACCGGGGAGAAACCACTCTATTTTTATGGACTAAATCTTGGCGTCTCTTATCGTGGATTTGATGTCAATGCATTACTGCAAGGTACAATAAACTCGAGAACGATGTTGTCCGGACTGTATATGTCTGCTTTTAATAACAGTGCGGGCTATGTACTAGATTATACAACAGAAAACCGGTGGACAGCAGAAAATCCCAACGCTGATTTGCCAAGGCTGACACTTGGACCAAACGCCAATAACCAGGCTACATCAAGCTTTTGGGTGAGAAATACAAGTTATTTACGACTTAAAAATGTAGAAATCGGTTATACGCTGCCAGCTGATTTCACAAAACGTATGCGGATGCAAAATGTCCGGTTTTTTGTCAATGGCTATAATTTATGGACTGTTTCAAAAATGAAATATATGGATCCAGAATCTTTGCTTTCAGGCTTCCCGAATCAAAGGATTATAAACGCTGGGTTTTCATTTCAATTATAAAGGTAAAAATCATGAAAAAAATAAATAGTCAGGCTTTTTTTGCTATGCTGTCGTTTGGCTTATTAGTCTCCTTAGTTGGCTGCAATAAAGTATTGGAAGATGGCCCTTTGGAAAATGTTGATAAAGAATTGGTTTTCGATCCAAAAGATTCATTGGGTGTCTATGCGATACAATTCTTAAATAATATTTATAGTGATCTTCCACGTGGGTTTAATCGAATTTCAACAAACATTCCTGGGTCAAATGTTATAGGGAACGATGCTGGGGTCGGTAATCTATTAGATGCCGGATCCGATGATGCGCTGCCGAGTGGAGTAAACGAGGAGGCTCAATATTTTTCCAATGGCATGTTCAATACATTCAATCTGCCGGACAACGTTTGGGACAGTAACTATAAAGCCATTAGAAAAGTGAATATCTTTTTAAGGAATGTAGATATAGTACCATTCAAAGAAATTGGCTTAAAGGATCGGCTTGTGGCTGAAGCTCATTTACTGAGAGCTATATTTTATTTTGAACTGGCCAAACGTTGGGGTGGCGTACCAATCCTGGGAGATGCTTTATATGATTTTGGCGATAATTATCAGCTGCCTCGGGCAACTTTCGATGAAGTAAAAACGTATATTCTTTCGGAGATTGAACGCTCGTATGAAAAGCTTTACACGCCGAATGGTGATGCGCAAAATGGAGTTTTGGGTGTCAATTTCGGAAGGGTAAATAAAGGTGCGGCAATGGCCTTGAAAGCTAGGGTACTACTTTATGCCGCAAGTCCTTTACATAACACGAATAACGATATGGGCAGATGGAAGGAGGCGGCTTTGGCGGCAAAGGCATTGATCGATAGTGCTGAGAGTAGAAAGTTTATATATGCATTGAGTAGCGCGGCTCCTTCGACGCCGTATAGTTCAGAACAAATGGCCGTATTCGGTTCCAGCACGACATTGAACCAGCAGGTCAATAAGTTTCTCAATATTTTTACCACCAGAACGAATAATGAACTTATTCTCACTTATACGCGTGACCTAACCTCAGATGTGGAGACAAATAACGGCCCTGTTGGCTCAACACGGGGTGACAAGGGAAAGACAAATCCTACACAGCAATTGGTGGACGCATTTGAGATGAATAATGGTAAATCTATTGCAGATGAATCATCTGGATATGATAGGGATAATCCTTATTACAATAGAGACCCACGTTTGTTGGCAACGGTATTTGTGCAGAATCTCCCTTGGTTGGGAAGAAAAATCCAGGTGCAGGATGGAGGAATTGATCGTCCGTCGGGATATGGTAACGTAAATTCAGGAGAAACCCGCACGGGATATTATATGCGTAAATTCTTGGCAGATAATAACAACGATAAAGCTACAACGTCGACCAATCATAATTTTCCAATTTTTCGTTATGCGGAGGTATTGCTTAATTATGCCGAAGCATTGAATGAATATGTTGGACCAGTTAGCGATGTATATACCTATATGAATAAGGTACGGGCAAGAGTTGGTATGCCAAATCTTGCCCAAAACTTGACCAAAATACAGATGCGTGAACGTATACGTAACGAACGAAGAGCGGAGCTTGCCTTCGAAGAACATCGTTTTTTTGATATCCGCAGATGGAATATTGCCAAGGATGTGCTCAATGGCACATTACAGGGGATACAAATTACAGTGGAAAATGGAAATGTGACCAAATATAGTGTTGTTCCGGTCGCATTGGCAAAGTTTGATGGCACAAAAATGAATTTATATCCCATCCCTTTTAAGGAGTTGTCCGCTAATCAAAATATGAAACAAAATCCTAACTGGTAACCATGAATTTTAAATTAATGAAAAGGTATATATTATGTTGGCTATTCCTCTTTTGCTGTATCGCAACAGGCTGGTCACAAGAAAAGACCGTAAGAGGAAAAGTTGTTTCTAAGGACGGTCCATTGTATAATGTCACCATATTGGAAAAAGGAAGCGCAGGCAGTGGCACCAAAACTGAAGTAGATGGTTCATTTTCCCTAAGATTGAAAGGAAGCAGACATGTATTAACGATCAGTCTGGTTGGGTATATTTCTCAGGAGGTTAATGTGGAACGAACAGGCAACGTTACTGTAAATCTTGAGGAAGATCTGAAAGGATTAGAGGAAGTTGTTGTTGTCGGTTACGGGACAAAGAAAAAAGTGACAAATACAGGCGCTATTTCTTCCATTTCTGGAGATGCCATTAGGCAAAGCCCGTCAGCCAGTTTGCAAAACAATTTGGCAGGGAGAATACCTGGCTTTTTCTCGCAACAACGGAGTGGTCAACCGGGACGTGATGGAGCTTCGTTTCAAATACGGGGGGTCACTAGTTATGTGTCAGGTTCTAATAATCCATTGATTATTGTTGATGATATTGAGTATTCCATGGATCAGGTTAACCAAATTGATCCGAACGAAATAGAATCATTGACTCTTCTAAAGGATGCTGCAACAACTTCTATCTACGGTGTTCGTGGAGCTAACGGTGTATTAGTCATCACTACTCGAAGAGGTAAAATAGGAAAGCCTATGCTTAACTTCAAAAATGAAACGGGTATTTTGATGAACACCCAGACACCTGATGTAAATAGTAATTATAATACGTTACGGCTCCTAAAAGAGAACGCGGCAATGAAATTTCTTAATCCAGAGACACAATATCCTAAGTATTTTGGGGAGGGTAATCTGGAACATTATCGTTTGAATGATCGTCCTTATGATTTTCCAAATGTGGATTGGTGGGATGTGCTGATGAAAAAATATACGGTACAGAATCGTAGTAATTTTGATATCAGTGGTGGAACTGAGAAAACGAAATATTTTCTTTCGCTGGGATTTATCACGCAGGGCGGAATGTATAAGGATTTTACAAAAGATCAGGGATACAATGGTAATTATTTCCTAAATCGCTATACACTTCGTTCAAATATTGATTTGGATCCAACAAAAGATCTGCATATTCGACTTGATATGAGTGGGCGTTTTAGCACCATAAATGAGCCCAATGACAAATCATGGAATGGTGGGGGAACGACCTTTCAATATCTATGGAATGGACAATTATCTGCCTTTGGATATCCCTTATACAATCCTAATGGGACATTCGGTGGGAGTAATTTAGGCTCAAGCCAAAAACCTAATCCTGTAGCCAATTTAATGTATTCTGGTTATAACAGAGAACAAGGGAATGATATGAATCTGGTTGGCCAGGCCAGTCATAAGCTGAATTTTATTACACCAGGTCTGTCTGCGGATGTATTACTTTCTTACTCAAGTGATTATTCTTATATGCGTTCACTGACCCGTAATAGTGGCGAAATTTTAACTTATTTCTATGACCCGGTTAGTGATACTTATGCTCCTGTAACGCCGAATTTGTATAGAATGGGGAAATTGAACCGTAGCGGTCGTCTTAATGATACCAAAAAGATGATGAATGCACAAATGGCCCTTCGCTATTCTCGCAGTTTTTCAGGTCACAATATTTCAGCATTGGCGATGGTGAATCGTTTGTCGACGACACGTGGAATCTACAAAAGCGAGTCGGGCACTGGTTCTGAGGTAACCTATGCTTATGAACCTTACAATGTACAGGGATTCGTTAGTCGGTTGTCGTACGATTACAAAAATAAATACATGCTTGAATTTGTGGGGGCATATAACGGTTCGGACAAGTTTTCCTCAAACAAAAGTTATCAATTATTTCCAGCAGTAAGTTTGGGCTGGAACATTAGTGAAGAATCGTTCCTTAAAGATAATTTTTCTTTTGTCAGCAGCATGAAGCTCCGTGGATCGTTTGGATACACTGGATTTGATGGCTCGGGCGTGCAGGTTCTGAAATACGAGAAAACATATTCTTCGGGTTCCGGAAAAGAGTACGTCTTTGGTGAGACGGGAAATAGTGCTGTCGATGGAGGCTTGATTGAACCACAGCTGGCAAATCCTTTTGTCACATGGGAGAGCCAGCGTGATTTTAATGTGGGGATGGATGCAACTTTTTTCAATGGGGATATAGGGCTTACATTTGATTATTTTGATAAATACAGATACGATATATTAACAACCAGAACATCAGTTGGGGCTAATTTTGGAGTTACACTTCCTCCTGTTAATCTCGGAGAAACACAGAATAGAGGATATGAGATTGAATTTAAGTATAGAAATAATAAAAAAGAGTTCAAATATTGGTTTAATGGGCAGTTGAGTCTTGCTAAGAGCAAGATTTTATTCAGAGATGAGGGGTCTCAACGATATCCATGGTTGGGAAGTACAGGAAAGCCGATAGGAGCAGAATTTGGTTATACTGCTAATGGTTTTTTTAAGGATATTGAAGATATTTATAATAGCCCGCGATTGGCGTCTTCTATTCCTTTACAGAACACTTTTCCTGGAGGGATTAAATTAGTCGATCTCAATGGTGATGGTGTAATCAATCAATATGACCAGGGTTATTTGGGAACACGCAATACACCATACATTGCTGGTTTTAGCTTGGGATTCTCTTATAAAAGTTTTGATTTCAGTACCTTATTTCAGGGTGCCTTTGGCAATATCATAGCAATTAACCGGGGGCTTATTGCGTATGAACGTCCAGAATATCAGTCTGTACCATTTAATCTGGGCAGATGGACTCCTCAAATGGGGGAAAATGCAGCTTTCCCAGCATTAAATATGGATGTTCAGAGCACACCACTATCTTCATTTTGGACCCGGAAAGGCGATTATATCCGGTGGAAGAATATTGAAATGGGATATACTTTCCCAAAATCACTCGCCGAAAGGATACACATTAAAAATTTGAGGGTGTATTTAAATGGGTACAATATGGGATTAATTTATACAGGATTACCAGTGTTTATTGATCCAGAATCTAATTTCAGCACAGGAGCAGGTGAATATCCGCAACAAAGGATATTTAATTTTGGTATTCAATTTGGATTATAATAAAATGAAAAGAAATATTAATTACCTCGCAGTTTTTGGGTTATTGGCTTTAATTGCTTCAGCCTGTCAGAAGAATTCTTTTTTGGATAAACCGACCGAGAGTTTTACAGAAGAGGCTGTATTTACAGACAGTGGGAATACGATGAAATTCCTCAACAATATTTATGCTTACACCGGGCAGGATATCTGGCGTAAACGCGATGATTATATTGGGTCGGGTTATGGAAGTGACCAAGCATCGTTAGAAGATTTGACAACGAACTCCACAAGTTATTGGGGGGATCCACAATTAAAATGGATGACAGGTGGTGGCTCACCGGTTGCAGGAGCAAATCCTTGGGTAAAATACTGGGAGACGTATTATAGAAGGATACGAGAGACCATTTTATTGATGGAGAATAGTCATAAAACGCCTTTATCAAAAAGCCGAAAATCCCAATTAATTGGTGAGGCAAGGTATTTGAGAGCTTTTTATTATGCAGCTTTGATCCGTATTTTTGGAGCTGTTCAGATAATGCCCAACCGAACGCTTCAGGCGGATGAAGTTCTGGATCTTCAGCGCAATTCATATCGGGAATGTGTAGACTATATCACAAAGGAACTTGATACTGCGGCCATGTTATTACCCAATCAATCCCAGCAACTGGCGATGGATTTCGGACGAGCTACCAAGGGAGCTGCACTATCGTTGAAAGCAAGGGTACTATTGACGGCTGCTAGTCCATTGTTTAATGGTCAATCTGTGACACAGGACGCAAAGCTGCTTCCATTAGTTTCTTATTCAGCAACATTAGATAAGTCATTATGGGAAAACGCCGCTGCCGCCTTCAAAACGATTTTGGATGCAAATGAGTATGCATTGGTCGAAGACAATAACACGAGGCCGGGGCATGGTTTCTGGACACAGTTTGTTAAAGGCAGGAAGACAACCGAAATGATCTTTCCATTTATGATTGCTGACGGAACTGGGCTGGAATCCAGCAGGTTCCCGTCATCTAGGGGTGGTAGTGGGTATAGCAATCCTTCAGATAATATGGTCAGGGCTTTTGGAATGAAAACAGGGCTTTCTATTAAAGATGCCAATAGTGAGTATAATGCTTTCAAACCATATGAAAATCGTGATCCGAGATTTTATTATTCGGTCATATTTAATCAAGCTAAAATTTATAAGGCTGGCTCAGGAGCTACATTAATTCCTGTCAATATCTATTTTGATAAAAAGTCTGGATCACTTACACAAGATGGTTTACAAAACTATAAAACAAAGACGGGCTATTATTGTTCAAAAATGGCAAATGATTCTACAGGAAATTCAGTAAGTATCCAGCGTTCACTACCAACAATTCGTTTTGCTGAAATAATTATGGGTTATGCAGAATGTCTAAATGAATTGGGAAGAATCGAAGAGTCCGTCGGTTACCTAAATATGATCCGTAGACGAGCAGGAATCGAGCCCGGGGAAAATGGACGTTATGGTATTCCAGTAGGAGTGACACAAGAAAATTTACGTTCCATTATTCAGAATGAATATCGAGTAGAGTTCTTCCAAGAAGGACACTGGTATTATGATACCAGAAGATGGCGGACAGCCGAACGGACAGAGGGAGAACCTATCCAAGGAATGTATATTACGAAGGAATTGGATGGAACTTTTACTTACAAGAATATTGATGTTATCAAATCCATCTTTTTATATCCAGCGATGTATTTTGCACCTATACCACAATTGGAAATCAACAAATCAGCTACCATGTTTCAGAACCCGGGATGGGAATAATATTTCATTAATACTTTTTCAATAGACATGATAAAGGACACTATTTTTCAAGAGCAATACGGTGCATAGATAGCTATCTGGAAAGACAATAGAAGGCCTTTTATCATTAAAATTTGAATACAATCTATTAGTGCGCCCGTGGGTGTCATGGTCGTCACTATTTTTATGTAATTGTTTCTTAATTCAAAATAAAAAAATAAATCCTTAAATTGTGATGAAGTCAAATAAACTAACTTTTTCAACAAGAAAGATTAGCGTCTGTATCGTTAGCTTTCTTTCTCTTTGTTGTGTGGCACAACATGCATTGGCACAAAAAAATTATGCAAGGCCGAAAATAATTCCAGCTCAGAAGGTCGAGATAAAATATGGTCCAATTGCTCAGCAACATCGGACAGATGCTGCTATGGAGGCTTTTCGCAATTATGGGCTCGGACAGTTTATACACTGGGGACTGTACGCCATACCGGCAAATGAATGGGAAGGGCACAAATACAGCGGTGCTTCTGAATGGATTAGGAGTTGGAGCGGACCAACGAAACCAGATAATTGGGCCAATATTTATGATAATCTGTACAAGAGATTTAATCCCAAAAATTTTGATGCGAAAAGATGGGCTCGACAGGCTAAAGACATGGGGGCAAAATATGTTATTTTTACTACCAAACATCATGACGGATTTGCACTTTGGCCGACAAAATATTCGGATTACAATATTAGCCATACACCCTATAAACAGGATATTGTAAAAGAGATTGTTGACGCCTACACTACGGAAGGTATTGATGTATTTCTTTATTTCTCAGTGTTGGAATGGAACAACCCAAATTATATGAGCAAAAAACCAGAGACCGCGATGGAAAAGGAAAAGTTCAACAAGTTTTTGAAATATACCAGAAATCAAATTTTTGAGCTTCTAAAAAACTATCCCAAAGTGAAAGGGCTTTGGTTTGACGGTACTTGGGATGCTTCCTGGATGTCGTCCTATGATTATACCTTTCAACTGGAAAAAGACCTCCGGGCAAAATATCCCCAACTGATCATTGGTTCCCGTCTTCGTAATGATGAATATGGGAAACGACATTTTGATAGCAACGAAACCCTCATGGGCGATTATGAACAAGTCTGGGAGCGGAAGCTTCCAAAGCAATTCGACTGGCTAGGGGGCAATGATTGGGAAGCGGTGATGACCATTACCCCTGGAGACTGGGGATATACCAAAGATTGGGATAAAAAGTACATTAAAACAACAAATGATATTATTGGACTGTTGATGAAATCAGTCTCGATGAACGGAAATTTTGTACTGAATTTCGGGCCGGATGCATCAGGAAATATGCATCCTGGGGAAGAAAAAATAGCAAAAGAATTAAGCGAATGGATGGCCGTCAATCACGAAGCGGTATATGGTGTTAGGCATATAGATGATTATTCCGATACGGGTTATGGCTATTACACAAAAAAAGGATCAACACTATATTTGACAGTGTTCAATCGACCCATCGATAATATTCTGCGCATTATTGTGCCCCCGGGCGTTCAAGATGTACCTGGACGTGCTAATTTGCTGATCACTGAACAAGAGCTGCCTATCAAGCGTGCTGATATCGGTTTTGATGCGGATAATAACACATATTATGATATCACGCTCCCTGAAAGTTTTAAAATAAGTAGACCTTTTATCATTAAGATAAAGCTAGAAAAACTAACTAGTACTCGAAAGCGGCTTTCAGAGGCTAAAATGTAACAATTTCTCCCGATGGCATTGACTGTGGTTTATCGTTGGGAGATAGATAATCAATTGTATATTATGACAAAGTTATTTTTTTGTATGTTGCAAAAAGGGGACTTGCTATTTGTCTAATTTTTTCGAGCTTTGGAGTATCTGCTCAAGTTAAAATTAATGGAAAAGTAAGTGCCGACATTGGGCAATACCTACGGCGAGAACAGAACGATTGGCGAACAGGACCAGCACTGGGCAGTTCGGGGCGTTTTCGGTCGATTGAATTATATTTTGAAGGACCGTTATATCTTTGAGCTCAACGGTCGTTATGACGGCTCCTCGAAATTTCCAAAGGCTAATCGTTTCAAATTCTTCCCTTCTTATACTGTTGCCTGGCGTCTGTCTGAAGAGCCAGGTAAACTTTAACGGTATATTGAATTCTGTTATCTTTAATTTTGTGTTTAATGATTATGTATTATTAATGTTTTTACAATTATAAAATGTCAAATGATTACGAAAAGAAGACTTAACAATTCTAAGGGCATAAAGCCTTGGATCGTACTATTATGTTTATCACTGATAGTAGTTTGGGCCTGCCAAAAAGAACAGAAAATTGACCTTGGTTCAGATCCTTTAGAGAAAATCAATGCGCTTTCAAAGTGGTACGAAAAACAGCTTCTTCCCACAGAAGACACGACATCATTTTCAAGGATGAATAATCCATCTTGGAAAAACACAAAAGTAGTCCAGAAAGGAGACACAATCTTTTATACGACGCTGGTGTATGCAAAAAATAATATTACCAGAGAACTCCAAACAACATACCATGACGGGATTTATAGCGGGGTGGTTCGTCAATATAATTTTGCTTCTAGTGATTCGCTATTAACTGTAACTTTAACATTAAACGGAAGGTTAATAGATCTTGGATACTTTGACAAAAATAAGAACTATACATTGCTCTCGATTGCAGGAAACAGAAATCTGGTATTAATGGGAACTGAAACAAAAGATGGTGGTACCCTTCCAACTCCCGTAGTAACACGTCCTGTTCCTGGTGAACCAGATCCTAACAATCCGGATCCCGACATACCACCGACCGGTAACCCCTCCTACGCCAACATTTCCCGGTACCGGAGGGCCTATACCACAAACATCAACCTATACGGTTACCAACCATATAACAGATCCCTGCTTAAAAAAAATAGTTGATGCGCTTATAGCGAGTAATGTTCAATCTGCAACCAAACAGGTTCTCATAAGGGCTTTAATCTGAATTTCTATCAGACTACTTCTTTAACAACTGACAATCATTGTTTAGCTACGCTGGAAAACTATACGACAAATCCCGATGGATCATTCTCAAAAATGAATGTTAGAATCGATTTAAACGTAAATACGTTGCCTAATGCATCACGTGAGTATGTTGCAACGGTAGCGATACACGAAACTATTCATGCCTATCTTTATACTAAAGGATTTTTCGACAGGTATGGACAAGCAAGCATAGAACAACATGATATTATGTGGACTAGCTACATAGATGTTATGGCGAATTATCTGAAGGATAAGTATGGGATGGATATAAATGAAGCTAAAGTATTGGCTACCGATGGTTTGCAAAAAACTTTTCAAAGTAAGATAGAAGATTCTATTTATCAATCCTTAAATAATAAAACTGGTGTTCCTTCTACTCGTAGAGGTATATTGGCTACTGACTATAGAACTGGAGCAAAGGGAACAACTTGTAAATAATGATACTATGGTTAAATATTCTTTTAAATATGCGATTG
This sequence comes from Sphingobacterium sp. GW821-FHT03E03, assembly GCF_059420745.1. Classification (NCBI taxonomy): domain Bacteria; kingdom Pseudomonadati; phylum Bacteroidota; class Sphingobacteriia; order Sphingobacteriales; family Sphingobacteriaceae; genus Sphingobacterium; species Sphingobacterium sp. GW821-FHT03E03. The sequence goes on from NZ_JBWKUH010000018.1 coordinate 113,501, forward strand.
TGTTGTTGGTAATTTTTATTTTTGCATCATGCTCATCAACAGTACGTCTAGGGAACACGGGTAAATATACGAAACGTGCGACTAGCACCAAAACCCTAAAAAATGATCTGGTAGGAATTAGGATATCTCTATTTGATCTTAAAAATAAAGATAAAATAGAAATAGGAGATGTCCAAAAACTTCCTGGTAAAGTCGTAGATAGTACTATAAATTCAAAATTATTAGTTTTCCATCGTGACTCAGTACCTCAAAGTATTAGGATAGACAAAGCAGGTAAAGGATCAATTATTTTTTACCCAGAGGTTGATAAAAAAAGTAGTAAAAACTTATTTAATTTCGATATTTACATGGTACCAATGCAACACGGAAATTTTTAAACATAAATTAGTTAGTTTAATAACGTCGAAGATTGGACTATTCGTGCCAGTAATAAAATGCTGATAGTACCCTATCAGCATTTTCATTTTTTCATCCCCCTTCCATCCTTTTAAGGTATCCATTCATTTCTGAAATTTCCGACAGTCCCTCCGGTCCTGTACGTTGTTTCCTCAATTCATGGATCATTTGTTTGACCCAGTCTATCCCGTTTTGCTGTTCAGTATAACGCTCCATTATATAAGACAGCTTTCAAATTACATTGTATTAATATTCAAAAAAGTAATCATTATTTTTTTGGTCGCTTTGGTCGTTAGTAATGTTTTTTAAAATATAACATAAAATTAAACATAGGTATACGCTAACTTAATATTAAACAGTATTATTTGTAATATTAATCAATACGAAAAATGAGATTTCGAAAAACATCATTTAATTTGAGAACAAGTATTATTTTGTTTCTCTATATTCTTTCTATCTTTGCATATCAGGGATGTAGGAAGGATATCGTCCTCAATAGTCCAAAGACAAATACTTTTGCGAGTATAACTGAAATAAAAGAAAGCTACGAAAAATTAGCTATTGAGTCGCGAACACGTGATAGCCTAAAAAGTGGGCTTATAATTAAATATATCCCGCAGTGGGAAAATGCAAAATACTCCCAAATCAATGATTCCACACAATATGCCCTGATTCCATTGATTGAATTAGGACATATGAACGAGAAGGAAATTCCGGTGAAAACTGTAAATAACACCCCATTTTTGGTCGTTGCCAACGGGGAAAAATACTACCTTTCA
>NZ_JBWKUH010000019.1:0-98606 GCF_059420745.1 Sphingobacterium sp. GW821-FHT03E03
AAAAAACTTAATGCATGAAAACAATTAAAAGAATTATCCTGCCGGCAACTATTCTCGGCTTACTGGCCACATCATGTTCCAAAGTAAAAGATTTGGTACCAAGTGAGGAAAAAGAAATCAACGCACAAGCCAAAAGTTTCAAAAAGTATGCCTTTGAACCTACAATATTTAACTTATCCAATTTTGACAAGAATGGAGTACAAGGGCTGCTAAACAAAACAAAACTCCATGACATTTCTAAGGGACAGTGCATGGGCTGACGGAACAGGGAAAACTGCTTTTTATGAATCTACCGAAATACCAGCTGTCCTAGACGAAACCAGAAGGCAATTATACCTTGGAGCCATTATTAAAGGGGAGGATGCAATTAATGTTGACAATGTAAAAACGGTCTTTATCGCTCCACAGCATCGTAATCCGATAACTATGTATGTCAACTTCCCTACTGACAGCATTGCGAGAACGACCTTACCATCAAAAAGAGTAGAGAATGAATATTTGAGAAACGCGCTAAAAGCCGGCTCTGGTATCCAAATCCAATCGTTTACCTATGAACAGAGCCAATTTCAAAAGACTGAGGAGCTAAAAAAATCATTTGGTGCAAATCTGGATTTGGGAAAAATATTGACGGTCGACTACTTGGATACACTAAGCAAGTCCAGCTTTAAGACAAAAGTACGGGCAGAATTTACCCAAGAAAACTTTTCGGTTAACATAGAACCACCCATATATGAACCTTTTTTAAAAGAAAGCTTTGATATTAAAACAATTGGGCCTTACGAACCGTTGATTGTAAGTTCAGTAACTTACGGACGCAAGGGAATTTTCTTTATGGAGTCTGATTCATCTTATTCAATGGTAAAGCAGACATTAAACGTAGCTTTCAACCTTTCCGCCGAAATGTTAGGTGTATCCGCTACTGGAAAATTGGGAGATAAATTTTATGCTGAACTTAGTTTACGACTCACCAAGGAACAAAAAGCAACCATCCAAAATGCAAGAATAAAGGTTTATATAATCGGAGTGGATGGAAAAAGCACTGTTGAAGCAGTAACTGGAGGTTTAGCTGGATTTGCACGAGTAATTGCCCAGAATGGAAACTTTACCCCAGACAACCCAGGAGTTATCTTGTATTATTCATTGAACTATTTACGCGATTTCGGAACGTTCAGAAACAAATTTAAACTGAATATTACGTACTAATTGTCTATAATAATCAACAATGGTCATGAGAAAAAACCTGTACATTCTATCAGTCTTATTCCTTTTGATAATAAGCGGGTGCAAAAAGGACATGCCTTATCAAGAGAACACCGATTCGCAAAAGAGTGAAAAAAAATTACTATCAAGTTATTTTAAGGATCTAAAGATTCAACCTGTTGCACCAGTTATTATTGGAAGCAAAAAGCTTGGAGTAGAGCCTTCGTCTGGCACAAGTAAAAAAGCTGTTTTGACCCATCTGCGGGATACGACAACCCCATCGGGAGTCGGGACAGTTTCATATTATGAGTCCGATGAAATGATAGTAACCCCATCAAACGCGAGTTACATCTATCCGGGGGCTATTTTAAAAGCATCCTCGATAGCAAATGATAAATTTGAAACCCTTTTTGGTTATGATAGAGCACCAATCAGTGTGCAACTTTCATTCCCATCAAGCAAATCGTTTGGAACAATACCAACTGCGAGTCTAGCGAACAGCAGGATGTTTTTAAGAGATGCATTGATGGCTCCTGATTTTTCGGGCGAGACCATTGTTGATTTTACCCAATACTTTGCAGGATTTAATAAATATGAAGAAGTGAAGCTTGCATTTGGGTATAATGTAAATGAAAAAAAACTATTTTCTTCAACAAACACTTCATTTAGCGGAAGCTCTAATTCTACCCAATATTATTCGAAATATGTTGCAAGCTATACTGTCAAAAATTTCACCTTTGATATGTCTGATCCAGTAGAAGGAGAACTTATTGACATTAAATCCATTCCGTCCGATGTATTTAATGGTTTTTCGCCAGTCTATATCAATTCGGTAACTTATGGACGCTTTGGTTTACTAGTGCTTGAATCTAATAAAGCCAGTAGTGATATGCAAAGTGTTTTCGAAAAGGTTGTTAAGAAAATTTTGAAAAAAACTACAGAATCATACACACAAGAAGAAAAGTCTCTGTTCGCTGGCAGTAGAATAACAATTTATTTATTAGGGAGTAAAATAGGGAGTAATACAGTTCAGTTGCTGCTGGACCCTGATCCGGAGAACCTATCAAATTTTATATCAGAAAATGTAGGAACCTTTACAGCCAGTGATCCGGGCGTACCAATCTCCTATACTGCCAAGTATCTAAAAGACAATTCTAGGTTTAAAACTGTTTTTAACATTCAGCGCTATTAATTATATGAAATTGATAGCGGTCAAATAGTGCAGCTAGCGACATAAAAATATGGAAATTAAAATGAATACAACATTAAAACGTTATAGAAAAAAATATATCCCAAAAAGCAGCAGAATATTATATTACTTCTGTCTGCTTATTTTAGTTTGGGGGTGTTCAAAAGATCACTTCGATCTTAATAAAACTACATTTGACGATAGCTTGAAATCGCTTAAAGATCCCAAATTAGACCTATTCTCTATAAACACGAATTCCTTCCCTAGACAAATTAGCAATCAAGGATTTGCAAAAAAAAGCAGTACTGATGCAACTTTGAGATCTGGAGGCACACGTGCTGATGCATGGACGGAGCCGGTAGGCGATACAATAGATGTGAAGGATAACCAGATATTTCTTTATCAAAAATACAAGTCACAAATGTTCACCATTGTTGAGCCGGAAATGAGCAAGATTATCTATCCGGGTTCAATTATTGATGGTAGAAGTGTAGATGGCGCACTGTTCGATCCCAAAATTTTGCAAGGAATTTCAGATCATATTCGTCCGGTGACAATATCTACATCGATGCCTATTTCGCCAGATAAAGTTGCATATACAAACTTACCACGACCTACTGCCGAAAGAACGCTATTTAATGCTGCATTGACTGATTTAGAGCGTTTATACCCTGATGACATCGGCGCAGCTAAATTAGAAGTGGAGAGGGACACATTTCGAGTATATGAGGAATTAAAGACATTATACGGATTTAACAAAGGAATAGATGCATTCCTAGTTGGCACAAATACGATCAAACAAGGTGAGAATCATAAGATCACCTCAATATCTGCAATGAAGATTCGATTTTCTCAGGAAAATTTCACGATAGATGTAGAGGATTATAATGGATATGATAAATTATTTGATCCAAGAGGACTGGATCTGCAAAAAATTACAGGTGGTGTGACACCTCTTTTTGTCAAAAGCGTGACATATGGCAGAATGGGAATAATGGTTATTGAGTCCAAATATAGTAGCGAAAAGCTATACAATGCTGTTTATAAACAGATCGATATCCTTAAAGGTCTCGTTGGGCTTGGTAAAGATATGACCGAAGAAGAGAAACAAATAATAAACGAGGCTTCCATCAAGGTCAAATATACAGGTGTTGGAACTGACTCATCACCTGCGGAAAAAATCCAAGGACTAGCAGGATTTATTCAAACCTTAACAGCAAATAGTACATATTCAAAAGAAAGCCCCGGAGTACCAATTGCATTTCAATTAGCGCTGCTAAAAGAAGGTAATGAACTGTTCTCCGCTCCTTTTCAGATTAATTATGGTCCTTTTGATAAACCATATGTAAGGATTGAATACCGAAATATTAAGCAGGAAGATAAGAGCCCAGGAATGTATAATGGAAACACCAGTCCATCGCTCGGATTTAGCCGCTCTATTACGCGTACTGCTGATCCATACATTGCCTGCTATAGTGACCCTGGAGCAACACTCAGGTTGATAGTTCCAAATTTTTTGGAATTTAAATATGATGCTATCCTATCAACACAAGCAAAAGGAAATTATTTCGTTTTATTAAATGGATCTCAAAGTCAAAACGCTCGACCCGAAAGTATATTCTTCAAAAATTATGGTTTCGAACATTATTTAGATAAGACGGTTCATTCAAAGAAACACTATTATCCAGATGTAGATGCCTCCTATTTACCACGAGCTTGGAATATACTTATTGACAACTATCTTTTCAAGTTAAAGCCCAACGCTGATCATTATTACGTTTTACCTGAATCGTTAAATGGTTTTGAAAAATTTGAAAAACTAGAAACAAATGAATGATAAAAGCTGTCAAAAAAGTAGATCAATACAACGCGAAAATAAACGATGAAAACTGAGTTATTTAATATTTTCTTGGCCGGTGTTATACTTCTTTTGTATTCTTGCAATAAAAAGGACATCCCCGTTTATGATATTTCATCAAGTCAGCCTAACATACTAGAAAATTTAGATTCTATTTATCTCGTTGCTCAACAAGTATATTTATGGAACGATCAATTGCCTGCAATTGATCGTTTCAATCCAACATCTTTTTTTCAAGCACAAACAAATGAAATCAAGCTTTATGAAAATGAAATTTTTCAGTTAACTCGTTACGCAAAAAATATAATAACAAATGAACTTTATGAGTATAATTCGTTAAATCCAGGATCACCCAAATACTCAACTATAGTTCAAACACCTGCTTCTATCAATGAAAACACGATAAAGGATTATACCTTATCAAATCCCTTTGGTATTTCTGTCGCAATGGAGAATAACAATATTCGGCTTCTTTATGTAGATCCAAATTCACCTGCAGGAAAAGCAGGACTAACCAGGGGAATGCAAATTTTGACTATCAATGGAGAGGGGATCATTTCGGAAAAGTCCTTTATCAAACAATGGCAAATTGCACTTAACCTATCTTTTATCAAATTTGAGATACTTGATCTAAATTTAGGAAGAAGAGAAGTCCGATTAAATGCAGCTATATATGAACAAAATCCGGTTGTCAAAAAGTTAGTATTAAACAGAAGCAACACTAAAATCGGCTATTTAGCCTATAATAGTTTTACTTCGGAGGAAAATACTAAAAAATATCTAGAACCTGCCTTTTTAACATTTGAACAATCTAATGTCTCAGAATTGATCGTCGATCTGAGATACAATCAGGGAGGGTTCCAAACCAGTGTTAATTTCTTCGCGAACTTGATAGCTCCTTCTTCAGTGAACAAGAAAATTATGTATTCCGAACACTACAATAATCTAATGCAAAATGGAAAAGCTGACATCTTAAAGTCCCAACACCTATTAGATGAAAATGGAAAACCTGTCTATAACAATAATAAACCAATCACCCTATACGATTTAGATTATACAATAAGGACAAATACCAGCTATTTTAATAAAGAATCAGGCTTGCCGGGTCTTAAAAAAATCTATTTTATAGTCAGTGATATGACCGCATCCGCGAGCGAGCTGTTAATTAATATTTTTAAACCATATCTGGACGTGCAAATCATCGGTGTATCAAGAACGGGCCAAGAAAAGGTGCAGACTTATGGTAAACCAATCGGCTTTTTCCCAATTAAAATAAATCAATTTGACCTTTACCTGAGTATGTACCAACTTTTAAACGCACAAAATGAGGGAGATTATTTTAAAGGCATACTTGCTGATCAAACTGTTATAGACAATATCGAAACTGATTTCGGTTCTAAAGAAGATCCTGCAATAAATTCAATAATTTACAATAGCATCCCCAAAAAAGGTCTCAAAATTTCAGAGAAAGGAGATTACTCAAATAGAATACCTCCTGTTTATTACTTCAATAACGATCGTTTGCAAGGAAATCTGAAAACAATTAAAGATCTAAAACTAAAAAAGAATTAAGTATTTCCTACTGAATAATACAATTCTTGAAGAAATCAGAAATCAAAAAAAATTTAAGATGTTAAAAAACAACACTTTAAATAAAGTAAAAACACTTTTGTATCAATTTTGTTTCTTAAAATTTTTGATTTCTCATCAACAGTAGTAAATTAGTATTTATTAAAGGAAATCACACTTTCCTCCACTCCTATCAATTGGGATATTGAATAATATACTATCATAATTTATTTTGCTCTCCCGCTCTATTCAATATCGTTTTCCCTAACCGACATGCTAAATGGAATTAGCCATTACCGTGAAAAATAACTTCTGTTGTGAAAATATGTATATAAAAAACTGAATATAACTCATATACTAGATGAATAACAAATTATACACTACACTTAAGATGTTGAGTATTGTTCCGACAATGCTTTTTTCAGCATCTTTACTACACGCACAAAGCAACCAGGTGAAAGGAACGGTTGTCGACGCAAAAACAAAAGCTCCACTCGCGGGCGCCACCATTAAAGTATTGGGAACGTCAACAGCAAGCTCCACAGACAGTAAGGGAACATTTCAGATCAATGTAGACGACAAAAATCGTATCCTGAATATCAGCACAGTTGGCTACGAAAATAAGACGATTACACTTGGACCAGGAGAAACAACAGTTACGGTAAGCTTGGAGGGGCAGACGCAACAGCTCGAAAGTGTTGTTGTCACCGCGCTAGGTATCAGTCGTGCACAGAAATCACTGACCTACTCCACTCAACAGGTCAATGGAGATGAACTGAACAAGGTGAAAAGCACCAACTTAGCTAATAACTTAAATGGAAAAGTAGCTGGGCTCAACATTGCTTCTAGCTCTTCCGGTCCTGGAGGGTCTGCAAAAGTTGTCTTACGTGGCAACAAATCCGCCTCTGGGAATAACCAAGTGCTTTACGTTGTGGACGGTGTTCCGATCAATAATCAGACAGTAGCTTCACAACCTGGAAATATCTATGGCGGTGACCGTGATGGTGGAGATCCAATCGCGTTAATCAACCCAGAGGATGTAGAAAATATATCTGTGTTAAAAGGCGCCTCAGCAGCTGCGTTATATGGAAGTCAAGCCGCCAACGGTGTTATTTTAATTACGACAAAATCTGGCAAACAAGGCCGTACAACGATCAATTTTTCATCAAGCGCACAGATTGAGCAGGCGGTATCATTACCTGAGTTCCAAAACCAATATGGACGAGGTTCAGGTGGTAAAAGCAATATAACTAGTTTATCAAGCTGGGGAGCACAAACCGATGGTAAAAATTATGACAATGTTGGTGAGTTTCTCCGTACCGGAAGTAATTTTACCAATTCGTTGACCTTATCGGGTGGCAATGAGAAAAATCAAACTTATTTTTCTTACGCCAATACCCTAGCAAAAGGAATATTACCCCAAAATGATCTTACGCGGCATAACTTCAACCTGAAGGAAAGCGCCAAATTTTTTGATGATAAACTAACAGTAGAAGGAAGTGCTAACTACATAACGCAAAAGCTTGATAATGCCCCAACTTCTGGCTTCTACTTCAATCCATTAATCGGATTATATCTGATGCCACGGGATCTAAATATCGCTGACTATAAACAATTTGAAACTTTTAATAGTTCTCGTAATCTTTATGATCAAAATTGGTACACTTTAAATGATGTACAAACAACACAGCAAAATCCATGGTGGATTGTAAATCGGAACCCAACCCGTTCAACGCGTAATCGTCTCTTACTAAATGGTAGCGCAAAATATCAGATTGCACCTTGGATAAGTGTTCAAGCGCGCGGTAGTGTAGATCGTACAAGTGAAATATGGGACAGAAAAGTATACGCAGGTACACCAACCCCTCTCGGCAAACCAAATGGTCGGTATGATTATACAAATACCACCATTACACAACAATATGGAGATTTTATCGCCAACATGAATTTTCAAGTCAATGATAAATTCCAGATTACAGGATTGGTCGGCACGAGTATCACGGACTGGAAAACAGAAGGCGTAAACTATACTAGCGGAACTGCAGGTTTAGAATACCCAAATCAGTTTATAATTCAAAATTCCACAACACCTGATCCATCTGCATTATCCAATAATCGTCGACAGCTGCAATCAATATTTGCAAGCACGAACTTGTCTTACGATCAATGGCTCTATCTCGATCTTACAGCACGTAATGACTGGTCCAGCACCCTAGCATTTACAGATTCTAAATCTTTCTTTTATCCATCCGTCGGATTAGGGGTCGTATTGAATGATAAATTAAACATGCCGGAATTTATCAATATGGCAAAAGTAAGAGCGTCTTATGCTATTGTAGGTAATGATCTTCCACCGTACACTACGTTATTGACCAATTCTCTAGGCTCATATTCTGTATTGACATTAAATGACATTGCTTTTCTTAAAACGCTAAAACCTGAGAAAACTCACTCGCTGGAAATTGGAACAGAGTGGCGCATGTGGAACAACCGTTTAAATGTGGATGTGACCTATTATAAAACTAACACCAAGAATCAGTTCTTTAAAATTGCGGCAAACCAGGCATCTTTATACAATCAATTTGCGATCAATGCCGGAGATATCCAAAATCAAGGTATAGAAGCATTGATATCATTGGATGCGATTAAAAATGATAATTTCACCTGGAATACCAGCTTAAATCTCACCTATAATAAAAATAAGATTGTGAAATTAGATGATCGTGTAACTGAATTTGCTCTAACAGGCGCAGGAAATTTCGGTAATTATGCATCAAAATTTCAAGTTGGCGGCTCCTTCGGCGATATCTATGGAAAGGATTTTGTAAAAGACAGCCAGGGTCGGATTATCGTTGACGCCAACGGAACACCTCAAGTAAATTCGGAATACGTCAAATTAGGAAATTCGAATCCAATCTGGCAGATGGGCTGGAATAATACTTTTAGCTACAAGAATTTTAATTTGAGTTTCCTTATCGATGGTAAATTTGATTATCAAGTGATGTCATTGACGCAAGCGCTACTCGATGGAAGGGGAGTATCAAAAGTTAGTGGCGACGCGCGTGCGAACGGTGGTGTAACTATCAATGGTGCCACATCAAATGGAACCCCTGTCACCAACATCGATGCCGAACAATGGTATAGTTCGACTGGGGGCATGACACCTGCAAGTAGTCAATATATTTACGATGGAACAGTGGTGAGATTACGCGAATTGACATTTGGTTATGACTTTAATATCAAAGATAGTTTCTTCAAAAAACTTCGTGTCAATGCTGTTGGGCGAAATCTGTTCTATATCACAAAGAAAGCACCTTTTGATCCAGAAGTAACAATGTCCACAGGCAATTCGCTTAACGGTATAGATATCTTTATGATGCCGGCAACACGTAACTACGGACTAACGTTAAATGCAACTTTTTAAGAATACACACATGAAATATACGTTCAACAATATAAGCAAATTTATAGTTTCAGGTTTACTCATTGGAGGAACCTTGAACGGCTGTACTAAGAATTTTGAAGACTACAACAAGAATAATTTAGGCTTGACTGACGAAGAACTAGCCGCTGGTGGAAAAGACTTGGAGATATTGTTTAAAAGGCCTCAGATGGCTATATACAATTTTTCTGGCGGAGGAGATCCCAATTCTTTTCAGCTACAACAAAACTTAAATGCTGATGTCTTCTCAGGATACATGATGCCAGCAACAGATTTTGAACGGAGTAACCTTAATTACGCCCTGAAAAGCGAATGGAATGGGGAAGCTTTTAAAGTCCTTTACCTTAGTGTAATTAATCCTATCGACAAATTACAAAAAAACGGCCTGGACAAAAACTATCCCGCTCTTGGAGCCGTCGCAAAAATCCTTAAAGTAGAGGCCGCAAGCCGTGTTACTGATATTTATGGGCCAATCCCGTACATCAAAGTTGGATCAGCTGAGGAAACTATTCCTTATGACAAGCAATCTGATATTTATACAACGTTCTTTAATGAGTTGGATCAGGTAATAGATGTTCTAAAAGCATTCAATTCACAAAGCCCTATGAGTGACAAAATTGAATCATTAGATTTGGTTTATCCAAACATGGATAATCAGACCCGATTTAAAAATTGGCTTAAACTGGCCAATTCGCTTAGACTACGTCTTGCTATGCGCATTGTGAAAGTAGCGCCACAACAAGCAAAGACCCAAGCTGAAATTGCGTTAAACCCAGCCAATGGCGGAGTCCTGGAAAATAATACTGAAAACTTTAAAGTGAAAGTACCAACAGAAGGAACTTTTACTAATCCATTATGGTTTATTTCTAAAAACTGGGCAGACACACGCATTAACGCAACCCTCACATCCTATATGGTCGGACTAAAAGATCCAAGGATCTCCAGATACATGTCTCCTGTTACCCCAGCGACAACAGAGACGATATTATTAAAATCTAAAGGAAAATATATTGGTATTCGTGCTGGTGGAAGTGGTATAAAAAAAGAAACGCATCTAAATTTTTCCGCGCTCAATACAGAAGGAAACACCCCTACGCTTACTCCAAGCACAGCACCTGTCTTGATGACCGCCGCAGAAGTCTATTTCTTGCGTGCTGAAGCCGCTTTAAGAGGATGGAATAATCCAGGCGGAACAGCGCAATCGCTTTATGAAAAAGGAATCGAAACTTCTTTCGCACAATGGGGGGTAACTTCAGGCTTAAATGTCTACTTAAATGATAATACGAATATAGCGGCAGATTACGAAGACCCTATCAACAAAGACAACGATGCAAAATCGCCAAGTAATATTACTATTAAATGGAATGATGCCGCAACAAACGAGGAAAAGTTAGAACGCATTATTACCCAAAAATGGTTGGCAATCTTCCCGGAAGGACAAGAGGCATGGAGTGAATTCCGTCGTACCGGATATCCACGTTTATTTCCTGTTGTTGTCAATAACAGTGCTGGACTGATCGATACAAAAGTACAGATTCGTCGATTACCATTCCCTCAAAATGAAGAGATTACTAATAAAGCCGAAGTACAGAAAGCTGTTGCTTTATTGGGTGGCCCCGACAATGGGGGTACACGCCTTTGGTGGGATGTTGCGAAAGGAAATTTCTAAAAAGAATTCCCTGCAATACCGAAGCGGCTTAACCATAAGGTTAAGCCGCTTTTTTTACCGTTCTGATTCCGCTTTACTCTAAGGCTCCCCCCTCCTACGGCCCAGCACAAACCACAGTTTTAAAAAAATCACAGCCATGAGAAATTTTCGATCCTCACTGTAGCACCTACACAAAATTGTCCGTTCAGTCAAAAAACCAAATACGCTATTATGAAAAATCTGTCCGTCCTAGGTATTACCTCCCTGCTCGCTTGTACTATGCTATTTGTTGTTTGTAAATCCGAATCCCATCTTGACAACCCCTATAAAGAAAAAACCGAAAAGGAATTGGAAACACTTTCAAATGAAAAATACAGTAAAATTATAGCGCTGGCCAGCCCAAAAGAATGTTCCAATGCCGATGACTGGAAAATAATAGACATCCAGACCGTATGTGGCACCAATCATATCCCCTACCACCGTTCCGTTGATAAAACGACCTTACAGAACATGATCAATGATTATAATAAGCTGATGGAAATATACCAGCCCATGATGGCTCCAAGGATCAATTGCACTCCTTATCGAAAACCGATTAATGTCATCTGTAAGGAAGGAAAGGCCACGATTAAGTACGAATAAACTGATTCAAAACAGAAAACTTTACAAGACTAAGTGCATTGAGCGTAAAAAAAAGCCTGTCAGACCAGTCACACAAATAGGAAAAAAATCAGTTCAATGCAGGAATGGTAAGCCATTTGTAGAAGTATTTAAATCGTAAAAATTAAATTTTTCGTATTTTAGCCATTCGAGAAGAATGGCTGAATTAAGTTTAATTACCCCAATAGAATACCTCAAAGGTGTAGGTCCCCAAAAGGCAGATGTACTCAAGAAAGAGTTACAGGTATTTACCATTGGGGACCTGTTGACCCAATATCCTTTCCGTTATATCGACCGTACAGAATTCCACAAGATACGGAAGCTGCACCCCGATATGATGGCGGCACAGGTTTTGGGGCGGCTGGTTTCACTACAGCTCGTGGGTGAAAAAAGGACCAAGCGCCTCGTCGGCTCATTCAAGGACGAAACCGGCTCCATGGAACTTGTCTGGTTCCAGTCCATTCCCTGGCTCCAAAAGTCCCTGAAAGTAGGTTCGGCCTATATCATTTATGGCAAGCCCAGCGAATTTAATGGGCAGCTTTCCATCACCCACCCTGAAATGGACCTGTACAATCCGCAGGTCAAACAGGCGGGTAACATGAGCTTACAGCCAGTCTATTCCTCCACGGAGAAACTCAAAAAATTCAATTTGGACACCAAAGGCATCCAACGTTTGCAGCAGACAGCATTGGAGACGGTATTTCGGAGTATCGGTGAAACGATTCCCCAGGAAATAATGGCAAAACACCAACTGGTTTCTCACCAGCAGGCGTTAGCGTCCATTCACTTCCCAAGCAACCAAAAGGAATTGAACCAGGCCATCAAAAGGATCAAATTTGAAGAGCTGTTTTTCATCCAGCTCAAACTGCTCAACAACAAACAACTGAACACGCAGAAATTCAGAGGCCAGCGCTTCAATAAAGTAGGCGAAAAGTTCAACACTTTTTTCAATGAACGACTTCCATTCCCGTTGACGGGTGCACAGAAACGCGTTGTTAAAGAAATCCGTATCGACACCAATACTGGCGCGCAGATGAACCGTCTCGTGCAAGGTGATGTGGGTTCCGGTAAAACGGTCGTTGCCCTGATGAGTATGCTGCTCGCAGTTGACAACGGCTTCCAAGCCTGTATGATGGCACCTACCGAGATCTTGGCCACACAGCATTATCATGGACTCAAACAGCTTGTCGGTGATGATCTCGTCAGCATCAAACTGCTCACAGGGTCAACCGGCACCAAAGAACGTCGGCTGATACATCAGGCGCTTGAAGAGGGAACACTCGATATCCTGATCGGCACCCATGCACTCATTGAGGATAAAGTGCAATTTAAAAATCTTGGTTTTGTTGTCATTGATGAACAGCACCGTTTTGGTGTGGAACAGCGGGCTAAACTCTGGCGCAAAAATGTCATTCCACCGCATATGCTGGTCATGACAGCGACTCCTATTCCAAGGACGCTGGCGATGACCATGTATGGTGACCTTGATATTTCGGTGATCGACGAACTTCCCGCCGGACGTAAACCGATTAAAACCGTGCATTTCTTTGAAAGCTCCCGTCTGCGGATGTTTGGTTTTATGCGCGAGGAAATCGCCAAAGGCAGACAGGTCTATCTGGTCTATCCCCTGATCAAAGAAAGTGAAAAACTGGACTTGATTTATTTAGAAGCAGGGCTGGAGAATTTACAGCGCGAATTTCCCCTTCCGCAATATAAAATCAGCATTGTTCACGGCAAGATGCCCGTAAAAGATAAGGATTTTGAGATGCAGCGTTTTGTGAAGCATGAAACACAGATCATGGTGGCAACAACCGTAATTGAAGTCGGTGTCAATGTGCCTAATGCCTCTGTCATGGTCATTGAAAACTCCGAACGATTTGGCCTCTCCCAACTCCATCAATTGCGGGGGCGTGTAGGCCGTGGAGCCGAACAGTCCTTTTGTATCCTGATGTCGGGAAATAAGCTCAGCAAGGAAGGCCGTCTCCGGCTGGATACCATGGTGCGCACCAATGACGGCTTTGAGATCGCCGAAGTTGACTTGGAATTACGCGGCCCCGGTGACATCTCCGGCACACAACAATCTGGCGTCCTTGACCTTAAGATGGCCAATCTAGCGACAGACCAGGCCTTATTGACCGAGTGTAGAAACACCGTGATTGCCATATTTAAAGAAGATCCTACGCTTCAGAGCGAGAAAAATCAGTTACTTCGAAGCTTTTTGGCTCGGAAATCAGATGGTATTGCCTGGGACAAAATATCCTGATCTTCAGCCAATCAGTACTGGCGCACTTAAATTCAAAAAAAGAAACGCTATATATTCGGCACAAACCAGATGATGACACCTTCAGTGCCCACGAGAATGCTCCATAAGCTGAGCATTCAATAAACTATTTGACGCGATTCAGCGCCCAATAAATCCAAATAGTCTACCAACGGCTTTCCTCAGAAATGCCCAAGTCAGCATAAACCTTTCCGAGAGAGGTTTCATTCCCCTGAGAAATGGTGACCAAAAGTAAGGTAAACAGATCGTCATAAATCACTTATACAAAAATCCAGTGATCAATTCATTTGTATATAAAATCAAAATTATTTAATTTTGCATCATTATGATCATGATATAAAAAATATCCCCTTCTTTTACTAGGCAAAAGATGGCGACTGACCGCTTACTTATTTTGAGTTGCCCCTGGTAAGCAAATCACAAAAAACTTATTGGTTTTTCTTAAATTCACCTTTTTCAAAACAAAAATTAAAAGTGGAAGTATGATAAGAGGCAGACGATCGCTATGAACTCATAGTTGAACGCGCTCCATACGCTACAATATACTTAATAGTACAAAATGGCCAGAATTAAAATACACGATACAGCAATAAAACCCGAAACAGCCGTCTTGGTCAGTGTGATCACTCAAGGCGTGACTGAAACAAAAGCAAGGGAATACCTGGAAGAACTTGAATTTCTCGTACAAACAGCCGGCGGAGAGACCAAAGGTATGTTTACGCAGAAGTTAGCTTTTCCGGATAGGGCGACCTTTGTCGGTAGCGGAAAACTTGAAGAGATCAAAGCCTATGTCGAAGCCGAAGAGATCGACATTGTTGTCTTTGACGATGAGTTATCCCCATCCCAACTGCGTAACATCGAGAAAGAACTCCAACGCAAAATCTTGGACCGTTCCAATCTGATCCTGGATATCTTTGCCCGACATGCGAAAACTGCACAGGCAAAAACCCAGGTGGAACTGGCACAATTGCAATACCTACTACCACGACTGACCCGGCTGTGGACCCACTTGGAGCGCCAACGCGGGGGTATCGGTATGCGTGGTCCCGGTGAGTCGCAGATCGAAACCGATAGACGGATTATCTTGGACAAAATTTCGTTGTTCAAGGAAAGACTGAGAACGATCGACAAGCAGAATGAAACCCAGCGCAAAAATCGTGGCGAGATGATCCGCGTAGCTCTGGTAGGTTATACGAACGTTGGTAAATCAACGATCATGAATATGATCTCCAAATCTGATGTATTGATCGAAAACAAACTCTTCGCAACGCTTGACACCACGGTACGTAAGGTCGTTATCGACAACCTTCCGTTCCTGCTGTCCGATACGGTAGGTTTTATTCGCAAATTACCGCATCACCTGGTGGAATGTTTCAAATCTACATTGGATGAAGTCAGAGAAGCAGATGTGCTGATCCACGTGGTGGATATCTCACACCCCAACTTTGAAGACCACATTCAGGCGGTAAATGAAACATTGGAAGATCTGAAAGCTTTAGATAAGCCCGTTATTACAGTGTTCAACAAAATCGATCTGTACAAACCGGCTGTTGAAGAAGGACACGATGGTGAAGAGGTAGAAATTACATTGGACGATTTCCGCAATTCATGGATGGCGAAAAACTCCGATCCGGCGATCTTCCTGTCTGCAACAAACAAGACAAATATCGAAGAGTTCAAACAGACACTTTACGATATTATCGTGAAGATGCATAATGAACGTTATCCATACAACAACCTGTTGTATTAATTTGACAAACATGACGGCGGATCGTTACTGACGATCCGTCTTCTTAAAAAAATAAGCAATGAATAAAGTGGTGCAGTTCCAAGATTGGGGACTTGTAGACTATCAGGAAGCCTGGGACAGACAAGAGTCCATCTTCAAGGGCGTATTAGACGTCAAACATGACAATCGGGTCAATGCGACAACGACAGACACGCCAAACTACCTGATTTTCACAGCCCACCCCCATGTCTATACCTTAGGAAAAAGCGGACACGAAGAATACCTGCTGCTGGATGAAAAAGGCCTGGAAGAAAAAGAAGCGAAGTTCTATAAGATCAACCGTGGCGGTGATATCACCTACCATGGACCTGGTCAGATTGTAGGATATCCGATTCTGGATCTCGACAACTTCTTTACCGATATTCACCTTTATTTAAGAACATTGGAGGAAGCCATCATCCTGACCTGCGCCGATTATGGTGTTCAAGCGGGGAGATATCCAGGGTTTACAGGTGTTTGGATTGAACCGGACAAGCCTACGGCCCGCAAGATCTGCGCGATGGGCGTGCGTGCCTCACGCTGGGTAACCATGCATGGCTTTGCGTTTAACGTCAATACAGACCTGGATTATTTCAGCAATATCATCCCCTGTGGTATCGACGACAAAGACGTGACCTCATTGAAGCGGGAACTTGGTCAAGAAGTCGATATGGATGAAGTGAAGGAAAAACTTCGCGGACACATTGCCAGACTTTTTGAAATGGAAGTAATCTAGCATTAGAAATCATAGAAACGAACAAGGACCTGCTCAACACAGGTCCTTGTTTGGTTATGCTATCCTTAAAAACAGGAAATCCCTGTAGAATACATTTCTTTATTTAGCGCCTTACTCTGGTCGGCTAACAATAATACATACAGTCATAGCTAAACAGTTTACCATCTTTAAACGTGATGATCAGTTGGCCTGCGTCGCCATTTTGAAAACGGTACACATGTGGTTCTTCGACCATATTCGTAGAGATCATATCACCAAAATGATTGATAAAATCCCTTTCAGCGTAATTGGCGTCCATACGCTCATTGCCTATCACTAAGATCTCACCGTCCGTAAAATATAGTTTATAAACCGTTCCGACGATCTTCTTTTTATAATTTTCCTCAAATGCCACAATCATATTCGGGGTTTTATAAAAGTAACGCGGTTCCCAGCCACATTCGGGCATATCCGGTATATCCGATACACGTTGCATCTTCAACTGGTTCATTTGCGCATCCTTGATTTCTCCGTCGACGAGTGCTATCCCTTTCCAGATAAAATGCAAGTTCAGCGCCTTCATTTTCTTTTCATAGGCTTCAAAATCAGGTTTTTTATCCCGTTTACTGGCCAGCAGCAATTCAAAATCAATATCGACTTTCGGATTTTCCACCCCGTAAGCGGTATAAGATTCCTTCCAATAGGAAAAAGCCTGTTTTAAGTTTTTCTCCTCCCGCCAAGCCAGCTCCCGCAATCTTCCTACCTGAACCAGTTCTTCCTCCTGATCCTTACCTTTTACCGCCAAATAATCTTTCAGTACTTTATCGTAGGTCAGGACGGAGCCTAAAAATTTCAATTGAACATATTCAGGATTCTCATGAAAATGATCACCGATATACACCCAACCGTCGGTATATAAAGGGACATAATCAATGCACAGCAACTCATTGAGCGGAGCGCGGCGCACAGCGGTGCTTGTCGTTGAAGGCGATTTACGGACACGTAGTTCGGACACCTGCACATAATAGTGTGGGCACTGATACCCCTCGACACCCCGATAAAAATACTTGGCGGGCTCACCAGCAGATTTTTTCCCGTCCATGAATTTCTTCAGCGGTTGTCGATCGATAAAGCCAATATCACCGTTGCTGACCTGCACCTTATACTGCATATTGGTCGAGTCGAGCAGATAAATCGGTGCTTCGGTACTAAATACCCCCAAAGGATCATTGTTATTTCCGGACTCCCGATAGAGATAGCCCCACTTGGATGTATAAACAGGTCGTTCACCCGCTGGCTGCGCCATGCTTCGGTTCATAAAACAACTGTATAGGATACAGCACAGGAGTAATACTTTTCTAAACATATAGCTTTATTTCTTTAAATAGCGATGCAGATATCCATCAAAGTCGGCTAAATCTGTTGAAACCCATCCCTAAGGGTAGCTCAATATTTTTAGCTTAACAATAGCATCCCTGATACTTAACAAAAATAGGCAAAAAGGAGGCCAAGGAAATCGCTATAATCAGCTATTTTGTAAACGAAGAGCAGATCTGTTCCTATTTCAATAACTAAGTGGCTTTACTAATGAAAAATAGTTTTCACATCTTTGCATCAAGGCATAAGTCTCACAATCCCAATTTTAACAATGAAACATGATGACAACAGCAGTATTTCCATTTGAGCACGTGTCTAGTTCTTCGGAAAGAAAAAAAAATTGCTGTTTTAAAAGCTCTTTGGGTAAAGAATGTCTCCGTTGGAGAAAAGAACTCTCATCGGAACTAACACAGTATCTCGCCCAGCGCTTACTTCCGATTCAGCAGCACAACCTGTCCCTCCAAAGCAGAAATTGTCTTTTCCTGCGCTTTGATTGTCTGCTCAAGTGCGGCGACCAATTGTTTGGAAACTGACGAACCTTCGGAACTTGCAGCAGCAATCTGTGGTTCAGGGCTAACGGTTTCCGCGCTACGCATCATTTTACCTTCACCCATCAATAGCCAAGTAGGACTAATATCTGGATGGCGGGTCAATATTGCAATCATTGCATCCGAACTCAGCGCTGTATTTTTCTGGCCGCCCTTAAAATTGGCATAGGAAAGCCCCACATCTTTAAAAAATTCAGTTTTACTGATGCCCTTTCTTTCAGCGATCAGCAATACGCGTTCTTTTACGTTCACAATTATTCTACTTTTAAGACGCTATTATTTTAAACCAAACCACAAACCAAGTTTTCCGTTTGTATCGGAGTTTATCTTCACAAAAAAAGGCTCACTAGTTCCTGTTGACTCCAAGCGATTGAATAACTTATCCCCATGAAAATAATAATCAATTGCCTTTCTGCCGATGATAATCTATTTATTCCGCAGCGATTCAATCTCGCGCTCCAACGACAATAATAATCGCTCTAATGATATAATTGTCTTTTCCTGAGATTTAATAGTGATATTTTGTGACAAAATTAATTGCTTTAACGCATGAATCTCCCCATTAGTGATTCTTTCCAAATCAGGTGTTAGATACGTCTCTTCATCCTCCTTAGCTAAAACAGGCTTAAGCATTTCTCCTTCCCCCTTTAATAACCATTCCGAGGAATATTCAGGATATTTTTCGACAATACTAATCAGCCATTTAGCCTGAACATCTGTATTATTGCTTAGTGCACGTGTAAATACGCCTCTACTGGCCCCAATAGCCGATTCAAACGCTGTTACACTTAATCCCTCCCTATCAGCAATAACCTTAATTCTCGTTAAAAAAGAACTCATAATCAATAATTATCAATATATAATTTGTTTTATCGAAAATTAGTGCTTAAATTAGCTTTAGCATTGATAATTATAAACACAGTATTTAACCAAAAAACATTCCTAGCATGAAAAATACGCAAAAGAAACTAAAAGCGAAACATTTTCGCTATTTAAGCAAGGAGTATATTGAAGATCCGCTGAAATATCTCGAAGATTTTTTTGTACTTGAGACAGGGATAGACTATTGGCTAAGAGATCTCAATATTCTAATCAACGTCGCCACGAATGCACAATTAAACCCTCCTGTACAAGCCAATAATTATAATGTCAAGCTACTCATAAAACAGGTAGAAATCGCCTATGTGATTTTTAAAAAATGTAATTTAAAAAAGCTGAAAAATCCATTGGATTTTTTTAAATGTGATTCTGATTATTGGAATTACGTTAGAGCAGGAGTCTTTACCAATAATGACATTGAATCCCCTGTCGATAATATAGGTCGCTTTTTTTCATATCAGACATTAAAACAATGGTATGAAACGCTTGATAATCTCTGGGTAAAGATTGGTGATAGCGACGATGAATTTTTGGGCAATAGAGCCAATGATGTGCTTGCCGTTAGAGAATTATTACAAAGATTAGCTATATCTCTGCATAAAATATATGAAAATAAATCACTTCCAGACAGTATAGCAAACAATCAAGAAGATATTGAAAATGAGGAAAGCCAAGGCCAAAAGTCTTCGAAACAGACCAACAGCATAGAGACAAAGGAGGAACCTTCCGATGACGCAGTAGAAAGCGAAATTTCTGAAAATTTGACTATAGAAGCCACAACCTTAGAAAAGATCAATATATCTCCCACTGAAATTGAGAAAAGTCCACATCAGAAAGAGACCATCCAAAAAATCAAAAACATTCTGGGAGGGGAAGATCTGCATGACTGGCAGGCCTTCATTAACAGCTTATATGTGTCAGCAGAAAAAAACTTTAAAAACTGGGACAAGGCGTTCGAAGTATATATTCCAGAGAGTCGGTTTTGGCTATTCACACAATCGATAACACTCCTAGATATCTTATATGAGGAAATCTTTTGGTTTGTTGATAGAAATGCAGAAATGACATTAACTCCACATCAAGAGGTTTCCTTATACTATTTTTTCCGGGATAAAAATAGAACTGGAAATTTCAAAGCTCTCTCACTTCTCGAAACGAGTTATCCAGAGTATTATCTCATTAAAATGCTATTTACCTACTCAATTGTTGATTGGCACGATAACCTTGCAGATCTTATCCACAGAGGATTTATATTGGATAAAGGCACTGTATACTATGGGGAGCTGGATATTCCTGAATTCCTCCTTAACTTCCAAAAACTGATTGAACTATGCTATCTTCTAGCCAATAAAAACGAGATAACATTCACCAAATCGATTGCTTAGGAAATTTGAAAATAAAATTCAACTATCAATTATGAACACCGAACTTACTCCAATCATCGAAGCCATCCTTCGTGCTATTGCTGTCGATGAAATCTATTTATGGCCGTTTGACCATGATGGAAAAAAATATCAAATGCTACAGATTAATCTTTCGTCAAATTCTGCTACCAGATTTGACAAAGCCCGTAGTCTAATCAACAAAGCGATCGGAAACTATCCTAATCTTTACTTCAATGTGCATTTACCTCGCGAGATACAAAAGAAAATCGACCAAGGACTGGGCCGAACCCAACTCATATGCCAAACTGGGAACCGTATTTATCAAAACCCAGCGCAGGAAATACAACTTGTAGTACCTAACGATTCTGCTGAAAAAGTCATTGAGAAAACTGAAGTGTATATAAATAAAGAGAAAACAAAGATCCGTTCTTTTATTGATGGCTATAATTTTTATCTAGAGCACAGAGACCATTCACATGCAGCATTTATGCTCCACCAAGCCATTGAACTATCACTCCGAACAGCAGAAAATCTATTGATAAGTGATGAAAAAAAATCACATTCGCTTAAAGCAAATATCAACTATCTCAAAACATTTGATTCCAAATTAGCAAAATTGGCGGATACAGAAGATAAAAAAAGAGCGCTTAATAAGATTGAGAAAGCTTATTAGAAACAGCATACCAAATTGCTATAAATGCGTTAAATTGGATCTACGATTATTCCAATCTTTTATTCGAAGAAATCAGAGGACAACTTAGCCCAAAACAAATTCAGCACAGGAAGATTGAAAAATTCAAAAATAACATTGCTATTTACAATAAATATCATTGCAACAGCAGTTATCGAGACCTGATTTTAAATATTCTGGAGTTATACTGTACTCCTTCGTTAGTTGCCTGCTTCGGTTATCATTCAGATCAACATAAGTACAATAGTCTGCTCCAAAACAATAAAGAAGAGCAGATAACGCATGTTTACTACCTCTTTATCGCGTATGACAGCCTAAATACAGAACTGACCAACATACAGCAACAGACAATGGATCTGCTGCCGAAAAATGTTTCGCTGACCTTAGTGACGGAAGAAACAGCGCACTTTATCAAAAAACTCTCCAAAGGCCATCCTTTCTTTCTATCGCTGATGAAAGTCGGTGATATATGGTTTCAAAACGCAACGATAGAAAACTTAGCACTAGACAGCATCGCAGTTCCCCAACTCGACTTGGAATATGCGCGCAAACAATGGGATAGTCGCTATAAAAACGCCCGTTGCTTATATATAGCTTATGAAGAAGGCTGGCCTAGTGGTGTCGAAGCGGTATATTACACCCTCTCACAGGCTTTAGAACAAATCTGCCTCGGTGTTATCAATACAATCCTTCAATACAAACCCCAAACCGTTGGGCTCCCTTTTTTAATGAACCTCTGTCGGTTAATCGTTCCCGAAGCACATGCGACCTTTTGTCTGAACAATACTGATCATATTAAACTCTTTAAAGAAATTATCAAAGCCCAACAGCAATTCAGGTATAACGCGAACTATAAAGGGGATCCATTCGCTATTATAAGATTACAGGAGCTTA
Source organism: Sphingobacterium sp. GW821-FHT03E03 (assembly GCF_059420745.1). Lineage (NCBI taxonomy): Bacteria > Pseudomonadati > Bacteroidota > Sphingobacteriia > Sphingobacteriales > Sphingobacteriaceae > Sphingobacterium > Sphingobacterium sp. GW821-FHT03E03. Next base: position 22,105 of record NZ_JBWKUH010000019.1, read on the forward strand.
CAAAGTTGTTTATCGAAAGATGTAACGAAGAGATGGAAGATTACTTTGAGAAAATCTCAAGCGCTATTCAGGTCGAGAAAATAGAATAAGAAATAAATACCGATATACGTCAGGCTACTTTCAATCAGTCACTACATCAAAATCCTACCACTCAATTCACTGAAAGTAATGCTTTTCAGTGAACGAACTCACCAAAAAGCATTACTTTTGGTGAATAGCATGATTCTTACCTAATTCGTCGAGCCCTGGAAGCCCACCCGCGACCATCCCAACCTTATATTATCGGATCTCCGCTGGTGCAAAAAACAGACATGTCAAATTATTTGCAGATAGTCGGAAATATTCCGATTATCTTACCAATTTAATACATTTACGTTATGAAAGAACTTCAACTAACCCTTTCCGAACAAGATCAACTGGATGCATTGCTGTTCAGTATGTCTAAATCACCCCAAATAATTAAAGCACGCAAAAAATCACGATTCATGTTTATGCTGCTCATGCTGATACTCGCCATCCCGTTTTTCTACTATGAACGTCAACTTGCTATTTTGATTATCGGAGTGAGCATAATCGCCTTTCTTCTCTTTCCCAAATATCTTGGGATATACTATAAGCGCTATTTCACCAAATATGTCAAAAGCCCTGAATTCCAAAATCGGATCGGCATCCTCCATACAATTACTTTTGAAGACAATTATCTCCAGATCAAAAGCACACAAATGGAGTCCAAATATCAATACGATCAGTTTGAATATATCACCGAAACGGCCTTCGCATTTTTTATCAAACTAAAAATGGCCGATCAACTGTTTTTTCCAAAACAGCAGATCGAAGATACCGCCGAATTTAAAGCTTTCCTGACAGCGCTTAGCCAACGTCTTCATATCACCTATCAGGAGGAGCTGGACTGGAAATGGAAATAATGGCCGAAAGACCTTATATCCACCCATCCACTAAGCCAATGCCCTGATATCCTTGATTTCCAATATATTTTTTACATCGTCCCGCTCCACGGCATGTATCATCGCCCGCCCCACTTCATGTAGTGACAACACTGCCGAAGGGGCAAAGAACTTTATAATCTTGGCAACAAACGAGAATGGATTGGCATGCTTCTGTCCCGCGACGGTCGTCATTCCGCCCGGGCGGAAATTGTATTCTTTCTTAAATGGCAATTTCGCCAGATCATTTTCCGTCTTGCCCTTCACTCTCGCCCACATCACCCGTCCCTGTTCTGTACTATCTGTACTCGCTCCAGACACGTAAATAAAGCTGATTTCGGGATTGATCTTCAACAGCGATTTTGCAAATGCAAACGTCGTATCATAGGTGATATAGCGGTATTTATCCTCTTTCATGCCAACTGAACTGACACCTGCGCAATAAAAACAGGCATCATAGCCGCCGATCTCCGTCTCAACTTCGGAAAGATCCGTGAAATCCTTAACCAAAAGCTCCTTTAACTTTGGATGCTGTATATCAGCAGTACGGCGTGATATGCTCAATACTGCATCTATTTTATCATTTTGAAGACATTCCAATAAAACACCTTCTCCGACCATCCCTGTGGCCCCTGTTATTATTACTTTCATCGCAATTCAACTTATGTACCAAGCCCAAAAGGGCTACAACTACTATTATTTATCCCGATCAATAGAATACCACTGCATTAGCATTATATCATGCGCAGGCGCTCTTCCTCCAGGTCAATCTGATAGAGCTGCGCACGGACAATATCCTCATCAATCTCCGACTCACAGTTCAATTTTTCCAGGTATTCGCGCTGTACGTCCAAAAGCTCAATGAAAATCACTTTCGTGCGTTCATTCATCCACGAATCATCCGCAGCATTGACTTTTTCCTCCCAATGTCGCAAAATCCTTTCCATTGCCTCCCGATTATGTTCTTCTTTCTCATATTTATCCTTGAGAAACTGATAGACATGCTGTTTTAAGCCTTGCTTCATCTGCTGTTTGGCTACCTCTTCGGGTTCCTCTGCAAGAACAGTATCAAAGAGCTTCGTCCGCTTGATCAGATAGGGTAAAGTCAATCCCTGAATCAAAAGGGTTGAGAGAATGACGACAAAGGTGATAAATAGAATCAGATGACGCTGAGGTATCACGGTACCATTCATGACCAAAGGAATGGAAAGCGCAGCTGCCAGGGAAACTACTCCCCGCATCCCCGTCCAGCCAAGTAAAAGTGGCATAAAGAACCGTTGTTTTGAAGACCGCGCCCTAGGCGCCACACTTGGACGAAAGATAAGCGTCGCAATCATCGCAGCGTATGCACTGATCATACGAGCAAAGATAAGGACTGCTGTAATCAAAAGACCATAACCGATTGCCTCCCGCAGTGAAGTGCCATTTGCGCGCAAACCAGCTACAATTTCGGGGAGATCAAGACCGATAATGAAAAATACAATGCCATTCAGGATAAACACAAAACTCTCCCAGACACTCAGCCCCCGCACGCGACTGGTACTGTTCAGAAATTTAAGCCGCTGGTTGGACATCAACAGACTTCCCGCAACGACGGCCAGCACCCCAGAACTGTGAAACTGCTCGGCAATCCAATACATAAAATAGGGTTCGATCAAGGTCAGAGCAATATCCGATGGTGCATCCGTCGGTAAGCGTTTATGTGCCTGAATAAAAAACCAGCCCAAAAAGACACCGATGCCAACCCCACCGACCAACATCCAGATAAACGATACCGCTGCTTCCTGCCATACAAACTGTCCCATACCCACGGCAATCAGGGCAAAACGGACAATAATCAAAGATGAAGCATCATTCAACAGACTCTCCCCTTCCAGGATTGCAGAAGTAGATTTTGGAACTTTCACAAACTTCATGATTGCACCCGTACTGACGGCATCTGGCGGGGAAACAATCCCACCCAGTAGAAAACCCATTGCGAGCGTGAAACCTGGAATATAATGATTGGCAACCACCGCAACGGATAGCGCAGTGAAGAAAACGACCAAAAAGGCAAAACTTCCAATAATACGCCACCATTTCTTCATCTCCTTATACGAAATCGACCATGCAGCCTCACATAATAAGGGGGGAAGGAAAATCAGAAAAATAACATCCGGATCGATCGCAACAACGGGCAAGGTTGGAATAAAGCTGACAATCAAGCCCGCCAAAACCAATAAAATGGGATAAGCAACCCGAAGTTTCGTGGCCAGCATTTCAAGTAGAACGATGGCCGTAATCATGGCAATAAATAGCGGAAACAAGTTATGCATAGGCTGTCATAATTTATTGGTCTTGAGACATTTCATTAACTCTTGTAAAGATCTTAAATGGAAATTAAAAACCATCAACTCCCGGTCATATTTTTTACTTTTTCATCTGTACCCTAGTTTTGCCCGAATTCTGTACCTCAAATTCGGTCTGTACCCTTCTTAAATTAGCAAAAAAGATTTATTGCCATGTCGACTACAACACATCAATCGTATTCCATCAGACAGGTTGATCTCTCTGATCTCTCCCTACTAAAAAAGGCTCAGTCCGAAGTAACCAACAAAAACCTGCAGCACATGCCTTTTCTCTTGCTTGCCCAAAACGAGGAAATAGCAGCTGTTTCTTCTGCTACAGTCTCCGAAAACAACAACCTCACTGTCGAAATTTCGTATCGAACTGAAGTTTCCGAAGACTTATCAATGGTATTTAAGCGCAAAGCGCAGGTTTATTTCGAACAGCAGCTTTTAAATATGTTTGGCGACGAAGAATCGCTAAAAAGGGGAATCCGTCATTTTCATGATTGGGTAAATCCAAAGGGAAACAGTAAATTAGTATAAGTATGGAGCAGCAACAATTGTATAAGAAAATTGCAAACATCGTAGAGAACCAGATCAAAAATGGCTCTTTGACCTACGGTGATCGTCTTCCTTCTGTCCGTAGTGCGCAAAAATTGTATAATGTGAGCTTAAATACGGCAAAGAGCGCCTACATGGAGCTCGAGAGCAGATCTCTGATCGAGTCTCGCCCCAAATCGGGATTTTTTGTCAGCCTGGCCGGTCAACGCCGGATGTCTATACCGTCCATCTCAACATTTAAGATTGACGAAAAGAAGCAAGATCCCGCAGCATTGATTGATAAAGTTTTCCACTCATTGGAGGATAAGGAAATTACGCGATTCTCTTTGGGATTACCCAGCCCTTCTTTGCTCCCCATTCAGAAGCTCAACAAATGTATCCTGGAGACCGTACACGAGCTGCATGATTACGGTGATCATTACGGGCAGGTGCAGGGTAGTCCGACTTTACGTAAAGAGATTGCCAAATGGTCCCTCGTACTAGAAGGAAAAATAAGCGACGAAGACCTGATTATCACTTCGGGTGCCATGAATGCCATTTATAGCTGCCTCCGTGCGGTCACGAAACCCGGCGACACCATTGCCGTGGAAAGCCCCCTCTATTTTGGCATTATCCAGGCGTTTCAGGTGTTGGGTTTAAAGACCATTGAGATACCGACCCACCCCATTACGGGCATTGAACTGGACGCCCTGAAAAAAGTGATCCATAAAATCGATGTCTGCTGTTTTGTTTCCAATTTCAGCAACCCCTTGGGCGCGTTGATGCCCGATGAACATAAAAAAGAACTTGTCAAACTCCTTGCTTTCCATCATATCCCCTTGATCGAAGATGACCTTTATGGAAATATTTATTTCGGTACCTCACGACCCAAACCCTGTAAATACTTTGATGAAGAAGGTTTGGTCATGTGGTGCGGATCTGTAACCAAAGTATTGGCGCCAAGTTTTCGCATCGGATGGGTTGAACCCGGACAATACAAAGACAAAATCCTCAAACAAAAGCTTATCCAGACCATCTCGCAACCGGCCATTTACCAGGAGGCCGTAGCCAAATTTTTGCAGATCGGTCGCTATGACCATCACCTCAATACTTTTAGGAAGAAGTTGTACAGCAATTATATCAATTTTAGAAATAGTATCCAGGCCCATTTTCCCGATAACACCAAAATGTCTCAACCCGAAGGTGGATTTGTACTCTGGTTGGAAATGGATCCAAAAATTGATTCTACCGTACTTTATGATTACGCGCTAAAACAAAAATTGAGCTTTGCTCCAGGCCGAATGTTTACCCAACATGATCAATTTAAAAATTGTATCCGGCTCAACTATGCCGTCGATTGGAACGAAAAGACAGCGAACGACCTGATGCGATTGGGCCGTTTTTTTAAGGCTGTCATCTAATCGGTTAATCCCAGTCAACCTCATCATTATGACTCTGTGAAATAGGTGGTGGCAGTTTATCGGATTTTTCCTCCGGGAATATAGTATGCTTACCTCCACGGATCAGGATCACATCGAAAATTTCACCAGTCATCAGGGTACTACTATTGGACATAAATTCGTCACACCCATCAGGGCTCGTCAGCCAGCACCTTACTGTGCCCAGACATAAAATGACGGCATCTTTGCAATCCTCCAATGTGAAAGTAATGCCACGGTCCACTTTGTGATCTTCTTTTCTTAGCTCCAAGGCTTTGCTAGAATGGTAAAATATAGTATTACGATCATCCAGTTGAATCACCACACAATATATTTTTATGTCTATTTTACGAAGCTTTTCATGGATTAAATTAAATTTACGGAGACCTACCAAATGGAGCTGAACCCGAACTTGTTGCTGGGCTTCATCAAAATGTGCGACTGGGTGATTCATAAAGAAATTGTTCCAGCTGACCCGTTTGGAGTACCGGAAACCTTTCAAGGGGAGTACTGATCCATATCCGAGCCGTAAGCTCCCGAGATCATGCACCCGGTCATTACGTACAGCTTCATATAGTGCATTTTGCAATCGTATATAGGTACTGCGTTCACAGGCACGAGGTTGAATGGATTTTAGAATCTGATACAAACGACTGGTTAAGCCACTGTTATAGGTAAAATCAAGTCCAGCTAAACGACTATTTTCACTCAGCTCGTATGATACCCCCTGCTTTCCTCCTATATTGCGGTTACCAGAAGATTTACTCATTTCATTAAGTTAAATTGGTGTACTTTAAAAATACAATAATCGTATGAATTAAACAACAGCTCGTCCAACAACACATAAGGCCATGATCGCTAAGGTGCACAAAGTCCCTTCAACTCCCTTTAAGTCCCCTTAAGTCCGTTCAAATGCCAACAATGTTCGAGTAGGCTCCGCACATACTTCGTACCAACTTCGGGATTTCTTCGGGGCTGGTTCGACATCTGGTCGCTTACGCTTCGGTCATCCATCGACAACAAGGCAAACAACAGCCGAAGAACAGTCAAACCAACCCCAACGCTGTCCAGAAGCAGTAGCAATGCACACCCGAAGGATCCTCGAACAACTATCGAACAAGGAGTAACAAATCAGCGAAAACGCTCTAACCCTCCAGTACCGTATCTCCTCACAGATTGTATAAAGCGAAAAGTACTTTACAGGTGATTTAGCTGTATCTTATATATGCCAAGAGGCTGCTTGGATAAAGCAGCCCCTTGGCATATATTTTATAATACGTAATGTAGACGTACCCAACGACAAACATTACATGACTTGGAATTATATGTTTGCCCAAAGAATTTTTGCTTTCAGGTGCGAAATATTAGCCTATAAAACGTCAAAAGAGGCTTTAAAAAATCCCAAAAATGATGAAGGCGTCCCAAACGACGCCTTCTAATTACTGAATTTTTTGAAAGAATTTTTTTGTCTTATAGAAGGCCAGTAATCCGATGATACCAATCATCAACCAAAGAAAATCGACAATAAATAAATCGCGTTGGCCGTCAACAAATGTTTTCCAAAGCCAATTATGTGTTACCAAACCATTGGCTATCGGGACGATAAATGCAAGGATACTTCCGACCAATAGCGTTTCGCGGTTTGTTCTTCTTATACTGCGACGAATGATATAGTAAAGTGACAGCACCAACCATGCGTAAAAATAGACCCGATAAATAAAGTCCTGATCAACTTTAGGACTGACCTTGATCGCAATAAATGTAATCGCTGTAACCGGGAGCATCGTCAAGCATATCGCGGTAAAGACATTAGCTGCCCAAAAGTTGAATTTGCGTTTTCTTGGAATGACATTGTTTTTATCCCGCGCAACCAACCAGATCAGAATTCCTGAAATAATAACCAGACAGCCCATTACTCCTAAGATAAAATAGACCATTTTGAGCGGGTACCCACCATAGTCACCATAATGCAAACGGTAAATAATGCTTCGGACATAGTCCCCATAGCTCGCTCCTGTTAAAGGTGATTTCTCTTCTAAAATTTTATTATCCGCCACCTTCACGGTCAATATTCCAGATCCGGCAAAGCTGTTGTTAAAATGTGGTTCGAGTTCCATGATAACATGCATATTTGAATCCGCATAGTTTTTTACGACAATACGCAGGAACTCGCTTTCTGGCCACTTTGTCTTTGCCATATCCAAGAAAGGAGCGATTTTCACATCCCTGTTCAAGGATTTATAGCTATACGCATAATCTTCATTAGCTGAAACACCAATATCCTGATACATTTTCTGCTGATCACCATCGTACAGCAATTTGCTGAAAGGTAGTGCCAAAACTGAGTTAACAATCAGAAATGTACCTGTAACGGCAAAAATAAATTGAAAAGGAAATCCAATCACCCCGAGGGCAGTATGCATATCTGTCCAGACAGTCTTCCACTTGCTGAATGGCCTAAAAACAAAAAAGTTCGATACTAATTTGTCCCAATGCAATAACAAACCTGTTATCAATGCAAATAAAAAGATAAAGGCTGTAATTCCTGCAACGAGATATCCAAATGGCGCTATTCCTACGCTAATGGGGACTTGATTGAGTTGGGCCAGAAAATGTAAGCGGAATAAAAACTCGCCCATATCATAGTTCTGCGCATAGTCTCCTACTTTTTGATTGACAAAATTATAGGTAAAATTTTTCGAGTCATCATCTCCACCTCTCCGTCTCCGGCCTTTCTTTTTTTCAGCTTTCTGTTTAGGCGTTATCTTGGATAGATTTTCCTTATTGAGTATCGTGTCGTTTGACGCTGTGTACCCCACATAAGCAGAAGTCCCCTCCCTATGCATATAGAAGTTGATATCACGCCCATGTAGGTTGGCTTCTCCCTTTAGAGAATCCAAAAGTTTGTCAAAGCTTTGATGGTTTTCCTTGTATGTTTTGTACGACGCATTATTTTGCCAAGCCGCAATCTCATTTCTAAAAAATGCAAAGGAACCTGCAAAAAATATCACGTACAGAAGCGCACAGATAATAATGCCACTGATGGTATGGGTATTAAAATAGATATTGTAATTTCTGTTGTTCATGATTGATTACATCTTTAACAAATAAGGCAACGAAAAAACCGCAGCCAAGAGTAAATAAATTCCCCATATTTTCCATCCGCTTTTGGAAAGAAAAGCCAGAAGCATCAGGACTGCCCAAAGTAGATAACCTGTGAATCCGGCAGTCATAACAACATCTTTTTTCTCAAAAAGGTTAGTCAACAATACATGAAAAGAGAGCATCACAACATAACCGCCGATAAATCCGGCCGTAATCTTCAGGAATCGTTGCAAGGGCGAACTCAGGTATTTTTTATTTGCTGGCATAAGGAATCAATTAGGATATCAAAAATTCAACACAGAGACTGGCTGCATACAATCCGAGAACTTGGTACCCTGTCAAATAACGGTAAGGGTTCAGTAAAACGACAAGACTCATCATACACATGACATAGGCAAAAAAAGCAAAGAATCCTGCACCAAGCCCCTGCAGATAGAGGATAACCCCAAATGGTAGCAGGAGCATTACAATGCTCAAGATACGCACAGACTGAGTCTGTGCGCAAAGCTTTTTCAACCACTCGGGTCTATGATGAAACTTCACCTTTTTACTGCTGTTATAAAAAAGGTAAGCGCCAATAAGTATGATTATTAAAAGTGTGCTATACATCGCATAAATGATTTATATAGAATCGCTTGATTAAAACTTGTAAGTTATACCCATACGGAAATTACGTCTTGCTTCAACGATGTACGAATAATAATTTACACTTCCGGCTATTTTTGCATTAGCAGCACCTGTCGAACCGGCTGTTAACAACTTACGGTTATCTAGCAGATTGTTAACCATAAGGGAGATATTATATTTACCTTTTTGATAACTGATACCACCATCAGTACGTAGATAGTTCTTAAAATTACTTTCTTTTGTCGTTCCTACGGCACGGTCAAACATCCCTTGAACACTTCCAACAAAACCTACACCTTTTAGCACACCTTGTTGTAACCGATAGGATAACCAGGCATTTGCCGTATGTTTTGCCGTATTGGGTGTAATATTCCCAACATTTTCTTCTTTCGTATCCTTTGATATTTTGGAATCTGTCAACGCATAATTGGCATTGACATTTAACCCTCTTAAAATTTCTCCTGTGATATCAAACTCAATACCTTTAGATCTTGTTTCGCCTAACTGTGTCTGAAAAGATACCCCATTAACAACATGGCTCGGATCAGGATCGGCAACCAAAGCATTCTTACGTGCAATAGTATAAGCACTAAGCGTAGAAATCCATTTTCCTCCCATCCATTCTTTTTTCACTCCCGCCTCTAAATCAACACCTCTTACCGGCTTAAAAGCATTACCTTCCCAATCCGTACCAGCTACAGGAACAAAAGACTGGTCAAATAATCCGTATATACTTGTGGATTTGTCAATGGAATAGCTTAATCCAACACGAGGAGTAAATGCTTTATCTGTTCTATCCGAAACAGCCGTCTTTCCAACAACTTCATTAATTGTATAGCGCAGGCCTAAAGATAATCTCAATTTTTCTTCCAAAAATGCCATTTCATCGTGTGCATAAAAAGAAATATAGTTTGTTGAGGTAACGTAATTACTGCCTCCAGCGCGTACTTTCACACTTTTAGAACGATCTACTGTCGGAAGCAAATTTCCAGGTATACCATAAACAGGATTATATACATTCAATGGAGTCCAAGGGATCGGCGCAAATCCAGTACTATCTTTAGGCATTAGATCTCTGAAATCACCCCAAAACTTTTTATTTCCATAATCAGCACCAACCAAAATTCGGTGACGGACACTTCCAGTATACTCCTCGCCATTTAAAGAGATCTGACCAAAACGATTTTCGCCATGCTCGTCAGCTATTGAATAAGTTCGGGGCATATCTCCCTTTGCTGTCATATAGGTAAGCCAAGTACTTGTCGCCTTCATATCGAAGTTAAAGTAGGCCATCTGCGCGTGTAATTTCCATCGATCATTCAGTTTGCGGTCTAAATAGATGTACGCACTGTGATCCCTTAGCTTACCCGGCTCCATAGAAGGATCACCATAGAAAAAATCATTGGAAATATCTGAATCAGCAAATCCTTTTGGCGAAAAAGTATAGTTACCATTAGCCAAATAAGTTGACCCTTGATAAGTATATTCGAATGTCAAATTAGTTAATGAATCCAATTTGTAAGTTACCACTGGCGCAATCACTACACGATTACTATAGTTGTATTTTGTAAAATAGTCCTTTTGCTGTGCAGCCATATTTAAGCGGTACAACAATTTACCATCTTTACTCAACTTGCCATCAAAATCAACCGCGGCACGGTATGTACTAAAGCTCCCCATATTGAATGTCGCCGAGCCTTTCGTATTTCCTGTCGGTTTTTTGGTCACAACATTATAGAATCCCCCCGGTTCACCATTGGCCAACATAAAGCCAGCTGGGCCTTTTACAAATTCAATACGCTCAATCATAGATGCGTCCTCAGCCGTGGGTCCCCATGATGCTTCGATATTCATGCCGTTACGAAATGCCGGGATCTTGGATCCACGCATACGAATATTGGCGTATTGATTGTCCCAGTGTCCTTGACGTGTTGCACCACTGATATTGCGTGTAATACCATCGACAATGTCAAAAACCTGCTGATCAGCCATGAGGTCAGATGAAATAACCTGAATATTTTGGGGTAACTCCAAGATCGGTGTTTTAAGACGCAATGACCCGGATATACTATCAAACTTATAATGCTCATAGTACTTACCGTACACGGCCACTTCATCGATTGACTCGGATTCGTCTTTCATAATGATGGGCCCTAAATGTGTTTCTTCGTCTTTTACGGTTACCTCCATGGAATGTTTACCATAGCCGAAAGCTTTGATTTCCAAGCGGTAAGTCTTGGCAGAAAGTCTATCAAAGATAAAGCGACCATCACTATCGGTACTGGTAGTCACCCCTGTATTCGATAGTTTAATCGTTGCACCCGAAATAGGTTCGGATTTTTCATTGACAAGGATACCGTCAATCTTCAATTTGCTCTGCGCTTGCGCTACAGAAAAAATTGAGCTGATCATCGGAATAGCTAGAAAGGATAAAGTTTTATTCATGAGTATTTCACTGGTAGATATGTAATAAAGAATGGATTCATTTTGAATATGGGATTTAAAATGAATCCATCTAATTTGTAGGTATCAATTTTTATTTTACTGCAAAAAAGGTTGTACTTCCCTGCCAAGACGATACATAGGGTTTTCCCTCATGCTCGCCTGCTTTTTCGACAAATGTACTTGCTTCGAGTACATAAGCACCAGCCCAAAGAGCATCGAACGTAACAACACCGTTGGCATCAGCTACAAATTCTTTTCCCCAACCTGTGGACGAGAAAACAGATACCTTGGCATTTGGAACAACTTTTCCTTCGCTGGTTATCTTAGCCTGTAAGCTAGTGCCTTTTTTTGCATTTGCTGAATTGAGCAACTCAACCTGTAACGGATTTTTTAATGCGCTATAATCCAATTTGCTTGATTTGCCAACAACAACGGGCATTAGTGAGGAAAACTCATATTTTGTCTGGCCACCTAGATCTTTCGGTGCCTTTACGATCGATAAAAAGTAAGTTCCTTGCTCAGTTGGTTGGAATGAACCGCTGAAATGATCTCCTTTATTGGTCAATTGTACTTTAACAGGGGCTTTTCCTGGAACATACAATAACAAGGTAAAATCCTTTACATCAGAATACCATTTTTCAATTTGATCTCTTTCATTGGTAACATATTCACCATAATAGACTTTTACTTCATGAGACTGATTGACTGTACCATGAGGAGCGGATTCTATCCAAAGTGCGTGAGCGAAACTGCTGTTACAGTAAAACAATACTGTAAGGAATGTAAAGAGCGAAGTTAAAATTTTCATAATATGTTGATTGATGCGTATAGTTTTTCAACTTATTATGGAGGATCTTACAGCCAAAAAAACGGTTAACGAATAAAACCGCAAATTTCATTATCTTGCAAGTTCTTCCATATCCTATATCGGAAGCAACTGGAGCAGCGCGCTGCTTCAGTCGGCTAAAGGCAGTTGCCGCTGTCTTTAGCTTTTTCACCATGTGATAGATTGCCGTCTATTGCATGGTGTTTTTGTCTTTAACCAGACCAGCAAATTCTTATTGAATAATTTAGACTGATTAAAAACAAAGCAAATATAAAAGGAATTATTTGGATATCAACTATATTTTAATTTTTTTACTTATGGAGTTATCTTTGATTTTTTTAAAAAATCCCCCTGTAAAACAACAACTTACAAGATATTGATCAATAAAATCAGCTGGCCCGTTTCTTTAAGTCGCGCCAATAGGGGGCCCATAGCGGATTGATATCAGCAAAAAAGGTAGAGTAATCGTTGACTTTATTAGGAGTGACGGTCGCTCTATTAGAAGCAGTACTTAGCTTAACTATCCAAGACAGGCCGTCGGCGATGAAACCGCCTGTTTATGTAGCAGCATTCATATCGGATCAGTATCAGCAATAAAAGTGAAATGGTCGTTGACTTTATTAGGAGTGACGGTCGCTTTATTAGAAGCAGTACTTAGCTTAACTATCCAAGACAGGCCGTCGGCGATGAAACCGCCTGTTTATTTAAGATATGGGTAATGTCAAACAATTCCGTTTCCTGATAGCGTGTAGCCACATGAAGTTTGATATGCTCACAATGGGGCTCAAATGTCGTATGAACAAGATCGACCGTATTATTTTCACCGGAGAGGTGTGTTAAGATCAGATGCTTGAGACGATCGGTTTTATATTGATTGAATAGTTCAACCGCAACACGATTGGAAAGATGCCCCCATCCGCTGCTAATCCTATTCTTCAAAAAATAAGAATATCTTCCAGTATGCAACATATCTTCATCGTAATTGGATTCCAGCAAGAGAATATCCGAATGTTGGATCACATGTTGCACATTTTCGCAGGGCCGTCCAATATCGGTCAGCACACCGATATTATGAACTCCATCAGAGACAAGGAAACTACAGGGTTCTTTTGCATCATGATATTTGGGGATCCCATAAATTTTAAGTCCTCCTATTTCAACTTCCTCATTGGGCGCAATGATATTGACCAGGTGGGAAGGTAAATGTAGTCTGGATCCTTCATAACTTCCCTTCGTGATATACACGGGTAGATTGTATTTTTTTGCAAAAACCGACAATCCGCGGATATGATCGGAGTGTTCGTGCGTAATGAAAATTGCTTTAATCTGGGTCGGAATAATCCCAAGATTATACATCCGAAGATGAATATGTTTACTGTTGATACCAGCATCAATTAAGATAGCCGAATCATCTTTGGCTATATAATAACAGTTTCCATTACTCCCGGAGGCGATTGCACAATATTTCATTCGCGTATACTAATTATGAGTATATATGTTCTACAACAGCAAAGATACAAAAAACAAGAAAAATCAGTTTAACCTTAACATTCCGGCAAACTCAATGGGATATTGACCGCCAAGCCGCCATCTGCAGTTTCTTTATATTTGGCGTTCATATCCAAAGCGGTCTCCCACATGGTTTTGACCACTGTATCCAAGCTTACTTTGGCTTTGTCGGGATTTGACTGTAAAGCCAGCTGCGCTGCTGTAATTGCTTTTATCGCCCCCATGGTATTGCGTTCGATACAAGGGATCTGTACCAGTCCTCCGATAGGATCGCAGGTTAATCCGAGGTGATGTTCCATTGCGATCTCCGCAGCCATCAGCACCTGGCGTTGTGATCCACCCAGCACCTCCGTCAGCGCACCGGCAGCCATTGCTGAGGATACCCCAATTTCTGCCTGACAACCACCCATGGCGGCTGAAATAGTCGCATTCTTTTTAAAGATGGATCCGATCTCCGAAGCTGTTAGGATAAACTGCACAATTTTATTTTCTCGCATACCGTCATGGAAAGTAATATAATACTGTAAAACCGCTGGTATTACCCCCGAAGCGCCATTGGTAGGAGCAGTAACAACACGTCCAAACGATGCATTTTCTTCATTGACAGCAAGCGCAAAACAGCTTACCCAGTCTAGGATATATTGAAAATTCTGTCCACCTTCACGAATTGCAGTTATCCATGATTCATAATCTTGGTAGCTACGCCCCTGCATCAATTTTTTATTTAATTTCGCAGCCCTCCGTTCTACATTCAAGCCTCCGGGCAGTGTACCACCAGTGTGACAGCCACGATAGATACATTCATAAATCGTCTTATAGATATTCAGGACACCAGCAACAGTTTCACTTTCCTCCCGCCATGCACACTCATTTTCAAGAACAAGTTCTGATATTTTCAAGCCTGTTTTCATCGTCCAGTGCAGTAGCTCCTGTGCGGTATCCACTGGAAAAGGAAGATCTACTTCGGATAATACACTCTCGGTATCATTTTCCTGAACGACAAATCCACCACCGATTGAATAATAGGTTTCGGTAATGGCCTTACCACTCGATAGGAAAGCCTGAAAAGTAACGGCATTTGGATGGAAGGGCAAACTCTCCGTGTACAAAAACAGAAGGTCTTCCTGATAGGAGAATGGAATCGTGCGCTCAGCTGCAACTACCAGTTCTCCTACCGCTTTGATGTGCGCCACCTTTGGTGTCACCTGATCTACATCAAAGGTAACCGGATCATCGCCACTCAGTCCAAGCAGAACAGCGATATCTGTACCGTGTCCAGCACCGGTCTTGGCTAAAGATCCATAAAGCAAAATCTTGACCTGATCGACCTCATTCAATACACCTTTTGTCTTGAGGACATGGGTAAATTGCTGGGCTGCACGCCAAGGACCTAAGGTATGCGAACTGGATGGTCCGATACCTATCTTAAACATATCAAAAACGGATATTTGTTCTTTGCTCATAATCTTTATTGTTGCGGTTAGCTCGCTTTGCATAGCTTTTGTGAAAACCGCATCTAAATTAGCACAAATAAGTGTACAATGTTACCTGTATTTGCATTATTATCAATTTGAAAACCAAGCTGACATTCTTTTAACAAGTATCCAACAAACATCTTACATTTTTTAGGGAAAAAGTAAGAAATGCTTCCCTATCTTTGTTGGCTACAATTTATAGAATGACGGGAAAAACATATTTATATTCTTTTTTTGCCTTTTTTATCTGTTTATTTTCGATCAGAACATATTCCCAACAAATACCTAAGCGAGAGTTTCGTGGTGTATGGGTTGCAACCATAGGTAATATAGACTGGCCTTCGGTCAGAGCCGGCAATAATGTTGCCCAGCAAAAGCAGGAATTTATAGACCTCCTCGACCAGCACCGTAGTGCGGGTTTAAATGCAATCATTCTACAGGTACGGCCTGCAGCAGATGCTTTTTATGGTAAAGGTCGTGAACCTTGGAGCAGATACCTGACAGGAAAACAGGGTCAGGCCCCATCCCCATTTTATGATCCTTTAGAATTTGCCATTGAGGAAGCACATAAAAGAGGCATGGAACTGCATGCCTGGTTCAACCCCTATCGGGCCTCGACCACATTGAATCCCGCACATTTCTCAGAGGACCATATCACCAAACGTCACCCCGAATGGTTCTTTACATACGCAGGAAAAAAGCTTTTCAACCCGGGACTGCCCGATGTCCGTAAATATATCATCGATGTCATTATGGATGTTGTCAAGAATTACGATGTGGATGGCATTCATTTTGACGATTATTTTTACCCTTATCCCGATAGCCGGAGTACATCCGTCCCGGATCAGCTGACTTTTGCCCAGTATAATAATGGCATCGAAAATATTGAAGACTGGCGACGCAATAATGTGAACATGCTCGTGCGCGACCTCGGCATTGCCATAAAAAAAATAAAACCTCATGTTAAATATGGGATCAGTCCATGTGGTGTATGGGATAATAAGGAAAACAATAGTATTGGTTCGGAAACACGTGGGCTAAGTGCGTATCGGGAGCTCTATGCGGATGGTGTAAAATGGATGCAGGAAGGCTGGATCGACTATATCAATCCACAAATCTACTTTCCATTTAAAAACCGCGCAGCGGCGTATGAGGTTCTGGTATCCTGGTGGCAACGACATACCTATGGTCGGCATTTTTATGTAGGTCATGGAGCCTACCGGGTAACAGAAAATAAGACCGGATGGACCGACAAAAGTCAGATCCCCCGACAGGTACGCCACCTACGCGAAGAACATGATGTGGAAGGAAGTATATATTTCAGTTCCAAATCGCTCATGGACAACTTGGCTGGACTACAAGACTCCATGCGAAATGACTTGTATCGTACCCCTGCTTTACCCCCGACAATGCCTTGGCTGGACAGCATCCCACCAAACGCTCCTTTCGGATTGCTGGTAAAATCATCCGCTAACGGAAAAATGAATACACTTTTTTGGCAGAAACCGGATGTAGCCAGCGATGGTCAATCAGCCTATGGCTATGTCGTCTATCGATTTGTCGTAGGTGAGCGGGTCAATATCAAAGATCCTAGCAAAATTATCTTTATCACATTCGATGCCGATAAACTCCAATATACGGATGATGACATCAAACAGAATCAACGTTATAAATATGTCGTCACCGCAATAGACCGGATGAAAAATGAAAGTCGTCCTTCTGACAGTCGGGAAGAAAATGAGGAGACCTAATCTTCGTAAGAACGATTAGCATTGACAAAAAATAAGAAGAGCCCTCCCGGATAGCTGTGCTGATGACAACAGCACAGCTATCCGGGAGGGCTCTTTTATTGGTGTGATTTTATAGCGACCTTATTTGCCCTGTCCGTACTTGAATTTTTTATTGATGGTAACAGGCAATTTTCCTTTAGGAGTATTTTGTCCCAATATCGTTTTGGCAGCAGCTTTCTGCATAAAAGCATCATTTTGATAAGCTAGCAAAATTGTCTTCGCTTTCTTGGATGCTTCTACGCCATCTAATGCATATACATTTGTAAATAGGGTCAAGATGGATTTTTTTGCAAATTTCTTCATCAGGTCCTGCACATTTTCATTCAATTGCATTGTAGGACGTGGACGTAGTCGTGTATCGTGTACAGCGATGATGTATTGCTTGTTTTTCTTGATTTCTTTCACAAGAC
Source organism: Sphingobacterium sp. GW821-FHT03E03 (assembly GCF_059420745.1). NCBI lineage: Bacteria > Pseudomonadati > Bacteroidota > Sphingobacteriia > Sphingobacteriales > Sphingobacteriaceae > Sphingobacterium > Sphingobacterium sp. GW821-FHT03E03. The sequence continues at coordinate 39,542 of NZ_JBWKUH010000019.1, forward strand.
GTTTCATATCATCTTTGCTCAAGCTGTCTGGCACAAAATATTGTGTTTCGTTGGTCAATCCCGCCGCCAGTTCGTTCTGGAATGTTTGATTGACAGCAACACCGACATTGATAATCGCTGTAGGCTGATCCTTTTTAAAGGATTTTAATTTTTCGGAGCTGTTGAGGGCTGTAATAGCAGCATTGGATAACTCATCAATCAGCTGAACTGCAGACGCTCTATGTAAATCGGCATACAGATTCTGCTGCGGGGTTGCCTGGTATTTGTCTAGGCCTAACCATAGTTTAGCAGCCAATACTTTTTTCACGCGTGCATCAATATCTGTCTGTGAAATCCGACCTTCTTCGATTGCTTTCAGAATAAGGTCAATCGCGCGTTTACTATTTTCGGATACCTCAAGGAGGTCATGTCCGGCAATGATTGCCTGAACATCGGCTTCACCATTCGGGAAGAATTTTTTGACGCCTTTCATGTCCATCGCGTCAGTCACTGTTAAGCCTTTAAAGCCAAGCTCATTTCGCAATAGGTCTGTAACGACCTTTTTAGAAATAGAAGACGGCATATTGGGAGTATCATCCAAGACAGGGATATTCATATGCGCAACCATAACCGCTGGTGCACCGGCTTTAATAAGTTCTTTGAAAGGGTACATTTCCAGTGTATCCAATCGGGTTTTATCAAAAGGGAGTTGAGGCAGGTCATAGTGTGAATCTACATCTGTATCGCCATGTCCCGGAAAGTGTTTAATGGAAGCCAAGATACCACCATCCACCATACCGTCCATATAAGCTTTTGCTTTTTTGGTGACATTATATTTATTGTCGCCAAAAGAACGAATACCGATGACCGGATTTTTCGGGTTATTATTGATATCCACATCTGGTGCAAAATTGAAATGCATACCGATACGATGAAAATCTAGCGCAACCTCACGTCCCATGCGATAGATCAATTGATTGTCCTGCACAGCACCGAGTGTCATCTGATAAGGGAATGATAACGTAGAATCCGGCATACGCATACCAAGCCCCCATTCTCCATCAAAGGTTACCATTAACGGCACTTTAGATAAAGACTGATAACGATTGAACATGTCCACATGACGTACGGGACCGCCTTGGAAAACCACCAGACCACCCAGATGTTCATCTTGAACAACCTGCGCGACCGAATCAATATATTTCTGACCAAGATTAGTATGCGCCCTTACAAGGAACAACTGCGCAACTTTTTCCTTTGGAGTCAAGGTATTAAATACGGCATCTACCCAATCATGCTGGGAATTGATGTATTTTACAAAATCTTTCTTGTCCTGTGCCTTCGCAAATGATAGCGCACTGGCCAATGCCAATAGGCCCAGACTGAATTTTTTGAACATAAATTAGTTTGTATAATGTCTTAAATAGAATACTAATAACGTTATTATTTTGGATAATATGAAATTGTTTTTGCAACAATTTTATTGAAACACGCGACAAGACGCAATTTAAGCGCAACAGCGAGCAATATAATGATTTAAGAAGTGAGAAGTGGTGCCGGATGTACCCGTTGTCTATCGTTGATTTTGTCGAGAACCGGTTTAGGGATGAAGTATCTGCAGTAAGCTTGAACAGCCAGAATCTAAATACAAAAACTCAATACAATAGACTAAATCAAATTATACTTTTTCTCCAGAAACAGGGTCAATTCCATGACATGCTCCAATTCGCCAATAGCTTCCTTTTTCCAAAATGAATCAATGATCAAGAGGAGAAACTGCGTTTCCAATTCAGGATTTTCATAACCCAGTTCCTCAAAAGCACGATGGATAATCGGCTGCACTGGTTTCATAAACTGCTCATGTTGTTGTTTGGAAAAGGGATGATGTGACAGTCGTTCCTGCAATTTCCAGAATATCGGTTCAGCACTGACCAACTTATTGGGAAGATTGATCATGGTACGTAAGAAGTCTTTGGGTTCACGATAGGTCATCATCCCACGGTGATGGGTCAGGACCTTGCGATATCCGGATTTGATCAAATAGACCAAGAGTGCATCTTTGTTTCCAAAATGTTTGAATATCAAAGCCTCAGAAACGCCAGCGTTCTGCGCTATTGTTTTGGTAGACGTATTGGTATAGCCCTGGTCTGAAAAAAGCAGTAATGCTTCTTTCATAATACGCTCTTTTCTACTCAAAACACTTTCTTTCATATACTATGCCGTTCAGTTGATTTCTAATTCTACTGCAAATATATCTAATCTTTCCGTTCAGTTAGGATTATTGTAACTAAAATGATAGTAATTCGTATCAAATAGTCGCATAAATTTGACAAATAAAAAAATAGAACCAACAACAGCGCCTAAAACCACGCAGACATCATCAACCAATGAAAATCAAGACCTGGACAATCGTTATCCTCTCGCTTAGTTTAATGCTGTTAAAGATGAATGCTTTTGCCCAGCAATATATCTCAGGGAAGCTCATGGACAGCAACGGTTCAAAACCAATTTCGGGAGCCAGTATTACGATCATTGCCTTAAAAGACTCCAGTAAACTGCAAACACCAACGGATATCTTGGGCAAGTTTACCAGTGTCGCACTTCCCAATGGTGATTATCTGATTTCGGTACAGCCAATGGGCTATACGGCAGATATTCGGAAGATCAAATTAGTAGGTAAAACCGCCGAGATCAACTTTAAGCTCAACAGCTCGGAGATCGTGCTGGACGAAATCAGCATCTCACCGACGAGCGTACAGGTACGGGGCGATACGTTAGAATTTGATGCCAAAAAATATGTTACACCTGATTTTGCAGATGCTGACGAACTGGTCAAACAGATCCCAGGTGTAGAAATTGACGAAGATGGTAATGTAAAGGCGCAGGGGGAAGCCGTAAGTAAGATTATCATTGATGGTCGTGAGTTTTTTAGCACTGATCCAAAAGTGGCCCTTAAAAACTTACCCGCGGATGTCATTTCCAAAGTGCAGCTTATTGATGACAAAACCGAACAAGCGAAATTCAGTGGATTTGATGATGGCAAGCGCATGAAAGTGATTAATATTGTCACCAAACCGGATAAAAGGAAATCATATTTTGGCAAAATCAGTGGCGGAGCTGGTCCGGATGAGAAGTATGCGATCAATACGCAGGTTACCAAAATGAATCCAAAGCGTCAATATTCCATAGATATCAATACCAATAACGTCAATCAGCCCAATGGTTTTGCGCCACGAGGCAACATACGTGGGCGTACAGGACAGGGCGTCACAACACGTTTCAATGCTGGATTTAACTATCTCGACCGTTTTTTTGCGGACCGGATGGATTTCAACGCCAATTACACCTACAACTATACCGACAATAATACCATCAGCCAAAACAAAACGGAATACACTGCAGGCAATAGAGCCAACCAGATCAACAATCAACAGCAATCTGGCAGCACCTACACAAATAATCACGCCTTCTCCCTGCGGGCGAACTGGAAAATAGATTCTATTCAAAAGCTGGACATACAGCCCAATTTCTCCTACCAGAGCAATAATAGGCATAGCAGCTCGCTGGGCAGTACCTTATTAAACCTGAGCGAAATGCTCAACCAATCCGACAGGAACAACAGTAGTTTTGGCGAAAATTTCAACTGGGGTGGGGATCTGACTTATATGCGCAGGCTAAACAAACCGGGACGAACTATTAGCGTCAATTTTAATGGTTCTTTCAGCACGAACAAGGGGGATGCTGCGAACTATGCCTTGAATACCTATTATAGAAATGGGGAGTTTAGTCGAATTGACACCGCAAACAATCGTAATTACTCAAATGGTGACAATAATGGCTTTCGCTCAAAAATTGCCTATACGGAGATGCTGAATAAATACTCGCGTCTGCAAGGTAATTACACCTTCCGAAATACGGTGCGCTACTCTGACCGTAAAACGTATGAATTCCTGGCGGAAACCGAACAATTGGGGGAGTTGAAAAACCGCCTTTCGAATGAATTTCGCAATGACTTCGTTTACCATAGTGCTGGGGTATCCTATTTATTCAATAAAAAAGATAGCATACGGTTTCAAATTGGATTGGATTACCAGACCGCCAATCAGACAAATGACAAGCTATTTCCGAACAAATTAAAAACAAAGAGCCATTTCAATAGCCTGCTGCCAAACTTGAATTTCCAGTATAATTTCAACAAGGAAACACGTATTGAGTTGCGCTATAATGCCAAAACGAATACACCTGCCATTGAGCAGCTACAGGATTTTATCGATAATCAGAACCCACTACGCATTACTTCGGGCAACCCGAACCTAAAACAGGAATATGATCATAACCTGGTCATGCAGTTTAGGTCTATCAATAAGGCTTCTGGCCGGAGCTTTACATCAGACTTTACAGCCGATTTTATTCAGAACAAGATTTCAAACACGATCTTTACAACTGATTCGGCATTTACCATTGAGAATGATGTCATACTGGGACCAGGAGGCCAATATATCAAACCGGAAAATTTTGACGGGGTCTACAATTTAAAGTGGCATAATAGTCTCGGTTATCGCATCGAACCTTTAAAACTCAATGTCAACCTGAATAATAATCTATATTTCAATCAGAACTTTACCTTGTTGAATCTAGAGAAAGTTAATGCAAAGACATACGGTATAAATCAACGCGTCGGTGTGAACACAGCCTTCAGCAAGGAGCTGATCATCGGATTGGATTATAATGGGAATTTATCGTATTCAAAAAATTCGGCAACTGAAAAATCCAATTATTCTGTTTATAAACATACCATCAGCAATTCCATCGCATTGACGTTATTACACAGCTGGACGTTAAATTCGACTTTCAATTACCTGTACAACGGAAGTATTCTTAACGCGCCCAGTACGACAAGTTTATTATGGAATGTTTCCGTCGGCAAGAAGCTGTTCAAAAAGAGAAATGCAGAGATCAATTTAACGGTTTTTGATATTTTTAATGACAATAAAAACATCAATCAACAGGTCAATGACCTTTGGGTACGCGTATCCCAATCCAATGCAATTACCCGATATGCAATCTTAAGTTTCACCTATCATATACGGGGTATGGGCGGGAAGGCTAATCGAATGCGAAAAGAATAAAAAATCTCCACGTGGAACGCTGTTATCAATCCACTGTAAGCATATATCCGACCCCCCGTATATTGGTAATTTTGACCCTTGGGTCCTGACTTAAATACTTTCGAATACGACTAATAAATACATCTAGGCTTCGTCCTGTAAAGTACTTATCATGGCTCCAATAAGCACGCATGATCTCTTCTCTAGGGATTACCTTGTCCTTCTGTTCGTAGAGTTTACGGAGGAGCTCACTTTCACGAAAAGACAACTTGAGCATTTCCTCCTGATAAATCAGCTGGTGCTTCAAACTGTCCAGTGTATAATCACCGATCATCAGTTTCTGTCCAAACAGCATCTTGGGACTATTCTTTAACAAGGACTCTATCCTTACGACCAATTCTTCGATTTTAAACGGTTTTTTGACATAGTCATCTCCCCCGAGACGAAATCCCCGGACCACATCTTCTGTCTGCACTTTAGCTGTTAAGAAGATAATGGGAAGCAAGGTATCCATCTCACGGATTTTTGCCGCCAAGGTAAACCCATCCATGACAGGCATCATCACATCTACGACCATAATATCCGGTTTCGCTATGCTAAAAGATTCCAAGGCCTCCTCTCCATTGTTACAGTGTACAACCTGAAAGCCATTGGCCTCCAAACTATCTGCAACAATCATCGCCAGACTCGGTTCGTCTTCTACGTATAAAATATTAATCATAATTCCTGTTGTTCAATAATAATGTTTTTCTATACTAACGTTATGTTGAAGGTCGCTTTCTTTAGGTTAATATGGTAACCTGATCATAAAAATACTCCCTTTTTCCAGCTCACTCTCTACACTGATCTTGCCCTCATGGCGTTTTACAACCTGCTTGACATAAGCAAGCCCCAGTCCAAAACCTTTCACATCATGTAGATTGCCCGAAGGTACCCTAAAAAACATATCGAAGATCTGCTGATGGTATTCTGCTGCAATACCTTTGCCATTATCCGTAATATGGATCTGAACATGTTCCTTAGCCCCTTTTATTTCAACTTTAATCTTAACATGCGGTCCAGCATATTTAATGGCATTCTCCAATAGATTATTGATAACATTTTTCAGATGGGACTCATCTCCTTTGATCTGGATCGATCTAGGATCAGCAAAGAGCTCCACCTCGACTATTTTTGTTTTATTGAGCTGAGCCACTTCAATCGCACTTGCCACCATCGCGACAATATCAAAATCCGACCGTTGCAATACAATTCCCCGAGAGGCGTCAATATCCATCTGCAAGACTTTTTCAATCATGCCGGAGAGGTGTTCAAGTTCCTTTTTTGAAATATCAAGGTAACGGTCCATCTTTACCTTATCTTCCCGCACCCCGTATAATTGTATGGCTTCAATCGCTGCCATCACGGTGGATACTGGAGTTTTCAGTTCATGGGTCATATTGTCAACAAAGTTCTTTCGAAGCTCGGCCATTTTATTCTGGTTAAAAATGGTTTTCATCAGATAAAAGAAGGTTCCTAACAAAAGCCCAATCAACAGTAGCGAAATCAGTAATTGCCAGCTCAAGCTGTACAGCAGATATTTCCAATCCTCCTGAAATTTGACAACGAGGAATTCATTCTTTAGGGGATTGACCATCATCGGTCTGGTCCAGGCCAGGTTCTTTTCCCGATATTCGCGACGTACATCTTTCACCTGTTCACGTGGAATGGTTACGATACTTAGTTCATAGGGTACGGAAATGCTTTTATTGCTCAGTGATTCCTTGAATTTATTGTCGATCTGGTCTAGATTCGTTTTGTTCATTTCAAAATCACGGAACAAAAAGGGTGGAATAATGGCATTCTGATGATCACGATCTTTGGAATACATTTTACCTTTTCGATCAGGATCGCCACGAAAAGCATGTTCTTTGCGCGGCTGGCGGGCGCGTACCCTTTGCAAAGCCTGATCAAGCTCCGTCTCCGGTACCGCAGGTAGAAGTTCTTTTTTCACGTCATTGAGAAGCTGATCTCTTTCGGTCTCAGGCCCATCCAATCGTTGATCACCATTTTCTGCCTGGTATACCTCCTGCACCGCATTAAAGAGCGACCGCTCAGCCGTAGACAGAAAAAGATCCCGCCGATTGGTATAACTTCCGTAAAGCCAGATGCCCAGCACAATGGTGATTCCTGTGCCTATTAAAACGATCAAGCTGATCAGCAATTTAAATCTTCTACCCATAATGAAAACAAATTTAAATTACTAGATTTGCAATCGCTGTGGTAATTAACCATATTTAACAAAATATAACACTGATTAACAGTAAGCATTGATTACTTTTGCACTATTCAAAAATTAATATGATCAAAAACTTTAAGAGACGTAGTATACAATTTTTACTTCCACTTTTTACGTTGGCAGCTTTTGTCGGTTGTAATAAAGACATTTCACTTTCTTTGGATAGCTCAAGAGATGAAACGATTGGCGTAGTACCAATTGATACTGTTTCCGTGAAAGTTTCCACTTACCAATTGGATCCTCTTCCAACTTCAAATACGGGGACGATTCTTGTAGGAAAAAATAGCAATGCTGTCACTGGTAGTGTCAAATCAACTTCTTATATGCGTTTGGGAATTGGTACAATAAACAGTACCGCCATTCCAGATGATGCGGTATTGGATTCTGTGTCTTTGGTTCTAAGTCCGAACAAATACTATGCTGGTGATACAACCAAAGTTCAGAAAATCGCTGTTCATCGTGTTACGGAAGATATCACCCTGACACCAATTGATCCAACACAGCCAACGACCGCACGACCATTTTATGTGACTGCAGCCAGTATATTCAGCAATAAAAAATTTGCTTATGAAAACACGCCATTAGCAGAGCTTTCCTTTAACCCACGTGTCAAATCAACAGATTCATTGTTCTTTAAATTCAATAGTACCATTAGCAATGAACTTTTTAGATTGATCAAAGATGGCGATATCAGGATTCAAAATAACACTAGTTTTCAAGAATATTTCAAAGGGTTAGCGCTTGTTCCAGATAATAACAATACAGCGCTTATCGGCTTTAAAGATACCGTTTTCCTTCAGGTACATTATTCTTTTGAAAACAATGAAGGAAACAAGACAAAAGGCAAACAGTTTTTTGCTATCGACAGCAAAGCATACCAATATAACCAAATTGAGACAGATCGTTCTGCGACAAAATTTGCATCTATGACGCTATCAAATCCGCAGATTGATGTTGAAAAAACCGACGGAAATACATTCTTGGAAGGTTCAAGTGGTGTTGTAGCGAAAATTGAGTTCCCTACGTTATTATCATTGGTCAATGATCCAACAATTTCAATAAATAAGGTGGAACTTGTCATTGAAGCAGAAAACAACCCGCTGGAAGGCTATGAGCAACCAAGTAATTTGGTCCTTATGGTCGCAAATAGCGAAGGGACGCCTGTTAGTGCCTTAGCATCATTAGAGACTGCAAACGCCATGCAAGTGGCCCGATTGATTAAAATTGGAGACGCAAATGGTAAATACACCTTTAATTTGATTGATTATTTAAATAAAATTAAAACAACAGCATATAAAAACACTTCATTATATCTATCTTTACCCCCATTGCCAGTACCAGTTGGAACTGTAGGTGGGACTTCAGTAGCAATACCTCCACAGCTATCAAGTACAGCGAATCGGTTGATATTGGCAAAAGATGGTAATGATCCAAGAATTAAATTAAACATCCTTTATACTAAATTTCAATAATTTATGAACAAGAAAAATTGGCTACTCGTATTGTCAGCTTTTGTAGTTACAGTTACATCATTCTCTTCTTGTAAAAAAAGCGACGACAACACTGAAGATAAATCTACTGAGTGGTTTCAAAAAGCAGCTTACAAAGGTCCACAAACTTCCTCTGCAGCAAGTTTTGTAATAAAGAACATCGCTTATGTAACTACAGGTCAATCAAACAATGCAGGTAGCAAGCCTGTTAACCTAAAAAACACCTATGCTTATGATCCAGCATCTAACACTTGGAGCGAAAAAGATCCATTAGCTGATAATAACGTAGAAAGTAGTGGCCGTCGTGGCGCAATTGCTTTTGCTATCGGAGATTTTGGCTATGTAGGTGGCGGTAATGATGGCGCAAACTTCTTGAAAGATTTCTATAAATTTGACCCTTCAGCAGACAAAGGAAAACAATGGACTAAAGTTGCTGATTTACCTATCGTATTAGCAAATGCTGTTGCATTTACTATCGGAGGAAAAGCCTATGTGGGTACAGGAGAAACAACGATTGCAAATGGTACTTCCTTTACCAATCAATTTTTCAAATATGACCCAGATTTAAATAAATGGGAAGCGATTCCTGATGCTCCATTTACAGCTAAGAGAAAAGGTGCTTTTGTATTTGTATCGGGTAATGCTGCATATGTTGGCGGCGGAGTTTCCAATGGTGGTTACCCAGCAGATTTTTACAAATTTGATGGTAGCAAATGGACACAATTAGCAGATCTAAACAGAAACGATGGCACATATAGTTATGATATGACTCGTTCTAATGCTGCTGCTTTCGTTATCGGCAATAGTGGTTTCTTAGTTGGTGGATTAAAAGGAACTGCAACAAGTTCAGTTGTGAAATATAATATCAGCAGCGACTATTGGACAAGTGACAATACAGCCCTTGGTGGTGGTGCAAGACAAGATGCTGTTGCTTACACAATCGGATCAACTGGTTATGTTGCGACAGGCCTAAATGGTACAACTCGTTTTGATGATAACTGGAGCTTTGTTCCTGTTTATTAATAACAAAATATAAATCAATAGAAAAGGGATGGAACATATGTTTCATCCCTTTTTTTATAGTGTCTGTTTTCTATTGGTCAGAAAGAACCTTCAGTTGATTTTCATGGCTATTGATGCTTATAAGAGCATGAAGGTTTTATTGATTCGCGTTTTTTCATCAAGGTATCAATAAGCTCACAGCCCTAGGTTTATTGGCCAAAAAGAACGTTCAGTTGATTCTAATAGCTGTTGGCGCTTGTTAAAGCATATAGGTTTTACGACAAGATCTATCATTATTGGCTTATGTCTGATCTCTTGAGTTGTAGGAGCCAAGATGTAAAGTGGTCCCTGCGATATAGATTGGCGGCTACTTTTTTATGTTTGAAGGATCCATGCGTCAAGGTCCCGCGATGAATTGATACGAGTTTATGTTTCTCAGAAGGTCTGTCAATGCATTCGTTTTGTGTGGACCAAATCGCCTCACATGAACGATCAATACCCTTTACTTGATATTGGCACTGTTAGACTCACCGTAAAAAGAAAAGCGATATCCAGGGACATCGCTTTTCTTTATATGTATTTCGCTTAATACGTTACTTTTCTATTGCTTTGATTTCATACAGTGTGTTCCACAACTTGCCAGTTACGAACAAGCGTTTATTGGCCTGATCATAGGCGATTCCATTCAGCTCATTATCATAAGCTGAAGTATGCTCATAGATTCCGACCAGATTAATCTTCCCCTCTACAGCACCTGTCTCTGGGTTGATAATTGCGAGAACATCCTTTTGATAGACATTCGCGTAAACTTTTCCATCAATATACTCCAATTCATTCAGTTGATCTACGGGACCGTTCTCATCATATACACCAATTGAGCCCAACTCTTTACCAGTAACTGCATCTAGGAAGAACAATTTATTGGAACCATCTGACTTGATTAAACGCTTCCCATCGTAGGTAATGCCCCAGCCCTCTTTACTATTTTCGTATTTAAATGAGCTCTCTTTTGTAAATGAATTTTTATCAAAAACGTATCCCTCACCTTGCTGCCAGGTTAGCATAAACAGTTTATTACCGACTAACGTCATCCCTTCAGCAAAAGTTTTCTCATCGAATTTGATTTCTTTCAGGACTTTTCCAGTTGTCAGATCTACCTTTCTAAGGTTAGACTCACCATATCGTCCATTTGATTCATACAATACACCATCGGCAAACTGAAGACCTTGGGTAAATGCTGTGGTATCATGAGGATACTTGTTGACAACCTGGAATCCATAGTTCTTTGCACTTGCAGGAACCACATAGAATGTGCTGGAGACTGAATCTGACTTTCCACCGCTATAGACTGTGGCAGAAATATTGCGTGAACCATAGGCCATATCTTTGGTCTCTACGGTAATTGCTACAGTATCCGTAGAAGAACCCACATGTTTGTCATCCACAAAGTAAGCGACAGAATCCATGGTAATTGCGTCAAATTTCAATTTTAGTTGCACTTGACTGCCCTTTAAAACGGCTTGGTTTGCACCAGGCGACGCAAATTCCAAAGCGGATTTTTTCGATTTACAGGAAGCAAAAGCAAGTGTTGCTATCGCAATAAAATACGTGATTTTTTTCATCTAAATAATCTATTTTTAAAGCTGATGAAACGATCGCATTGTTATAAAACAGTATGTTTAATAAATCATGATCGTTTCATTTTTATAATATAAAAGTCTGATTCAAAACCAGAAACTTGGTAAACTGATGGCTTATACGCCCAAGATCTCTTATTTCAAATCGGATAGCTCAATACTATTCTCAACTATCCCAAAATGCATCTTTAATATAAGTAAGTTTTGAATGTGTGCTATTCGTTACAGCTACCACATCGAATCTCACTTCACCACTATATGCATGTTTTAATATATAGGCTTGTGCTGCCCGAATCAGTCGCCGTTGTTTGCGCACATCCACAAATTCATAAGGCTCACCAAAATCTGTCGTCGACCGTGTTTTCACCTCCACGAATACCAGGGTATCCCCATCCATGACGATCAAATCTACTTCTAAATTCTTAAATCGCCAATTTCTTAACACTATTTTATAGCCCATCTCGATCAGGTATTCCATGGCTAACTGTTCGCCCTGTAATCCTATTTCAAGATGTTTCGCCATATTATCCGAATTACTTTACAATCGTATTTCCCAAAAATCCCCCCAAAAGACGCTCCGCTTCTTTGAGTTTTTGATACTTAAAGATAAGCACTTCCAGATTAGCAACATCCTGTTCTTGCTTCATTTCCTCACGAATATGATGCATTTCCGCCCCGATCTTTTGCTTTTTTATCCGATAGATAGCCTCTACAACCAATTGCTTGAGATGTTCATACTCCTGAGTCACATAGATCTTGCGTTTATCATCATTCCAATTTTCACTGAGCGAATATTTCGTCGCCACACAATTGATCGCCAGCTCGGAAACTGCGGCATCAGCATTGGAATAAAATAATTTTGCATCGGGGATTTCATAATTTTCAGCAGCATCCCGATAAGCTTTCAGAATAAATGCGGCGGCCTTATCTTTAAATTCGATATCGCCAATATTACCCAATAAGACACCTGCAACCGGAATATCGCCATCCCCTTCCCAGGTCGCCAGGTAATCACCATAGTTGATCAGGATACGGACGATCTCACGCTCTTGCAGGATCTCAGCAGTAAGCTGTGTAGGCTGTTCTGTTGCTTCCATGGCCGGCACTTCTCCACGCTCATCGTCTGTCATAAAGAAATCAGGCGGCGGGCCATCCATTCCAAACGGCGGCATTCCCGTGTTTGCGGGAGTATTTTGGGCCTTGCGAGAGGCATCCTTATCGGCTTTTTTTGCCTTATTCAGCCTTATTTTGTTGAGCTCGGCAAGCAAAATACGCTCCTCAATATCCAATAAACTGCTACATTCCCGAATAAAAACAGAAACTTTAATCTCATCCGGGATCAAAGCGATACTTTCAACAACATCGCGTATTACTTCGGCCCTTTTGATCGGATCGTTGTTGGCATCGCGAAGTAAAATATTAGTCTTATAGAAGATAAAATCCTGCTGATGGGATTTCACATAATCCTTAAAGGCTGTGGCTCCGTATGTTTGCACATAGGAATCGGGGTCATTCCCATCCGGGAAGAGCAGTACCTTTACATTCAGGCCTTCCTCCAGCAACATATCAGTACCACGCAATGAAGCTTTTATACCAGCTTCATCCCCATCATAGAGTATGGTTACATTTTTGGTAAATCTGGAAATCAATTTAATCTGACCTGTGGTCAAGGAGGTTCCCGAGGAAGAAACCACATTTTCAACACCAGCCTGATGTACAGATAGAACATCTGCATAGCCCTCGACGAGATAGCAGTTGTCCTCTTCCATGATTGCCTTTTTGGCAAAATTCAATCCATAGAGTACATCTGACTTATGATAGATCTCACTTTCGGGTGAGTTCACATATTTGGCGACCTTCTTATCCGTTTTTAGCGTACGTCCACCAAAACCGATAATACGTCCGGTTAAATTATGGATTGGGAACATGACACGTCCCCTAAAGCGATCATAGAGCGATTTATCGTCACGTTCAATAGCAAGACCACTTGCAGCCAGGTAATCCGGATGGAAGCCTGCTTCCTGTGCCTTATCCACCAGTGCCGTCCACTCTTCGGGTGAATAACCCAGTTCGAATTTCTTGATGATATCCTCACGGTATCCCCGCTCTTTGAAATAGTTGAGTCCGATGACCTGCCCCATTTCACTTTTCCAGAGCTGTTCTACGAAAAATTTACCGGCCCAGGCACTCAAGACATACAGACTTTCTCTTTTATCCTGCGCAGCCAGCTGTGCTGGAGACCGTTCAACTTCTTCAATCTCAATGGAATATTTATCAGCCAGATAACGAATCGCTTCGGGATAGGAGAACTTTTCCAGTTCCATCACAAATTTGAGGGAATCCCCGCCGACACCACAGCCAAAACATTTATAGATACCTTTTGAGACAGAAACGTGGAATGATGGTGTTTTTTCGTGGTGAAATGGACAGTTTCCGATCAACGAGGTACCACGTTTCTTTAAATCAACGAAGTCACCTACCACCTCCTCTATCCGTGCCGTTTCCAGTACTTTGTCAATAACTTCTTGCTTTATCAAAATCGTGCTCCTATTTTTAATGTAAAATTAGTATAAATCTGATAGATTTTAGTCCCGATTCAATTATTTATACCGACCCTTTGCTGTCTAATCAAACTGCCTGAAAAGAGATTTACCCCCCAGCTAATCCACCCACCTCAGCTCTTATACCTTCAAAATGAGCCGGACAAAGGCTTCGATGGAACCTCTATGCTACAATAACGTCCCGTTTTTACACTTCCGAAATGAAATATTGACTTTTATCGACAAAAAACAATTTCGAATTCTTTACATTTGTTGTTCAATTTATAGCTGATTAAGATAATCAAAATGAGTAAAACTATCAAGAAAATATGCTGTATAGGAGCTGGTTACGTGGGTGGGCCAACAATGTCGGTTGTTGCGAAACAATGTCCTCATATTGAGATCACCATCGTTGATATGAATACCGAGCGTATTGCTGCCTGGAATGATGAAAACCTGGAAAACCTTCCTGTTTATGAACCGGGGCTCCAAGAAATCGTTGCTGAAGCGAGGGGGCGCAATTTGTTTTTCTCAACCGATATCAACAAGGCTATTGATGAGGCTGATATGATTTTTATTTCGGTAAATACCCCAACCAAGAATTACGGAAAAGGAAAGGGGATGGCTGCAGATTTAAAATATATCGAGCTATGCGCTCGTCAAATCGCTTCAGTCGCCAAAGATGATAAGATTGTTGTCGAAAAATCCACACTTCCGGTACGTACAGCTGCTGCATTGAAAAGTATCCTTGACAATACCGGTAACGGTGTAAATTTTCATATTTTATCAAATCCTGAATTCCTCGCCGAAGGGACGGCAATACAGGATTTGATCAATCCGGACCGTGTACTTATCGGCGGTGAAAATGAAGAAGCAATTACAGCATTAGTGAATATCTATGCGCATTGGGTAGATCAAAGCAAAATCTTGACGACAAATCTGTGGTCTTCTGAGCTTTCTAAATTGACCGCTAACGCTTTTCTGGCGCAACGGGTCTCTTCTATTAACTCGATCTCTGCTCTTTGTGAGAAAACGGGAGCCAATGTCGATGAGGTATCCAAAGCAATCGGTATGGATACACGTATTGGTGCTAAGTTTTTAAAAGCATCGGTTGGTTTCGGGGGGTCATGTTTTCAGAAAGACATTCTCAACCTCGTCTATATCGCACGTAGTTATGGACTTACGGAAGTCGCTGAATACTGGGATCAGGTTATTTTAATGAATGATTATCAAAAGCAGCGTTTTGCTGACAATATCATCCAGACATTGTACAATACGGTATCAGGAAAAAAGATTGCTTTTTTGGGCTGGGCGTTTAAAAAAGATACCAATGACACTCGTGAATCCGCAGCGATCTATGTTGCCGATTATCTATTAAATGAGCAGGCAGAAATCACGGTGTACGATCCAAAAGTGTCTGCGGAACGTATTTATGCTGACTTGGATTATTTGAACACACGTTCATCGGAAGAAAATAGACTCTTGGTCAAAGTTGTCAATACGCCTTATGAAGCCTGTGACGACGCACACGCTGTTGCCATATTAACAGAATGGGATGAATTCAAAAGCTATGACTGGAAGAAGATCAAAGATCAGATGAAGAAACCTGCCTTTATATTTGATGGGCGAAAACTATTGAATCGGAAACAGCTTGAAGATCTCGATTTTAAATATTATGCGATAGGCGAATAAGCGCATCACGAGATAAAGAAGAACCCTCAGTAGCTATCTGTATGTTAATACGGATATCACTGAGGGTTTTGTTTGTGCCTGTTAGCAACGCATAAGGAAAGAGAGATGAAACACAAGCGAAGCAACAGGACTTTTTATCTTAATTGTTTAACATGCCATAAAATTCATTCATGTAATACGATTCTTGTAGCGCGTCCCTAAAGTTTTGCCATTGCTCTTCATCAAACGAGAAAACAATGTCGGGATAAGGGGTCTTCATAATCAAGCGAAATTCACCATCCGGGAACGAACTGAAGAAAAGTTCGTCACCATTACTCTTAATGATGTTCAGAAAATCGAAAAACTTATTCTGTGTAAATGTCAGTACAAAACTTTGTTGCCAGATATAATATGTTCTGCACTTATGACAAACACTAATGTGGGTATCTCCGCGTTGACTTAGAATCTTGGTATCACACATACTATATACATTTATTTAGACTCATTATAAATAATATCCAAATGTAAGCATTGTTTTTAGAATAACAAGTATTAAAACAAAAAAAGGAGATATATTTTTATATATCTCCTTTTTTTGTTTTGTAGTGGATTAATTCAATCCTCTTTTTTTCAATAAATATTTCGGATCTGGGTCTGCACCTCTAAAGATACGGTACATTTTTGCCGGATCATCTGTTCCTCCTTTTTCGAGGACATTCTTACGGAATGAATCTGCTGTTGCTTTATCGTATAATGATTTCTCTTTGAAGGCTGCAAAAGCATCTGAATCTAATACTTCCGACCAGATATAAGCGTAGTATCCAGCTGAATAACCTCCAGCAAAGATATGCTGAAAATAAGTACTTCTATAACGCGGGATAATTGCGTCAATAATACCTATTTTCTTCATGGCTGCTTTTTCAAATCCATTGACATCTTTGGAAATTTCCTTGGTTGTCGCATGGTAATCCATATCTAACAATGCTGCTGAAAGGTATTCCACTGTTGCAAAGCCTTGGTCAAAAGTACCTGCTTTTTCCATTTTTTGGATCAATGAATCTGGCATGGCCTCTTTGGTCTTAAAATGTTTTGCATAGGTCTTTAATACCTCTGGATCTGCTGCCCAATTTTCCATGATCTGTGATGGCAATTCTACAAAGTCACGTGGTACGGAAGTACCGGCCATTGATCTATATCTGACATTAGAAAGTAGTCCATGTAAAGCATGTCCAAATTCATGAAATAGCGTAGTCGCTTCATCAAATGTCAGCAATGCAGGGTTCTTACCAACAGGTTTTGTGAAATTACATACAATAGAAATTACCGGAGCAACACGTTTACCATCTTTTGTGGATTGATCGCGGTAAGATGTCATCCAGGCACCACCACGTTTAGATTCACGCGGAAAGAAGTCTGCATACAAAAGTCCAAGATGCGAGCCATCTTTGTCTTTCACTTCGTACACCTCGACTTCTTTATGATAGGTCGGTACATTGTTAAGGGCAACAAATGTCAAACCATATAGTTTGTTTGCTACTGCAAAAGCGCCTTCACGTACTGTTGGTAAGCTCAAATAAGGCTTGATCTCATCTTCGTCCAGTGCAAAGCGCTTTTTGCGGATAATCTCTGTATAATATCTCCAATCGTATGGCGCAACCGCAAAAGTACCACCTTCGCCCTTAATCTCTTTTGCGATATCCGCCTCTTCGCCCTTTGCTTTAGCCAAAGCCGGTGTCCATAACTTATTCAATAAAGCATATACATATTCAGGTGTCTTAGCCATAGATTCCTCCAAGATATAGGCCGCATGGGATTTATAACCTAATAGCTTCGCTTTTTGAAGACGAAGGTTGACGATTTTCTGAATGATTTCTTTATTATCATTTGTATTATCGTGGTTCCCGCGCATTTGATATGCTTCCCAAATCTGCTTTCTCAGTTCCCGATTTTTGGCATATTGCAGGAAAGGCATGATCGAAGGATTCTGTAAAGTAAATACCCATTTATCCTTTTTACCTTTAGCAACAGCTTCCTCAGCAGCCGCAGTTTTTAAAGATTCAGGTAGGCCTTCCAATTGACTCGCCGAATCAACCACCAGTTGGTAGGCATTGGTTTCAGCCAATAGATTCTGTCCGAACTGTGTTGTCAATGTCGAAAGTTCGGCATTGATCTGTTTCATTTTCTCTTTATCTGCATCTTTTAGATTTGCGCCAGAACGTACAAAGCTCTTATAGGTCTCCTCCAAAAGCTTGTTGTCTTGGGCGTCCAGACCAAGTGTGGTACGGCTATTCCAAACTTCCTTGATTTTATCAAATAATTTGGCGTTCATCGAGATCTCATCCGAATGGCTAGACAATATTGGGGCTAGATCTTTTGCAATTGCCTGAATGCTATCGTTAGTATTGGCACTATTGAGATTATGAAATACAGTAGATACATTATTTAGCAAGCTTCCAGCATTTTCAAGGGCTACTATCGTATTTTGGAAAGTTGCTTTATCGGAGTTATTGACTATAGAGTCAATTTCCAAATTATGTACTTTTATTGCCTCTTCAAAGGCAGGCCTGAAATGTTCGGTTTTGATCTTGTCAAATGGTGGAACATTAAAGGGTGTTTCATAGGCTAACAAAAGAGGATTATCTGTCATCATTTTTTTTTCCTCACAACCAACAATCGCAGTTGCCACTATTATTAAAAATGGCAAAAGTTGTCTTTTCTTCATATCGTCTGATTATTCCTGATTTTTTTCCAAAGATAATAAAATTAGGCAAATACAGGAGGCCCCGCATCATTGCTTCGCAAGCAACTGAAAAAACGTCATCCTATTGTAAAACAAAAACTTATTCGTAACCTTGTTAAAAATAATCTGTCAATTTGAGTAAAAATATTTAAATGAACGCTATTAACCGTTTCTTTTGGAGATGTGCAGGTGTACATCAAGAAACTCTTGAAAAGTATCCGGAGGAGCATAGTAAGTACACAGCCATAGGTGCTACTATTTTTTTTACCGGTTTGTTTGCCAGTCTTTCTGGCGGCTATGCCATGTATTTTGTGTTTAGTGGGGGAACACTAGATTGGTTCCTGGCGATCGTATTCGGTATAATTTGGGGCTTGGCAATTTTCAACATGGATCGCTATATCGTACTGAGTATCAACAAATCAAAAAGTGGCTGGATGCAGCTCTTGCAGGCGCTACCCCGTATTCTCTTGGCTATTTTAATTGGTTTAGTTATTTCTCGGCCTTTGGAACTGAAAATTTTTGACAAGGAAATCCGCGAGAATTTACGTGTACGTTTCCTCGCTGACCAACGTGCAAAAATTGATACACTGAACAGTACATTCAATAAAAAATACAGCAATGAGGTCAATCAACTAAAAGCGATAAGTGTAGAGCGTGATTCAGTGGAATCAGGTATCAAGGCTGATCGTACCAAATTGAATTATGAAATCTATGGGAATAAAACCACGGAGACATCGGGTGTGATGGGTTATGGCCCTTATGCTAAAATGAAGGAAGAAGAACTCAAAAAGAAAGAAGCTTATCTGGACACCCTGCGTAATAAGATAGCAGCACAACAAAATGCTATCCGTCAAAAGCAGAAATTTGAAGGAATATTGGATCAAAAGGTTTTGTCCAATGCCTCGCTGGACAGTGCTGTCAACGTCGCAGGTTTTGCCGATCGCAATTCAGCGCTAGGCAATCTACGCTATGATGCCAATGGAAAAGTCAATGAATCCAATGCGAATGCGGTATTCTTTATCGCACTACTTTTTGTCTTTTTAGAATGTCTTCCTGTCATTGTCAAATTGTTGGCCGGACGTGACCCTTATGACAATGAAATCCAAAATCTAAGAACTCTACATGATTACGAATCAGACACAAATCTCGTTGTCGAAAAAGAGGCTGTTGATCGCTTAAAGGATACTTATGTAGATGTTTCGATCAATAAACGTATGAAAGAACTCTAGGGTAATACTAGTATTTAGTATTGAGATATTAGTATTGAGACTTTGATGGGGTCAAGCCTCCGGCTTATGGCCTTAGATTGAGGATTGAAGAGCTTATCTGCAAGAAGCCTAACGCTTTTATGATCAGCTCTTCAATCTTTATTGTTATGCCTGCAGAACCTGTCGGACAGGGAGGACTTAATTATTCGTCCTCGTCCAGAAATTTAGCATCGATCTGTTTATTTGCTTTTGCCCCCAATCGTTTCAGCTTCTCCACTTTACCGATGACATTTCCGGCACCTGTGGACAGCTTTTTGGTCGCATCCTCATGGCTTTTCAGCGCACGCTCCAGCTGATTTTGAACCTGCTCCATATCCGTCAGAAAGCTCACAAATTTATCGTACAAACTTCCTGCTTCTTTGGCGATTTCAATCACATTGCGTGTCTGACGCTCTTGCTTCCAGATACTGGCGATGGTACGCAATGTCGCCAAAAGCGTCGAAGGGCTAACGATAACGACCTTACGATCCCAAGCATCGCTGAATAGATCTGGTTTTTCTGCGACCGACATACTCAATGCAGATTCAATCGGCATAAACAACAAGACAAATTCTGGAGATTCTATCCCATACAACTCATGATAGTTTTTGGCGGAAAGTTCCTTCACATGATTTTCAACGGACTGTACATGTTGCTTCGCGAAAATCGCTCGGTCTTCATCAGTCTCCGCATTTACCCAACGCTCGTAAGCGATCAAGGAGACTTTAGAATCCACAATAAGATGTTTATCTTCGGGAAGGTCAATAATCGCATCGGGTTGCATTCTCCGACCTTCAGCATCCATTAAAGAAACCTGTAACCTAAACTCACGGTCTTTCATCAGTCCCGAACGCTCCAGGACTCTTTCCAAAATCACCTCACCCCAATTACCCTGCTTTTTAGTATCTCCTTTTAAAGCTTTGGTAAGGCTATTGGCTTCATCTTTAATCTTGAGGCTTTGTTCGACCAACTGCAACACGACGCCTTTTAGGGAATTTCGTTCGGCCGCTTCCTGATTATAATTTTTATCTACCTTCTCTTCAAACAGCTTGATTTTCTCTTTGAGCGGATCTAGGATCAGTCCGAGTGAGCGGTGGTTAGTTTCGGTAAATTTCTGGGTTTTCTCTTCCAATATTTTATTGGCGATAACCTGAAATTCATTGTTAAACTGCCTTTTTATTTCGGCAATTTCATTTTTTTGCTCCTGAAATTTATCCATTTGGGCCTCATAGAAAGAACGTGTGCTTTCCAGCGAACGCTCAGCAACCAATACACTCTCACGTTCCTTGTCCAATTCATCTCTTAGCATTAAACGTTCCTCCAGCAAACTTTGCTCTCGTTGTTGTGAACGCGCCAGTTCAATTTTCAATGCCTCCACTTCCTTATTCTGGCCCACATCCACAGCGGAGACGCCGTTTCTTTTCAACACCAATATGATCAAAATGACCAACAACAAGACAATTCCTGCAAAGAAAAATATTTCCATGATTTATATTTTACGAGAATAGCAGCTTCTTACCTGTCGTGACAGAACATCTGCTATCAAATTTGATTTACGTTAAGTTTTGTGTGTCAACAGCAGTATACAACAGTCTTTTTTGACTGATCATATCACTACTGACTGATGGATTTATGCTGCTGCAATTGGGTGATGTTTTTTTATTCTGATTTACTGCAACTTCTGATGGGTCTTCCACCATAGATCAGGCATCTCCCCAGATACGGCCATCTGGTAATCTTCATAACGGCATGGCACAAGGTAGTACCTTTCGTTGACAGATTTTGATCCAAAATAAGGCACTTGTATCCACCAGCGATCTGATTTTTTGCTTTTCACAAAAACCAATTCATGTTCTTCATTTTCAAGTGTGGTACGATAGATAATATAGGACGATTTAGGATACAACGGTGTATCTTGCTTACGATTATAATAGCCATCGATAAAACACCAGATCATTTGAGAAACCAACATTGCGGTCTGTTCCATTGGATCAAATGTTGGGTTCAATTCATAGAAACCAATAGAAGTACATTTGTCCGACATACCTGCATAACGTGCAAGCTGACAGGCTTCGTCTCCGTACAAGCCATTTGGAATCGCATTGGCATTGCCTGGTGCCTCTGATGCTCGTATGGCTCCGATATCAAAACTGATCAAGTCAGCCGCCCGGATAAGTGGTTCAGATTGATCCATTTTACCTGCGATCATTCCCACCCGGGTTGCATTGAAAAACAATTTGTCGTACATATTGATGGATTCTTTGCTGACGAGGTAGGTCTGATAAGCAATGGAATTCAGGTTAAACAAATAATCGGGCTGATGCAAAATAATGTGATTGACATAAGACCGAGAATTGAGGCTGACATTTTCAGCTTCTTCCTGATTGAGATCAAAACGCGAATCCACAATAGCCAATTCGATCTTCCTTTCCAAATTCTGGTAGCCCAGGTATTGTGCATAGGTCAGATCCTGTCCACCACCGATAATAATCGGGAGGATATTCGTCTTTACTAATTCTTCTACCACAGATTTCAAGGCCACGTAGGTATCTTGAATGGTATTGCCTGCTTTAATATTCCCCAGATCGACAATATTCATCTTATAATCACCTTGATACAAGGTATAAAGATGTTTGCGTACCGCATCCGGAGCTTTATCCGTTCCATTATTATTGACCGATGCCCGATCCTCCTGTACACCGATAATAGCCAATTGAGGTTGTTCATTTTCCTCCCAGCCAGGAAAATCTATTTCATAGGCCTGAATCACATTTCCTAATTGGGAATTTAAGAAACCATGTTCTGGAGAGATACTTGCAATTGAAATCGGACTAAAGAATACGGACAATGACGACATAAGCTATAATTTGTTTAAAACATCTTATTTTTTCGGGATGCAACTCACACAAATATCCATTTATTAACTAACTTTTGAAAACATTATTTTTAACAGTATCTTTATCAAGTGATATTAATAACAGGAGGAACAGGTTTTTTAGGATCTACATTGATCAAACAACTGATAGATCAAGGAGTTGACGTCATTGCGACCAAGAGAGCTCAATCGACTATTCCAGCCTCCTTGTTATCTTCTTCGTTGATTCAGTGGATTGATGCAGATATCAACGATTATTTTGAACTGGAAGACGCGTTGGAAGGTGTAACGAAAGTGTATCACTGTGCGGCACTGGTCTCCTATCAGAAGAAAGATGCTAAATCACTCTTTAAGGTCAATGTAGAAGGAACAGCAAATATTGTCAACCTTTGTCTGGAGAAAAACATTCGTCTACTTCATGTTAGTTCAATCGCAGCATTGGGCACCAACAAAGACAACTTACCCGTATCTGAAAAAAACCATTGGGAGCATAGCCCCAGCACCTCCAACTATTCATTGTCTAAATATCAGGCAGAAATGGAGGTTTGGCGCGGTATTACTGAGGGGCTCGATGCCGTTATTGTAAACCCTTCGGTGATATTGGGAGCGGCAGCTAAAGACAAGGGATCTGGAGCCATATTCTCAATGATCAATAAGGGATTGAAGTTTTATCCAAAAGGGAGTGTCGGTATCGTCGATGTTGAGGATGTCGCGTCGATTATGATCCAATTGATGGAAAAAGGCGAGATTACCGCTGAACGCTATATTATCAATCACCTCAATATTCCCAATAAAGATCTACTCAGTGTGGCCAGCGTCCTGATGAACAAGCCCGAACCTACGATTGAAGTCTCCGAGACTCTTCTTCAGATCGCATCCACTGTCTCCAGCATGCTCGCTGTCTTCAAGAAATCAGGATCTTCCCTGACCAAAGAAACAGCGTCAGCGTCAAGTGCCAAATTACAGTATTCCAATACGAAGGTACAATCACTCCTGAACCACAGTTACCGTCCATTGGAACAGACATTAAAAGAAATTGCAAATTTGTACAGCAAACAGTAAAGACAATATAAAATATTAAACAACCGAACCCTGAACCCGTCATGAGCTTACCAAACTATCCGATTAAAAATAAAGCCTGCGTGTTTATGATTGTTTCATTTGCTAAACAGTATCCCGATGAAACCATCAAAAGCTCCAATTGCTTACCAAGGAAATGAACAGTTTGCTCATGATAGCTTCATCGCCATTAAAAAACAAATAATTAAGATGAAAAACTATTACATCATTGATTTTGATAGTACATTTACCCAAGTAGAAGCGCTCGATGAGCTCGCCCGGATCTCACTCGAAAATCATCCTGACCGCGAATCTATCTACAATGAAATTGAACGATACACCAATCTTGCCATGGAGGGAAAACTCTCTTTCCGTGAAGCCTTGGCTGGTCGTGTGAAATTGCTAAACGCGAACAAAAGCCACCTGGATAAATTGGTATCTCACCTCAAGAAAAAGGTTTCAACGTCTTTCTCACGTAATCGTGAATTTTTCAAAAAAAATTCGGATACGGCCTGGATTGTTTCTGGTGGATTTAAGGAATTTATCACGCCCGTGGTGACACCTTATCATATCAAAACCGAAAATATCTACGCAAACACATTTAGGTTTGATGATGAAGGCAATATTATCGGCTTTGATGAGGAAAATCCGCTATCCACTGAAGGCGGAAAAGTACAGCTCTTAAAACAACTGAATATCGAGGGTCGGCTTTTTGGTATTGGCGATGGTTATTCGGATTTCCAATTGAAAGAATCGGGTTTAATCGAAAAGTTTTTTGCCTTCACCGAGAACATCCAACGTAAAAGTGTCACTGAAAAAGCGGATTTCATCACGCCTAGCTTTGATGAATTCCTATATGTCAATGATCTGCCACGTGCGATCTCTTATCCTAAAAACCGTATCCTTTGTCTCATTGTCGGGGATGTTCCGGAGATTGCTGCTCATATTCTGAAAAGAGATGGTTTCTCGATCCGTACAAAAGAAACTTTCGAAGAGAAATATATAAAAGATGTTGGCATGCTTTTGCTAGGCGACAATATCGATATCACTGATGAACAGCTTCAACAGGCAGATAAATTAAAAACAATCGGTTATTTGGGCGACATCAAGGGGCATATCAATAAAGATATTTGCAATGCTAAGGGAATTGTCGTATTTGATGATAAGAAAAGTAAAAAGAAAAATTCGGAATTTATACCACGTCGCATGGCCGAGTTTATCAACAATGGTGACACCTATCTCAGCCGTAATTTCCCGAATCTCGTATTACCAAAAGTAAAACAGGTGACAAGATTACTGCATATCCATAAAAACGTACCGGGTATCATGGCCCAAATCAATAAGGTCTATGCACAAAACAACATCAATATCGTTGCACAGTTCTTAATGACTAGGAGCGATATTGGCTATGCCGTTACAGATATTCAGGGCGAATATGATAAAGATCTATTGAAGCAATTGAAGCAGATTGACAATACGATCAAATTTAGAATATTGTATTAACAATCAACCAGCTGACCTATAGTGTGGGATCAGGATGACACTTTCTGCCCACATATTCAGGACGGTTGATAAGATATGGATAAAGGAGCAAGGATAACGGACTATTAGCTGAACAATCAGGAGTCTTTTCATCTTTGCTCTTTAATCGCTAATAACAAGATAATTTTACGCAAACACTATGTCTCTACATCAAGATGCCGAGTTAAAGAAAGCTGTCCTAGAGCTACCTCAAAAAGAAAAAGACAAATTACTTGTCCGTCTGATCAGTAAGGACAAAATGCTGATGAAACAATTGCATTTTCAATTGTTGGAGAATGAATATGATCTGGAGGAACGTATTGATAAATTGCGGAAGCAATTAGCTCAATTGTTTGACATTGGAACAAGTCAGATTGGCAATACACCGCATCACAGCAATTTTATCGGGCTGAGCAAGCTGGTCAAACAGGCAAGCGGTCTGGTGAACGAGCATGAGAAAGTCACCAAAGACAAAACCAGTGAAGCTGAATTCCGTTTTTATATCCTACAACGGGTCATCAGCGACTATGAGCGACTATTTGATTCATCTTATCAATCGGCAGCCCATAAATTGCATAAATATATCACGGGCCGTATTAAACATGCTGTCGGTAAATATGATAAACTTCATGAGGACTTTCAGTTCGATTATCGGGAAGATTTTCAAAACGCACTACATGCTTTTGGTAATACAACATTAAAAAGCTATATTAGTGAACAGCGAATTGAGCTCGACCTGAATTAATTATGAGAAACAGCAAAAACCGTGTTAAAATTGGATCCTATCGTGTTACTGCCTACGAGCAATATAAATTAATCTATTTGGCGATCCTTTTAATCTTATTAGCCTTTGCTTATACATTCCACTTAGCAAAATAATTCATTGCGGAACCTCAATTGTTAGTCTTCAATGAGAGGCAGCACAACTGGTCATTTGCCAAAATACTCTCGCTCGCCATTCATGGGATATTCCCTTTTTGTCCGGGTAGCAAAAGTTATCTTTTCGACAAGTTTTTTTACCAAAAAATTTAGCACAATATACCATATACTTTCGAGGAATTAATTAAATTCGCAATTATTCGAAATTTTTGCTCGTGGGAATTCAAGAAATACTAGAAAAATACAGCCAAAGCGAATCAGTTCAGTCGCTTACAAAGGCTATGCAGTCCAAAAATCCAAAGATTCAACTGAAAGGTCTTATCGGTTCTTCGGATGCATTCATTGCCGTCTCATCCTACAAATTGCAGGAGCGTCCAATGGTCTTTATTTTGCCAACGCATGAAGATGCCTCCTACTTTCTGAGTGACCTGGAAAGCTTATTGGACAAACAGGTACTTTTTTTCCCCTCTTCTTACCGAAAAGCTTTTGATTTCACACAGACGGATTCGGCAAACGTACTACAGCGTGCTGAAACATTAAGTTCGCTCAATCATACGTCTGAATTACCAAAGATGGTAGTCACCTACCCGGAAGCAATTGCTGAAAAGGTAATCAATCGTACCGATCTGGAGAAAAACACGCTGGAGATTACAGAAAACACTGCTTTAAGTATTGATTTTATCAATGAGTTTTTGATCGAATATGATTTCGAACGTGTAGATTTTGTCTATGAACCTGGGCAATTTGCAATACGAGGTGGTATCGTAGATATTTTTTCTTTCTCGAATGACCTTCCCTACCGCATCGAATTCTTTGGCGATGATATCGAAAGCATTCGAACATTTGACATTGAATCTCAGCTCTCGGTCAATAAAATCCATAAGGTTACCATTGTTCCGAATGTTCAGGCCAAGTTCCTGACCTCGCAGCACATTTCCTTATTGGAATATATCGATCAGGGGGCTTCCATCTGGATTAAAGATGCCCAGTTTACACTGGATATTGTCAAGGACGGGTTGAAAAAAGCGAAACAACTTTGGGCCAGTCTGACCGATAAACAGAAAAAAGATAATCCGGAATGGCATAATCCAGAGTATGAATTTACCGATGAGAAAAACCTCAATGCCCTATTTTTTGATTTCCCGATCATTGAATTTGGAAAACAGTTTTTCTATAAGGGGGAAGTCACGATCAAGTTTGATATTCATCCACAACCATCTTTTAATAAAGACTTTAATCTGCTGATCCATAATTTCAAGGAAAATGAGAGCCATCGGATCCAGAATCTGATCTTTTCGGATTCAACGAAACAGGTCGAACGGATCTATACGATATTGGAGGATCTTGACAAAGCGGCTACGTTTATCCCTATTCATAAAGCATTGCGTGAAGGCTTTAGGGATGACAGCTTGAAATTTGCTTGTTATACGGATCATCAGATATTTGACAGGTATTACAAATACAAACGGAAAAAAGCATACGAACGTTCGCAGGCGATTACACTGAAAGATTTACGGGATCTTAAACCCGGAGATTTTATCACCCATATTGATCATGGTGTGGGCCGATATGGCGGTCTTGAAAAGGTCGATGTCAACGGCAAATCACAGGAGATGATCCGGCTGATCTATGCAGACAACGATTTGCTTTATGTCAATATCAACTCGTTAAACCGGATTTCAAAATATTCTGGCAAGGAGGGTACGGTTCCGAAGATGAACAAGCTTGGTACGGATACCTGGGATAAATTAAAGAAAACGACCAAGAAGAAGGTCAAGGATATTGCCCGTGACCTGATTATGCTCTATGCAAAACGGAAGGCTCAGCATGGGAATGCCTTCTCTCCAGACAGTTATTTGCAGAATGAACTGGAGGCATCGTTTATCTATGAGGATACCCCAGATCAGGAAAAGGCTACCGCAGATGTAAAAAAAGATATGGAATCGCCACATCCAATGGACCGGTTGATCTGTGGTGATGTCGGATTTGGAAAGACAGAAGTTGCCATCCGGGCAGCATTTAAAGCCGTTGCAGATAGCAAACAAGTTGCTGTGTTAGTTCCAACAACCATCTTAGCATTACAGCATCACCGTACATTTACAGAGCGCCTAAAAGGGCTTCCATGCAATATTGACTACATCAACCGTTTTAAAACGACGAAGCAGATCAAGGATACTTTGGCGCGTCTTGCGGAAGGAAAAATAGATATTATTATTGGTACGCATCGCTTGGTGAGTAAGGATGTCAAGTTCAAGGATCTGGGTTTGATGATTATTGATGAGGAGCAGAAATTTGGTGTTGCCGCGAAAGAGAAGTTAAAGGCTATGCGCGCCAATGTGGACTCGTTAACCTTAACAGCAACCCCTATCCCAAGGACATTGCATTTCTCCTTGATGGGAGCGCGAGATCTAAGCATTATATCTACTCCTCCACCCAATCGTCAACCGGTACAGACCGAGCTTCACGTATTTAATGAATCATTGATCGGTGAAGCAGTCAGTTATGAACTCGATCGAGGCGGACAGGTTTTCTTTATTCATAACCGCGTGGCTGACCTTCCTCAATTGGGCAATTTAATCCGCAAGCTCGTACCCGGGGCACGTGTTGGTGTGGCCCATGGTCAGCTGGAGGGTGATGAATTGGAAGACGTGATGCTCAAATTCATCAACCATGATTTTGACGTACTTATCGCAACTACGATTATTGAAGCAGGTCTGGATATTCCGAATGCCAATACCATTATCATCAACCATGCGCATATGTTCGGTTTGAGTGACCTTCACCAGATGCGGGGCCGTGTAGGTCGTTCGAATAAAAAAGCCTTCTGTTACTTATTGAGCCCACCATTATCGACATTAACATCGGAGGCATACAAACGGCTTTCGGCGATAGAGGAATTCTCAGAACTAGGTTCGGGATTCAATGTTGCCATGCGGGACTTAGATATCCGGGGTTCAGGCAATCTACTGGGGGGAGAGCAATCGGGTTTTATTGCTGAAATAGGTTTTGAAATGTATCACAAAATCTTGGATGAAGCCATCCAAGAACTGAAAGACGATGAGTTCTCGGAGGTGTTTGCGGATGAACAAGAACGCAAATATGTTAATTTTACACAAATAGACACAGATCTTGAAGTATTAATCCCCGATGAGTACGTAACGAATATCACCGAACGCTATAATCTCTATACGGAGCTTTCCAAACTCGATAACGAACAGCAGCTGGCGGCATTTGAGAAAGAACTCGAAGACCGCTTTGGCCCGATCCCGCACGAAGTATTCGAACTATTCAATACTTTACGTCTGCAATGGTTTGGAAAAACAATTGGGTTCGAAAAGATATCTTATAAGAAGAATACTTTAAAAGGGTATTTTGTCAATAACCCAAAATCGAGTTATTTCGAATCGGATCAATTTGGTCGGGTCCTGTCTTTTGTGCAGTCCCACCCTGAAATCAGCAATCTCAAAGAGGTTAAAGGGCAGCTTCGCCTTGCGCTAAGTAATGTAAATACAATAAGCTACGCGCTAAACCTACTCAAACAGATGTTATCGTAATACTCTTGGCACTCAGCTATAAATAAAATCTACTTATTGTGTAGATTTTATTTATATTTGGGTATACAAGAAACCTTCCTATAGCAATCTGCGCCAAGTGCAATGAAAGGATATTGAAGGCTCTTATTTGCTATCAGGAACAGACATATATGTGATGTGTTTTTTGAAGCTAAAAAAAGGACACTTATCAATAAAAATTAGCATGGCATCCAATACCGAAACGATACTCATCCATGAAGGACAACACTTCAATTCAACTGCTGCTGTAACGGCTCCTATCTTTCAGACATCAACTTATATTGCCGACAGTGATCCCACGGAATACATCAAGGCAGCGACCGAACCCAAGCATCCTTACTTTTATCACCGTCATGGCAATCCAACAAATAGCCAAGTTGCGGCGGTAGTCGCCAAACTGGAGAAAACAGAAGATGCACTCGTATTTGCTACGGGCATGGCCGCTATCAGTACAGCTATATTAGCTATTGTGAAATCCGGTGACCATATCGTTGCACAGCTTGCCCATTACTCAGGAACAGCTATTTTTTTTAAAGAATTTCTGAACGACTATGGCATCACCGTCACAGCCGTGGACCAAACGGATACCGCAGCCTTTGCCCGGGCTATTCAGGCAAATACCAAGCTGATCTATATCGAAACTCCTTCCAATCCCAATTTAAATATTACGGATCTAAAGGCCGTAGGTGAATTAGCTAAGCAACATGATATTTTGAGTATGGTTGACAATACCTTTGCATCCCCCATAAACCAGACACCGCGAGACTTTGGGATTGATATTGTTGTTCATAGTGCCACGAAATATTTGGGCGGGCATAGCGATCTAACGGCTGGCATTATCTGTGGAAGTCATGACTATATTGCAAAAGTATGGAAACGCAGTGTTGCTCTGGGTGCGTCCCTGGCGCCATTGGATTCTTGGCTGTTGCTCCGCGGACTGAAAACGCTGAGTCTACGTGTCAAACAAATCAATTCAAATGCGTTAGAACTCGCCAGCTTCCTTGATCGGCATCCTAAGATTAAGAACGTAAGTTATCCGGGGCTTTCCAGCCACCCCCAGTATGAACTGGCGGCTCGCCAGATGCGCGGCTTTTCAGGAATGATCTGTATTGAAGTTGATGGACAGGATGAAGAGCAGGCCTTCAAAAATGCACAATCTTTAATTAACAACCTGGAAATATTTATCAATGCCGCCAGTTTGGGTGGTGTCGAATCATTGATCGTACATCCAGCCAGCATGTGGGGCGGCCATCACACACAAGCACAGAAGAAAGCCTCCGGTATTACTTTGGGCATGCTGCGTATCTCAGTTGGTATTGAAAATATAGCAGATTTAATTGAAGACATAGAGCAGGCGCTGAGGAAACTTGACTAAATTCGGGCGGGGGCTCCGCTTTAATCCCATAAAATAGAACAGAGCGGACACTTATTATAGACTGTCCGCTCTGTTCTGTTTTATCCGTTTATTAGCTAAAGTACACGCGTACCATTCGCAATTTCTACCCGGATGACTGAAAGTTCCTTATCAAATTTTTGTTGATATTCTTTCTCCAAGGTTGGCAAAATTGATGCAACGGCACCTTCTTTAACAATATTGATTGTGCAGCCACCGAAGCCGCCGCCCATCATCCGTGCACCAATGACTTCGGGGAATTGTTTGACATAATCAACCAGATAATCCAATTCGGGGCAACTGACCTCATATACTTTGCTCAAGCCCTCATGACTCTGAAAAATATATTGTCCCAACTGTTCAATATCCCCTGAACGTAATGCTTCGCAAGACTTCTCTACCCTTTCATTTTCACGGACAACAAAACTTGCTTTGGCATAGATATCTGCATTTTTATCTTTAACCAGTTCATCCAGCATGTCCACTGTAACGTCTCGCAGATTTTTAACCTCCGGATATTGCTCCCTTACCCATGCCGATGCCTGCTCACATTGCTCTCTACGTGTATTGTAAGCCGTCGAAGCAAGGGAGTGTTTCACGTTTGTATTCAATAGGACCACCTCATAACCTTTGAGGTCAAGTGGCACGTATTCAAATCCCAAGGAGCGACAATCCAGCTTAATGACATTTTTTTCTTTACCAAAGGCCGACGCAAATTGATCCATGATACCACACATCACACCGGCATAGGTATGCTCTGCTTTTTGTGCAATTTGCGGGATATCAATCTGTTCCACATTTAATTGAAACAACTCACTAAGGGCTAAAGTAACAGCACATTCTACTGCTGCTGAAGAAGATAAGCCGGCACCCAATGGCACATCACCATCAATATAAAGATTAAACCCACCCAATACGGCACCTCTTTTTTGGTATTGATCCACTACACCGAGAATATAATTCGGCCAATGCTTGTCTGAAATAGCGATATCCGTTAATTTGACTTCATGGCTTTCTTGATAGTCTTCAGCATACAACACGACATCATCATCAGTACGTCTGCTGACAGCAACATAAATAGCCTTGTCGATAGCTGCAGGTAATACAAAACCATCGTTATAATCGGTATGTTCGCCAATAATATTAATCCGGCCCGGAGAGGAAACCACAATGGGTTCTTCCTGATATAAGCTTTTAAATTTATTTACTATAGTTTCTTTTGCGATCATTCTTACTTAGATTTATAATGTTTAGTAGCACAATTCCGCAATTGTTCAGCGGCGACTTCAGGTGTAATATCCCGTTGTGGATTAGCGAGCATCTCGTATCCGACCATAAATTTTTTGACTGTTGCCGAGCGCAATAAGGGTGGATAGAAATGCATATGCCAATGCCATTCCGGATGGTCCCCATCATTAACTGGAGCTTGGTGCATACCCGCAGAATAAGGAAAAGATGTTTTGAAAAGGTTATCATAACGTGTAGTCAATAACTTAAGTATCGCTGCAAGATCTTCCTTTTCCTTTTCGTCAAATCCGGTAATATTCTGCACAGCTCTCTTGCTGACAATCATGGCTTCATAAGGCCAAGCGGCCCAAAAAGGCACTAAAGAGACAAAAGAATCATTTTCATCAATAATGCGCTCTTCTTTTTTTAGTTCGGCTTTGATATATTCAGCTAATAGGGTACGCTGATATTTGTCGAAATATCTTTTCTGCTGAACACATTCTTTCTGGATCTCTACCGGTAAATGATTTTGTGACCAGATCTGCCCATGTGGATGTGGATTACTACAACCCATGATAGCACCTTTATTTTCAAAAATCTGAATATAGCGGATCCATTCCACCTTGGAAAGTTCCTCAAATTCCTTCTGCCAGAGATCAACCACAGCCTTTATAGCTGATTGTTCCATTTCGGGCAAGGTGAGGTCATGGCGTGGTGTAAAAGCAATAACTTTACAGATTCCTTTTTCGGTCTCTGCAATAAACAATTCGTCCTCATTAAATTCCTGTTGGCTAGTATCTTTCAATAATGCCGAAAAATCGTTGACGAAAACAAAGCTTTCTTTATAATCTGGATTGATATCCCCATCTGCCCGTTTATTTGTAGGGCACAAATAGCATTTGGGATCATAAGCTGGTCTATCATCGTCAGGCAGATCTTCTACTTGTCCTTGCCATGGCCGCTTGCTGCGATGTGGAGACACAAGTACTTTTTCCCCGGTAAGAATATTAACGCGTGTGTGAGGAGAGTCCCCAAAGTTTAAAGTTGATTGCATGTTATGTATAACTGGTGTACAGAATACACAATATTAGCTTTTTTAAGTAAAAAGTTAAAATTAAAAAGTAAAATTATCTAAAGATGAATCCTTTAAAGCTTAAAAAAACTAACGACGTCATCTTCCCGCTGTATGGTTAGCCATTTCTAGGGTTAAGTAAGCCAAAGGTCGGAACGACCACGGCCTCCATAAAGTAAACTAAGCCTTAAATTTCGGATCTTGCCCTTTAATCAACTCAAAGATTGTAATTTCAGGCAGGATACCAACACGACCGGGATATCCTAAGAATCCATAACCGACATTGACATATAACCGTTTGTTTTCTTGTGCACGATATAATCCAGCCCATTCTTTATAAATATATTGTACAGGACTCCATTGC
The DNA here is from genome assembly GCF_059420745.1 of Sphingobacterium sp. GW821-FHT03E03. Lineage (NCBI taxonomy): Bacteria > Pseudomonadati > Bacteroidota > Sphingobacteriia > Sphingobacteriales > Sphingobacteriaceae > Sphingobacterium > Sphingobacterium sp. GW821-FHT03E03. Next base: position 73,196 of record NZ_JBWKUH010000019.1, read on the forward strand.
AACATTTCAGCGCGTACACCGAACTGCATACCATGGGTATGGCCTGCAAACATCACATCGACATCAGTATCCAATACTTGTGCGCGCCAATGAGAAGGGTCATGGGACAATAATAACTTAACGGACTGTTCCTCAGTCCCCATCAATGCCTTTTTGATATCGCCATGTTTTGGGAAACGACCTGTTCCCCAGTTCTGCACCCCAACGATACAGAGCTCTTCACCATCGACTTTAATCTTGCGGTTTTCATCCATTAATAGATCCCAGCCCATCACTTTATGAACATCAATCACATCCTTTAAATTTTTCCGCTTCTCGGGAGAATCTTCTTTTCCATAATAGTAATCACCATAATCATGGTTACCCAAAGTTGAGAATACCCCTAAATCAGACTTCACACGCGCAAAGATATCTTGGTATTCGCGCATTTCAGATGCTTGAGCGTTCACGATATCCCCCGTAAAGAATGTTACATCCGCTTTTTCTTTCAGTAACATATCGACTCCACCTGTTACAGCGGTCTTGTTATAGAAGGATCCCGAGTGTACATCTGATATCTGTGCGATAGTCATGCCATGAAAAGCTTTCGGAAGATTAGGTAAATATAAAGGTACACGTCTCACGCGGTAATCGTATGCGCCAGAAATAATACCCCAGCTTAATGGAATCAGTGGTGAGGCCCCAATTAAAATACCCGCTTTGGTCAAAAATTCGGATCGACTGATGCCTTTGACCGGATTTTCGGGTAATGGATCGCCAGCATCTTCAACAACATCCTCAACGGATTCTTTCTTGCTGAACAAGCGTTTGACCCAGACTCCACCACGACGGATATCATCAATCAATAAAATCAAAAAGAAGAATATCTTTGAAGCTGCTGTCAGAAAGAATCCAACCAAAATAACAGATCGTACAATCAATGGAATGTTATATTTGGCAGATATAAAAACACCCAATAATAATAGGGCCGAATACGACCACCATAACACGGCGAATATTTTTGTTTTGGGAAATTTAATCTTTGTAGCACGAAGGGCAAAAAAGATATAAAAATCTAGAATGAGTAAAACACATGCATTTACTAACAACATCATTAATTCGTTTTAATTTTTGGCATTGAGTGCCAATTGCTTCAGAGATGCAATCCATTTGGGATCGTCATTGAGACTTTCGACCAAACAGACTTCCTCTCCACCTAAATCCTTGAATTCATTAGCATATTCCACGCCAATTTCATCGATAGTCTCTATACAGTCTGCCACAAATGCCGGACTGAAGACCAGTAATTTTTTATAGCCTTTACTAGCGAGGTCATGCAACAGATCGGAAGTATAGGGTTGAATCCACGGCTCTTTGCCCAAACGGGATTGGAAGCACAGGGAGTATTGTTCTTTTTGCAAGCCTAGTTTTTCAACAATGGTCCGCGTCGTCGCATAACACTGAGAAACATAACAATATGCGTTGACATTTGTTTTGCAGGAATCACAACCTGATTCAGGGCATTTTAGTTTGCCTGTGGGATCCACCTTACCCAGCTGCCTGACGGGAAGGCCATGATAGCTAAACACAAAGTGGTCGAAATGTGTAAGATCGTGTTTTCTGGCATGGTCTGCAAACGTTTCAGCCATTAAGTCATCCGTGCAGAAATTGCTTACAAAACTAATTTCAGGCAAATAGTTCCATTTGCGGATCAACTCCATCACACGGTCTATTACCGAGCCTGATGTCGCCGATGCATATTGTGGGAATAATGGAATAACGCGAACGGATTCGAGCAGCATCCCCTCCATCTTGCTCAGTGCAGCTTCTATGGATGGATTTTGGTAACGCATGGCCAACTCCACATGATACTCCTCCCCTAGAGACTCCTGCAATAGGTCCCGTTGCAATATACTGTAATGCATCAAGGGAGAGCCGGTTTCCTTGTCCCAGATTGTTTCGTAAATTTTTGCTGATTTTGGTGCGCGGGTACGAGCAATAATTCCTTTTACCAATAATGTCCGTTGAAAATAAGGAATATCTATGACGCGGGGATCCATTAAGAATTCGGTCAAATATTTCTTTACGTCTGGAGTAGTTGGACTATCGGGTGTACCTAATTGTACTAAAAGAATACCTTTTTTGGCTTTATTGCTCATAGCCTACAAAAATAAACAAAAAAGCATGTACTGCAGATTCACTCGCGATAATATGAAATATCTATGACGGGTAAACTAGGTTAGAGTGCTTCCAGGCTCGCTTTTACATCTTTCATCAGCCACATTGGTGTTGAGGTTGCTCCGCATATACCAATACGGTCACCGGTCCTAAAAACTGACGCATCCAGTTCGGCAGGGTCGGAGATAAAGTAACTTTCAGGATTGGCTTTTTGGCATACTTCAAACAAAACCTTTCCATTGGAAGACTTTTTACCGGATACAAAAACAATTTTATCATATTGTCGAGCAAAGGCACCAAGATCCTCATATCTGTTAGACACTTGTCTACAGATAGTGTCATTGGCCTTGACCTCATACCCTCTTTTGATCAACTCATCTTTGATGGCGTAGAATTTATCCACACTTTTTGTTGTCTGACTATAGAGCGTAAATGAAGCTGGCAAATCAGCATCATCCAACTCAGCTATATCCTGAAATACGAGTGCTTCGTTATTTGTCTGTCCCTGTAGGCCGATGACCTCCGCATGCCCATGTTTTCCAAAGATCAAGATCTTTTCCTCCTGGTCAAACGAGGTTTTGATCCTATTCTGCAATTTGAGTACGACTGGACAGGAAGCATCAATTAGCGTAATATTGTTTTCTAACGCCGTACGATAGGTTTCGGGGGCCTCACCATGTGCACGGATCAGCACCTTCTCGTTTTGTAGTGTAGGCAGCGCAGCATGATCAATAATACGCAGTCCTTTGGCTTTCAATCGGGCTACTTCTTCGTCATTGTGTACAATGTCACCAAGACAATAGAGGTAACCATCCTCTTCCAAAATCTCCTCTGCCATATCTATAGCGTATACCACTCCAAAGCAAAAGCCGGAATCCTTATCGATGTCTACTGTTAGATTTAATGCCATAACATTACAAAGTTACATATTCGTATCGAATATATTTATCTTATAGATTTGTTTACAGTTGATTTTTTATTTCCTTTCATTATCAATTGCCTATGAACTTATTACATTCTCCACGGCAAAAAGATTGCCAGTGACAGAGGGAGGCACAACTTGCGGGTTCAGCAGAGTTAAACTGAGACTTGTTTCATGACCAGGTGTAACGCTAGTTAACACACGAAGGTGAATAAATTGTTTTTTATATAAACCTAATTATATTGCATATAAAAAGCAATTTATCTAAGTTTGCAAAAAAATTAAAATAATGGCAACTAACAGAACTTTTACGATGATTAAACCTGACGCAGTAGCGAACGGTCACATCGGTGCAATCTTAAACGATATTATTGCTGGTGGTTTCAAAATCATTGCAATGAAATACATTCAATTATCAAAAGAAACTGCTGGCGCATTTTACGCAGTGCACAAAGAACGTCCTTTCTATGGTGAATTGGTAGAATTCATGACTTCAGGTCCTATCGTTGCTGCAATCTTAGAAAAAGACAACGCTGTTGAAGATTTCCGTACATTAATCGGTGCTACTAATCCAGCTGACGCAGCTGAAGGTACAATCCGTAACAAATATGCTAAATCTATCGATGCTAACGCTATCCACGGATCTGATTCTGATGAAAATGCGGCTATCGAAGGTAACTTCTTCTTCTCTCAATTTGAAAGATTTTAGTCATTAGCAATGCTATAAAAAAAGCGTTGTACTTTGTACAGCGCTTTTTTTGTGTATTATCGTTTTCTTATCTCCACATAAATCCTCCAATCCTAAAAAAACGGAGGAATTTATTGATCACTGTTAGCGCCGGCTTCTTAATCTTCCACTTTAATCCACTTATCCCTGTTGGCGGAGCATCAAAGTCCTGTACTGTAGCATTACCCGTTCTCATATGTGTTGGCGGCTGCATTTTATGTTTCTCAACAACCAGTATGCTATCGTAATAATGCAAGGAGTTAACCGAACGTGTAAATTCATTAACCTTTAGTCCTCGTTGTTCTGAATGATGGGCATTGATGTAATCAATAAAATTCTTACTGTATTCGATAAAAGTGCCATTCCGCTTATGCCCACCACCATAAAAAACTTGGTAAGAGGTATGCAAATCTTCGCATAGATAGACACCATCCTCTTTTACATGTCCAAATAATTCTTCAAATGTAATAATCTGTTGTAGCATGGTATGCCCGCCATCATCTATCAGGATATCTATTGGCGGGATCGATTCTTTTACTTTACGTAGAAATTTACGGTCTGACTGAGATCCGATAAATATTTCTACGTTCTCCTCTTCTAGTTCTTTACAATTGGGGTTGATGTCTACCCCATAGATTTTTGCTTTGTCGCCAAAATATTTCTTCCACATCTGAAGGCTTCCACCCTGAAAGACACCTATTTCAAGCACAACAATCTCTTTATCTTTAAATCGACGGAAATGGCGATCGTATACGTCGAAATAATGCATCCATTTGTTTATCAGCTTCGCATTGTTATTTCGGAAATATTCCTCTAATTCGTTCATATTAGACACAAATAAATGGTTTAGACAATTTGTGTTTTGAAGCTAATTAAATATAATCGAAAAGTCAAGTTTTTTTGCCGGAAAAACTTATGAGATATTCACATATATACCTTATAATTAGGCATTCCTCAGCGGGGAAGATTTGAGACAGAAATGACCGTTCACTTGTATAAAAAGATGAACAAGAAGCTGTCAAAAAAGGAAAAGAGCCTCGCTGGAGAATTGAACTGCTGAAATGAGGCTCTAGGAGGATATGAATAAAAAAATAGGGTATCCGTTTCTTTTGGACACCCCCACTGACATTGGATTATAATTAAACTAGAAATTTCTTTTTCCTAGATATTCATCTTCTTTAGCCGTCATCTTTGCTTTATCGGCTGGCTTTTTGTCCGGATATCCACAAAGGTGCATGACACCGTGAATAATGACGCGATGCAACTCATCACGTTCACCAACCTTAAATTTTTGTGCATTTTCCAGGATACGTTCCACGCTGATAAAAATATCGCCAGCAATGGTATCTTCATCCTCTGATGAATCAAAAGTCACGATGTCGGTATACGTATCGTGGTTCAGGTATTCTTTATTGATCTCCAACAGATAGGCATCCGAACAGAGGATAAAACTCAGCTCGCCTATGCGTTTAAATCCCTCACCTTTAATCGCATCAGCGATCCATTGACGAATCTTACCTTTTTCTTTTAATTTGAAATCTATGTCTTCTGTAAAAAATAATATGCTTTTCATCTGTAACTTTGTATTAAGTGAACCCGTTATACCCGGCTTGATTTCATCGCCTAAATAGACAATATGCTGTTAAGATCGACATTGCTCCATCAATAAACGAGTCATCTAACGCTAGCGGCTCATGCCATAAAATTCGTATTTAAAAATTCCGACCCTCCATATAGCTTTGCAAGATAATTGTCGCAGAGACGGTGTCAACCAGGCCTTTCTGTTGACGGTCCTTTTTCTTCTTTCCACTTTGAGCGATGGCTGCAGAGGCCATTTTTGAAGTAAACCGTTCATCGATTTCCACAACTGGAATGGTAGGATAGGTCTTTTTCAATTTGCGCATAAACCCGACCACATGCGAAGCTGACTCCGAATCCGATCCGTCCAGCTGTTTGGGCTTACCGACAACGAATGTTTCGATCTGTTCCGTTTGGAGGTAATCCGTTAGAAAAGTCCAAATATCCTGCGGATGTATTGTTGTCAGGGCCGTAGCAATAATTTGCATCGGATCCGTCACTGCAACCCCAATTCGTTTTGTACCGTAATCAAATGCCATTAACCTCATGGAAAATCGTTTTTTACAAAAGTACAATTTAGATTTGAGTATCAAGATATGCGTATTGAGATTCTGCTTCTACACGCTATAGGCCTATGAAGTGTCATCATTTTTTTATTTTTTACTGTGTAAAACCTGAATTCACTAAAAAAGCTATAACTTTGATAGACTATTTAAAATATAAATGAGAAAAACAGTTATTGCCAGCCTTTTTGTTGCATTTTGCCTATATGGTCATGCCCAGAGCAATTATGAGCAACAAATTTTGGCTCAGCGCAAGGAAAAAGCTTTGGAATTGGCCAAAGAGCAATTTGGCCCATTGAAAGCCGATCAAGTGGCATCTTTAGATTACTTTCCTATAAGCCCTAACTATAAGGCTAAAGCTAAGATAGAGGTCTTATTTGATGAACCTGTATTTCGTATGCCAACCTATGACGGTACCAGCAATGAGTACAAACGCTATGCGATTGTGACATTTCAATTGAATGGGGCTGAAAGGACATTAAATATTTACCAAAGTGTGGCCTTATTTCAAAATCCTGCCTACAAAAAACATTTATTTTTACCATTTTTAGATCAGACAAACGGCCAGGAGAGTTATAGTGGTGGACGGTATATTGACCTGTCCACGGATGACATCAAGGGTAGTACCATTGAAATAGATTTTAATAAGGCTTACAATCCTTATTGCGCCTATAGCAACGGTTATCGTTGTCCAGTTCCCCCAGTAGAAAACAATTTAGAAACAAAAATTATGGCAGGAGAAAAAGCCTTTCATAAAGCGAAGAATGAACGGCCGGTCAACCTGAATGCCGGACAGGAATTTACAGAAGCTGACAAGAAGATTATTCTATCAGGTGATGAAAACACAATTCTTCGTGTATTACAAACTACCGATGAAAAAGATCTAAAGGTATTGAAAGCGACAAGCAGTGATGTTAAGTACAATGCCCCACTGTTAGAAACACTTTCAAAGCGGATGTTTGCAACCGTTCGGGATCCAAATCATCCAGGGGTAGGAATAGCGGCACCTCAAATTGGGATCAACAAAAACCTGATCTGGGTGCAACGGTTTGACAAGCCAGAACAACCTTTCGAGTTTTATGTAAACCCAAAAATCCTGTGGCGTTCAAAGCTAAAACGGAAGGGTGCAGAAGGCTGTCTATCCATCCCAAATCGCAAAGAAGATGTTCTGCGGAGCTATGCGATCCGTTTACAATACATCAATCAGGAGGGAAAAGTTATCGAAGAAAATATTGAAGGATTTACAGCAGTTATTTTCCAACATGAAACAGATCACCTCTTCGGCATATTATTTCCTGACCGTCTGGAAGAGCAGGAAAAAGACAGCTATGTACCACTAAATGATAAGATTGATTTTTCCATCCTGCCAAAGACTTTGACACCATAGCAACAGATTTATTGGATCTGGCTGAAATATACCTATCCTTCTGAAAATCACAAATGCACCTATAAAAAGAGCCCCCATGAACTGCTTCATGGGGGCTCAATATGATGGAATCTACTTGAGTTAGATCAATCCTTTTTCTGCCAATAGTTCAGCAACTTGAACAGCATTTGTTGCTGCACCTTTACGCAAGTTGTCTGCTACTACCCACATATTTAACGTATTCGGTTGCGATTCATCACGACGGATACGTCCTACAAAAACCTCATCTCTACCATGTGCATCTTTTGGCATTGGATATTGAAGAGTAGCAGGATCATCAACAACGATACAACCACTTTGAGCAGCTAATGCAGCACGTACATCATTTAAATCAAAGTCATTTTCAAATTCGATATTCAATGATTCGGAGTGCCCGCCCATCACTGGAATACGCACAGTTGTTGCTGTTACCTTGATTGAATCGTCACGCATGATTTTGTTTGTTTCCAAGATCATTTTCATTTCCTCTTTGGTGTAGCCATTTTCCTGGAATACATCGATATGTGGGATGACATTCAAATCAATCTGATATGGATAAGCCTTTTCGCCTTCTTTACCTGCGCGTTCGTCCATCAACTGGTTCACGGCTTTTACTCCGGTGCCTGTTACGGACTGATAAGTCGAAACTACGACACGCTTAATTTTATATTTATCATGCAATGGTTTTAACGCCACCACCATTTGAATAGTTGAGCAATTTGGATTTGCGATGATCTTGTCATCAGCAGATAACACATCGCCATTTACTTCTGGAACGACCAATTTCTTGGTCGGATCCATACGCCATGCTGAAGAATTGTCAATAACTGTAATTCCAGCTTCTGCAAATTTTGGTGCAAATTCTTTAGACGTATCACCTCCAGCGGAGAACAATGCAACATCAGGTTTCAAAGCAATAGCCTCAGATGGTGTAACCACCTTATACTTCTTTCCCTTGAATTCAATTTCCTTACCCTTGCTACGCTCTGAAGCTACTGGAATCAATTCTGTTACTGGGAAATTTCGCGCCGCCAACACGGTTAGCATCTCAGTACCTACAAGGCCTGTTGCGCCGACTACTGCCACTTTCATTTTTGTCTGTGTTTAAATTGTGTATATAAAATTTGTTATTTGATTTGTTTTTAGTTGATTCTTGAAGAATGAATTCTTCAAATTTAAAAAATATTCCCCAATTACAATATTAAAATAACAAAATATCGCTTACTCCGCTAAAAAAGTCACAACGACTCGGTTTTTTTCCACCCCAGCCAAAAAATTATTGGCCACGAACCGCGGATTTGACTAAAAAAATTGAAGTGACGATAATTCAAAAAAAATAAAAATTTTCGCTGCTCGTTCAAAAAAACAGAACAAACGATTGAAACGGTTTAAAATCTCATAAAAACAGTGCCAAGAGTCTATAAATTAACATTTTTAGAAAGATATCCTTTGCATCAAACAGTTGCTAGATACTGAAAAGCCGTTATATTTGCATCATGAAAGAAAGCATTATTATCATTGGTGCAAACGGCCAAATCGGTACTGAATTGGCAATCGCTCTGCGTAAAAAATTTGGTGCAGAAAATGTTGTCACCACAGACATCAGAGAACCACAAACAAAAAGCCCCGACGAGAATTTTGAAATTGCAAATGTGCTTGACAAAAATGGTCTCGACATATTGTTTCAAAAATATAAACCTACTCAAGTATATTTATTGGCAGCCATGCTTTCAGCAACAGGAGAGAAATATCCTGAAAAAGCCTGGGAGCTTAATATGAATGGATTGCTCAACGTGCTTGATCTAGCTGTTACGTATAAAGTTTCAAGAATATTCTGGCCAAGTTCCATTGCTGTCTTCGGTCCGCACTCACCAAAAGTAAATACGGAGCAATACTGTGTTATGGATCCGAATACGATCTATGGAATCAGCAAGCTTGCAGGTGAGCGTCTTATCGAGTGGTATCAGGAGCACCGCGGATTGGATATCCGTAGCGTAAGATATCCAGGTATTATCTCGTGGAAGACAGAACCGGGAGGTGGAACGACAGATTATGCTGTTGATATATTTTATGAGGCGCTGAAAACAGGTACTTACGAATGTTTCTTATCCGAGAATACAGCATTACCGATGTTATATATGGAAGATGCCATCCGCGGCACACTTGAGCTGATGGACGCACCACAGGAAAGTCTGAGCATCCGCCACGCCTATAATCTTGGTGGTATTACTTTTACTCCAAAAGAACTCGCACAAGAAATTAAAAAAATTCTTCCTAATTTTGCAATCTCTTACGTAGAGAATGACCCAAGACAGCAGATTGCCGATTCATGGCCTGCAAGTCTGGATGATTCATACGCAAGCAAAGACTGGAACTGGAAGCCAGAATTTGACATCCAGAAGATGACAGTCGATATGATTGAGAATCTTAAAAACAAAATATAACAATGGGAAGAGCTTTCGAATTCAGAAAAGAGCGGAAATTCAAACGCTGGGCTAAGATGGCCGTGCAATTTACACGTTTAGGTAAAGAGATCGCTATGGCGGTTAAAGAAAGCGGCCCTCACCCTGAAACCAACTCGAGACTTCGCACAGCAATACATAATGCTAAGGCTGTAAATATGCCTAAAGATCGTATTGAAGCGGCTATAAAACGTGCTTCAGAGAAAGATTCAAAAGGCTACGAAGAATATGTATATGAGGGTTATGGCCCACATGGTGTTCCGGTTTTGATCGAAACAGCGACAGATAATACCAACCGTACTGTAGGAAATATCCGCAGCTATTTTACCAAAGCCGGAGGTTCATTGGGAAAAACAGGATCCTTGGATTTTATTTTCAATCGCAAGTCCATTTTCCGTTTTGCAGCTACAGACGAATTGGATCTTGAAGAGTTGGAACTGGAGCTTATCGATGGTGGTTTGGAAGAATTATACGTTGAAGCTGATGAAGAAGGCAATGATGTTGCTGTAGTTCAGACTTCTTTTGAAGATTTCGGTAATATGCAAAAATTGCTAGAAGAGAAAGGTATTGAAGTAAGCTCAGCAAAGTTGGAGCGTATTGCTCTATCACACTCTGATATTACTGAAGAACAAGCGGCAGATGTGTTAAAGATGATCGATAAAATCGAAGAGGATGACGATGTTCAGGCGGTATACCATAATATGGCATAAGCTGTTTATCTCAAAAATATCTAAAAGAGCGCTTGTCGCTCTTTTTTTATAGAAAGGCCTCTCAGCGCCGTCAGAAAAATTACTACATTTGTAATAGACTATATCAAACTCGTAACAGGATGACTTTTGAAGAATTTTTCACGAAAAAGAAAATTGATTTAAAAGCTTTAAAAGCTTCAGATGAACCTTTATTTGAAGAGTTCAGAGCACACTATTCTGCTATGGGCGAGAAAAGTTTTGATCATAGCAAGAAATTTTGGTTCAACAAGCTTCGTAAGAGTTACCATCTGGCGGAAGAAGAAACCGTGGTCATCAAAAAACCGATCCAAACAGATCCTGTTGAGACGGCTCCGGCCGCAACGGATGCCACTGCCACAAAACCCGCAGGTTTCAAACCTAGGTTTAAAGCAACAACTCCAACAACTGAGCCGGCTGAGCAGAAAGAGGAACATACAACAGAATCTTCGACAGCAGCTGCAAATTCTACTGCAGGATTTAAGCCACGCTTTAAACCAGGGATCACTAAAAACACAGCGGCTACAGCCGAAACGTCCGCCCCTACAGATTTGTCGAACGATGCTGCGCCAGAAACGGCGAAACCAACAGGTTTTAAACCACGGTTCAAGCCGGGTGTAACGAAAGCAGCTGATAGTACTGTTAATGAGGATACATCCTCACCTACAGAGCCCTCGGACAGTTCAGCAACTGAAGCACCGAAGCCGACAGGCTTTAAGCCAAGATTCAAAGCAGGCCTAACGAAAGCAGCTGAGCCTGTGCAACCAGTATCTTCAACTTTTGATGAAGCTGGCCCCGCCAATCCATCCATTGAACCTCAACAGGAGAATATCGCTGAAACGGATGCAACCGCAGCAAACAAACCCGCAGGATTCAAGCCTAGGTTTAAGCCCGGCGTGACGAAAGCAGAAAATACAGATTCTTCACAAACAAAGGCCGCGCCAGTAGAGAACACTGTTGACAAGCAGCAAAAGGAACCCGGCGAGCAGGAAACAACAATAGCTAAACCAACGGGGTTCACTCCTCGCTTTAAAGCCGGGATAACGAAAGCGGCAAATACTGATGACAAACGGGCGGATGAACCTATTCAATCCGCAAACTCTTCGGTAGCGGATGCGACGACACCTTCAGCGACTGTGGATAGCGCTGTTACAGCGAATACATCCTCACCTTCGGAGGCCTCAGGCAGTTCGGCAACAGAGACATCGAAGCCGACAGGCTTTAAGCCAAGATTCAAAGCTGGTGTAACGAAAACAGCAAGTACTGATGACAAACAGGCGGATGAAGCTGTTCAATCCGCAAGCTCCTCAGTAGAGGATACAAGCGAAGAGCAGACAGCTGAACCGGCTTCAAAAGCAGCCCCAACATTAACGGAAAGCAGCACAACCAATCCAACTGCTGAACCACAGCAGAACGACGATACGACAAAGGAACAAACAGCAACCAACAAGCCAACAGGATTCAAACCTCGCTTTAAAGCGGGTTTAACAAAAATTGATAAAAAGGAAGAATAATTTTCATTACATTTAAACTGATTTTTTTCAATTAATTTTAAAATTCCGATTAAAACCAAAGACCAATGTTAAAGGAAGAAAGACAAGCATTTATTATACATCAGATCAATCTACATAACAAAGTTTTATCTTCAGATTTAAGTGTCCAACTTAATGTATCCGAAGATACGATCAGACGTGACTTGAACGAGCTTGCAGAAAATGGCAAAGTTTTAAAAGTCTACGGTGGAGCGCTATCCAAATCTTTTCAGTTTCCTTTTCAGGACGGAAATGTTTACGCTAAAGAGGCGAAGAAAGAAATTGCCAAGAAGGCAAGCTCATTGATCTCAAATGGTATGACTATATTGGTCGGCGGGGGAACGACCTTGATTGAACTGGCACGAACAATTCCAGACCACCTTCAATGTACATTCTTCACGATCAGTCCATTAGTTGCACTAGAACTGGCTGAAAAGCCAAATCTTGAAGTGATCTTGGTTGGTGGAAAGCTTTCACGGAATACAAATATTGTATCAGGCGCACAGGTGGCCAATGAATTGGCGGACCTAAAAGTAGATCTTTGCTTGCTGGGTACCAATTCACTCTCTGTAGAAGATGGGGTAACGGATTCAGACTGGGAAGTTGTGCAGATCAAACGTGCAATGATCAAATGCTCTAAGAAGGTTGCTATACTCAGTATTGCGGAAAAACTTAATTCCGTTCAAAAAATGAAAGTGGTACCCCTACGTGATATTTCTTATCTGATTACTGATATCAATCCGACTGATGTTTCCTTAAAAGAATTTGCGAATACAATTGCAATACTTTAATATTGCCGCTCATTTAATTTAGCATGTCATCGCAAACGGAAAATGACTCTTTAAAATCAAAAACAACAAAAGGACTGCTGTGGGGTGGCATGGCCAGCATTATTCAGCAGTTTTTGGGCTTCGGCTTCGGTATTCTACTAAATCGTAAACTAACAGCAGAAGATTACGGTTTAGTAGCCATGATTACCATATTCTCTGTTCTTGCCTCAGCATTTCAAGAGAGCGGATTTGTGTATGGGATTGTCAATAAAAAAGAAGTTCAGCATAAAGACTACAATGCTGTATTCTGGACAAGCGTCGGAATAGGTACATTTATTTATATTGTATTATTCTTTTCAGCTCCGCTGATTGCCCTTTACTACAATCAGCCTGTACTTGTTGAACTCAGTCGATTTACCTTTCTGTCTTTTTGGCTTGGAAGCTTTGGGGTTGCCCATCATGCCTACCTTTTTCGTAATTTAAAGATCAAGGAAAGAGTAATCACAGGAACATTCGCCCTCGTCGCATCAAATATCCTTGGTGTTTATCTAGCCTATAAAGATTATTCCTATTGGGCTTATGCAATACAAATTGTATCCTATAGCGGTTTTAATATGCTTGGCTTTTGGTATTTCTCCAAATTCAAACCCTCATTTACCTTTGATTTCAGTCCTATCCGCGATATTCTAGGGTTTAGCAGTAAGATATTAGTTACGAATATCTTTATCAATATCAATAAAAATATATATGCTGCAGTATTAGGTCGCCATTATTCCGCTGAAGAGTTGGGATATACCGTAAATCCTAATAGATGGAGTATTATGGCACAGAATATTTTGACCAATATGGTCAACAATGTCACACAACCGATTCTTCGGGAAATAGAAGATGATAGGGATAGACAGCTTCGTGTATTCCGCAAGCTCATCTCCTTTACGGCTTTTTTAGCCTTCCCGATGTTATTTGGTTTAACCACAGTGGCACAAGACTTCATTACGATAGCCATCACTGAAAAGTGGGAACAAAGTGCCATATTTCTTCAGATTTTCTGTATTGGAGCAGCTTTTGACTCGGTAAGTAATGTTTTCTCAAACTTAATTATCAGCAAGGGCAAGTCTCAGATCTATATGCGAAATATCGTCGTTTTTGGTTTACTTCAAATTGCTATTTTGGTCTTTGGCAAATCACTCGGTCTCGAAATATTGATCACACTAACCGCTGGATTAAACGCGCTATGGATATTTGTTTGGTACGCTTCGGCCAAACCCTATATGACCTATTCATTCAGCTATCTGATTCAGGATGTTTTTTCGTATGCTGTATTAGCAGGTATCAGCTGTTTAGCAGCACACTACGCCACGGCATCTATTGCCAACCTCTACCTTCGGTTTGCTAGTACTGTTGCTGTCGCTGTATGTGCATATATTATCGTCAATAGAATTTTTAAGCCAAGCATTCTGCTTGAGTTATTCAGCTATTTCATCACAGTTATCCGAAAAAAATAGATGGCCAAGATTCTCACCATAATCGTTTCTTATAATTTTGAACCTTGGATTCACAAATGTTTGCCCAGTTTATTGGAATCAAGCTATCAAACGGATATCCTTGTTATAGATAATAACTCAAGTGATCATACCACCCGTATCATCAAAGAAACTTACCCTACTGTCAGACTGATAGAAAGCCCCGAAAACCTCGGTTTTGGGAAGGCCAACAACATTGGACTGACCATCGCCCTAGAGAAAGATTATGACTACGCCTTTTTGGTCAATCAAGACGCTTGGATAGATCAGAACTGCATCACCAACCTGATCAAGGTAAACACCGCAAACATTGGAATTGTTTCCCCTATCCACTACGATGGCACGGAGGAAAAACTCGACCATGGGTTCTCAGTCTATACGAAGCATACGCAGCTCGAAAATTCGTATCGAACCTGCTCATTCGTCAATGCTGCTTTTTGGTTGATACCAAAAGCTGTCATCAAAAAAGTCGGCGGTTTTTCTCCAATTTTCTTCCATTATGGAGAAGATAAAGATTATGCCAACCGCATCCATTATTATGGATTGAACTTTGTGTTGGCCGAAGATGCCAAGGCTTATCACGACAGACAGCAGCGTCAAGTAGATCGCAAAGCTTTTCTAAAGAGCGAATTCGTCTATCACCTGACCGAATATTGCAATATCAATTATACGTTTACAAAGGCTTTCTCAATGGCTATACTAGCGAGCGTAAAGAAAATGCTGTCTTCTTTAGGTAAAGGTCGTATTTTTGAAACAAGAAGTTATTTCAATATTGCTTTTAGGCTATTGGGTAAGACCAGCCAAGTTCGTCATACCCGACAGGCCAATAAAAAAGCATATAATAAAATTTTTTGATCGATGAACAGTCTTGCTCCAGTTCTACTCTTTGTGTATAATCGTCCAGCGCATACACTAAAGACCCTTACTGCACTTGAGAAAAACAAGCTTGCAGACCAAACGACTGTTTATATTTATTCAGATGCAGCAAAGGATGAACGTGCAGCTCAAGCTGTAGAAGAAGTACGTAAGATTATAAAAAAGCCTTGGTCTTTTAAACAGATCAAAATTGTCGAGCGGAACAAAAATTGGGGCCTAGCGGCAAATGTCATCGACGGTGTTACCAAAGTCGTGAACGAACATGGACAGATTATAGTCTTAGAAGATGATCTTGAAACATCGGAATTTGCCCTCGATTACTTTAATAAAGCACTAGACCGCTATAAAGAGGACGAACCGGTGATGCAGATCAGTGGCTATGGTTATCCGGTAAAAAACCTGAATGAGCTTCCTGAAACGTTTTTCTTTCGGGTCGCCAATAGCTGGGGTTGGGCAACATGGGATCGTGCATGGCAACATTTCAACCCAAACATCGATGAGCTTGTTTCCGATTTTTCGGAGGAACAGATTCATCAGTTCAGTATTGAAGGAAAAGAGAACTTTTGGAAACAGGTACAGGAGCTCCGCACTGGAAAGATCAACTCCTGGGCAATACGTTGGTACGCTTCGGTATTCAAAAAAAATGGACTAGTTTTGTATCCGAGGAATTCGATGACACAGAATATCGGTAACGATGGTTCGGGCACTCATACAGCTGCAGAATCAACCTATCAGGTCACTTTAGCAGATCATCCTGTACATGCTTTCCCTACCGAAATAGCGGAGAATGTACAAGGGTATGAAGCTATCAAATATTTCTACGCACATCGGAAAGGTTCTTTATTCAATCGGGGCATCCGATTCCTCAAGAAAAAAATTAACAAATTCAATAAATAGACATGTCTGCTCATCCAAAATTTTCAATCATCACTGTCGTTTACAATAATGTGCGGGATATTGAGCATACCATCACATCTGTTGTTAACCAGACTTATGACAATATTGAATATATCGTCATTGACGGGGAATCATCCGATGGCACTTTAGCCGTTATTCAAAAATATCAGGATAAAATTGCGGTCTTATTATCTGAAAAAGACAAAGGAATTTACGATGCGATGAACAAAGGCCTTGCTTTGGCTACAGGTGACTATGTTCTCTTTTTGAATTCCGGTGATGAAATATACGATCTCAATAGCATCGAAAACCTAGCGAAGCTCAGTGATGGTGCCGATATCCTCTATGGTGAAACGATACTGATAGATGACAATAGGGCTTTTATTGGTGAACGAAGACATAAGGCACCTGCAAGTTTTGACTGGAAGAGTTTTCGTTATGGCATGAATATCTGTCACCAGGCCATCTACATCAAACGGAGTATTGCAGAACCGTATGATCTCAATTACAAACTATGCGCTGATATAGATTGGGTCATTCGCTGTGCTAAAAAGGCAAATAAATCTGTTAATGCGCATCAATATGTAGCTCGCTATCTCGTCGGCGGGATGTCAAAACAGAAACATAAGGAGTCGCTAAAAGAACGCTTCGCTATCTTCAAACACTATTACGGCACCATTCCCAATTTATTCAATCATGGGATTATCGCTTTAAAAGCGATCTGGTACCGCATCAATTACGGAAAACCCAAAGACTAATGCTAAATCCTGAAATCCTCACTGAACTTGTAACAGTTAAAATGCCTTTCGGCAAATATCAAGGCTACACGTTATGCAATCTTCCGGAGCCTTATTTGGTCTGGTACAATCAAAAAGGGTTCCCTAAAGGCAAATTAGGTCAGCAACTGGCCACACTTTATGAGATCAAACTAAACGGCTTGGAGTATCTTCTGGAACCTTTGAAGAAAAGGTGACGAAGGTCATTTCCTTCCATTTATTATTTTTCGTAGCTTTGCAGTGAATTTATTTTTGCATTAAACGCCGTTTGCAGCGGTATCAATGAATATCATGACACAATATCAAACATTGCTGTACTATTGTTACAGCCCTATCGAAAACGCAGAACAGTTTGCTACTGATCACCTTGAATTTTGTAAATCACTTGACTTAGTAGGGCGTATTATCGTCGCTGATGAAGGCTTGAATGGTACTGTTTCCGGTACGACTGAGGCTTGTCAGCAATATATGGATGCAATTTATGCGGATGGTCGTTTTAACAAAACAGAATTTAAAATCGATAACGTTGAAGAACCTTCTTTCATCAAAATGCACTGTCGCTATAAAGCTGAAATCGTACACTCTGGTCTGAGAGACCCTAAAGAAATCGATCCAAACCGCCAAACAGGTGTGCATTTGGAGCCAAAAGATTTTTTGGCGATGAAAGACCAGGAAGATGTCGTTGTATTGGATGTGCGTTCAAACTACGAGCATAATGTAGGTCACTTTAAAAATGCGGTGACTTTGGACATTGACAACTTCCGCGAATTTCCAGAAAAAATCAAAGAGCTTGAACAATATAGAGGAAAAAAAATATTAACCTACTGTACAGGCGGGATCAAATGTGAAAAAGCTTCTGCCCTATTGTTAAAAGAGGGGTTTGAGGACGTCTACCAATTGCATGGTGGAATCATTAAATATGGAAAAGAAGCTGGTGGCGAAGATTTCGAAGGCCAATGTTATGTATTTGACAATCGTGTCACAGTCGATGTTAACTCAGTCAACCCATCTGTTGTATCAACCTGTTTCAATTGTGGCAAACAGACAACCAAGATGATCAATTGCGCTAATCCTGTGTGTAATGAGCATTTCACACAATGCGATGAGTGTGGTCAGGAAATGGATGGTTGTTGTTCGGCAGCATGTAAGGAAAGTCCGAATAAACGAGAATATGATGGTACAGGATACTATGTTAAAGTTCCTCAACCTGTTAATGTAGACAAAATCAGCAAAAGAAAACATAAGAATTTTCCACCTAAAGTAACGGTAGAAAATTAATTCAATACAACATAAAAAAGTCGGTAACTGATCAGTTACCGACTTTTTTATGTTATAAGATTGCTTTACTTCGCAAACATTCCTGCGATCGAGTCAAGGATATTTCCTTTGGATTGACCATCGTTACTTTTATCAAAGAAGCTGCCGGCCAAACCGCCCAACATATCAGTCATACTACCGCCTGTAGAAGCCTGTTGTGTTTCTTGTGCAGGCTCTTCCTGTCCGCCGCCTAGAAATGAACCGAGAATCCCTCCTAGCATACCACCCCCAGCACCTTGCTGTCCACCACCACCTAAAACAGATCCGATCAGGTCACCAATACCCCCGCCACTGGACGCCTGTTTTTGTTGACCTAAGTAACTCATGACAATAGGCGCTAACGTTGCTAAAACCCCAGTTACCTGAGCAGAGCTAATACCAGCTTTATCGGCAATATTCTGTGTCACCACCTCTGTGTTTTGTCCAAACATATGGTTGACAATCTTGTTCCCGTCGTCAGATCCACCCTCGCCAAATAAATCACCTATCTTATCGAAGATACCTCCACCGCTATGTTGATCGATCGCTTTGTCGATGTTTTCCGATTGACCTTTGTTTTTTGCATTGTAGTTCAATGCTGCAATCATTAAAGGAACAGCCGCTGCCACAATCCATTTTGCTTTGGATTCACTGACGCCTGTCATTTTAGAAATGGCTTCTATTGCTTTCGAGCCAACTCCTCCTGTAACTAAGTCTGTTAAGTTCATAAGTCTTCGTTTATAGTTACTATGAAGATAACGAATTTTTATGAGGAGTTTAGAAAATATATGCCGACAACAGAAAGCCCTGTGGAGTCTTCACTACACAGGGCTTTTACATAATCAGTCGTTCAACTTAATAACTCTTATAGATTGCAATATCATCCAGGCCGAGCCTTCCATTATTAATGACATTGTTGCTGGTTCCCAATCCAAGCTTGGTGACCCGAAAACGAACAGCTCCTTGAACATTCATTAAAAATACAGCCTGTTTTGAATTCATACTCTGCGAAGTTGGATGTGCGTCAGCGATGGATTCACCTATTTGCTTCCAAGTCGCGCCCTGATCGGTAGAATATTCCAGCTTAAACGTGCATGACCGATCTGTATAATATGAACCATACCAAAGTGTCACTTTTGAAGCGCCATTTGGTACATCAAAATTCATCTGTACATGACCATCCACACTTAAATTCTGTTGCATGCGTATCGCATTTTTACCGGAAACAATTCGGTCACGACCAGCAGTAGTACCCAATATTGCCTGATATAACTTCCATTGCCCAGTTGAAAAAGGCACATCGTTCTTTTCGCCCATATCGTAACTTCCTTTCACACTCGCGTCTACAGCATCAAAAGTCTCCGGCCATCCAGCATATAGTTTACCACTTGCATAGGCCATGTCGGAGTAGTCCTGCATTCGGATTTGCAATTTATCCCCCTCTCTGAATGCTATTCCTCTGAAAGAGGCGCTGGGAGCAATAGACTGTGCCGCAAATGTTGCATTGTCCTCGGTATGTAAGGTAATCTCATTTTTATCTCCATCCATCAAGATCTTATCGCCTTTTAGGGCTGTTCCGGTTGCAGGCTCTGGCTCGACATCAGCAGTAACATCAATATAAGTTGATTCAAATTCGTCGAATTTCGCTTTGAGGTTCGCGACCGATACGGCCAATGGAGCAACATCCTTATTTGAGGCAAAGACATTGACCTGTTGATTATTAACAGAAGATAAAACCATTAGGCCAGATTTTTTGACCAATTTTGTACCATCGATATTGATCTGAACAGAGTCACCAAATTTGAAACTCGAGGCATCAGTAACCTCTACTAATATTCCTCTACGTTGATTGCGCCAAATATTCTGAACAGCAATGGTATTTTCGGGCAAATTCTTATTCTCAGCGCGCGAAACCACAAGCGCTTTTACATACTTTGCGCCCAGCGCACTTGATTCGTTGAGCTGTAGGTCCGTATTTTTATAGAGGCTACGTAATGTATACAATGATATTTCAGGATTTAATTCTCCTATTGACTCATTGATATCTTCTTTACAGCCTGTCAGGAACGTTGACATCGCCAACGCAGTCCATATTACTAACTTTAACTTTTTCATGAACTAGTTGATTGTAGGTTGCCACCACATTTTTTCATTTATTCCATCTCCGCCCATGCGACCGACCGCATCTTGGTAATTTTCCCTATTAAGTGATTGGACAATAATTGGGTAATTTAATCTGACCGGCATCTTTCCATTGTTTAATAAACCTGGCCCTTTGTACAGATCCAGCAACTGTGTTCGACGATATTCATACCATTGTTGAAAATCGGTAAACATCATGGCATAGTATTTTTGCAGATGCACTTTTTTCAGTTTTTCAGTTTCGGGGTCAGTGTTAGAAAAAGCTACTTTTGGATTTGTTAGATAAGTTGCTGGCGCTGTTGTTCCCCAAAATTCCATAGCTGCGTTTACTCCTTTCAAATTTGCGGCCGAAGCATCGACATTCGCATAGCCCCTGATACCACATTCGGCGATAATAAACTGCAATTCAGCATAATTCATCATATTTCCCATACGTGCATCTGACTTTAATGCAAGATGTAAAGTAGATTGGATCTCGGGGACATTTCCCCTTTTGTAACCGGATTGCATTCCGCCGTATACGCCCAGCGTTGCTTCAGTCGCCCAGATCTTCAAACGAGGATCGCCCAGGTCCATCAAATTATTAATAAAAAACTCGCCATAGCCTTTTGTACGATTGAAATCAATATCACGCAGCGTGAAATTAGGATTCATATACGGCTGCACATTCGTATAATACAATGCAGCAGTCTCGGCATTGCTTTGCATAATCGGATATTCAGCAGTATTGATCTCTAATATTTCTTTAATCTTCGCAACAGCATTTGTTTCCGTTTTATGAGCCAGCCGCAATAGCAACCGTAAGTACAAGGAATTCCCAAATCTGCGCCATTTCACCGGATCTGAATTATAAATCGGATCCATCGCTGTATTGGCCGATTCTACCGCAACATTCTCTTTCAATAAGGTATTGGCCTCCTCCAGTTTTCGGAAAATATCCTTGTAGATATCCTCCTGTTTATCAAATTTAGGCGTAAGATTACCTTCGGAAAAACCTTTGTTACTATCGAAATACGGCACATCACCATACATATCAGTGATTAGCGAACTTACCCAAGCATCAAGAACCAGGGAGATCCCCATATAAGTCTGATAACCGGTCTGTTGTGCAGCGTTAGCCTTTTGGTATATATCTCTAATATTGGTCAATTGTACATACCAACCGGACCAACTTGATTCTGATTCTGACGGTCTTATTTCATAACGCTGGATTTCCAGATTATCATTTACGGTAACAGTCACCTGCATTAACTCATTATTGATCCTTAAATTGCGCGAAAGATTAGTTCCCAACACATTAACCAATGCTGGGGCAATTAAGCTTTGTGGCGCAGCAGCAGCAATTGCATTGGGGTTAGTATTTTTCTCTACGAAGTCCTTAGTACAGCCCTGAAATACTAAACTTCCGAGCATCAGTAGACATGTTATACGGATATATTTTTTCATAATGTCAATAATTAAAATGAAAACGATAGATTTACGCCCATTGTTCGCGTCGAAGGAAACTGAGCGATTTCAGCTCCTTTCTCAATTCCACTGCCAGTCAACGAAGCAAATTCTGGATCAAAAGCAGGCCATTTAGTAAATACAAAAAGATCCCGTCCATATACACCAATAGATGCCTTTTCGATCTTGTAACGACTTAGGAAAGATTTCGGTAATGAATAGTCGAATCGCACTTCTCTAAGTTTGATAAAGTCAGTAGAAAACGTATTTGATTCAATATTATCACGGTTAAAATGTCTGGAATAGTACTCTCCTGCTGTTGCAACAGCCGTATTTTTGCTATAACTTCCATCTGGATTCAGCACAACACCGTCACCAATAATTCCATTATATCGTCCGGGAAGAGTCTTCTTTAATTTCCCTTCTTCCATTAATACGGCATGTGTCAATGAATAGCCTACTCCACCAAATTGACCGTCAAATAAGAAATTAAATCGGAAACCTTTGTACTTGAATTCATTACCCCAGCCAAATTTTGTGGTTGGATTAGGATTGCCGATATATATGCTTTCTTGTGTCAAAACCGGCACTCCATCCGCATAAACAATCTTTCCTTCGGGACTTCTTTCATAGCCTAAGCCCCAAATATCACCAAATCGGCGCCCTGGAATCGCTATAATGGAACCACGACTACCAAATAAGCTAGAAAGGACAAGCTGTCCTTCTAAAGCCGCTGGAATAGAAATTACTTTCGAATCGTAGTTTGAAAAATTACCATACATATTCCAATTTAATTTATCGTGATTTTTCAAGATATCACCGGATAGGGCAATTTCAATTCCTTTATTTCGGACCTCTCCTGCATTTGTATATCTGGTTCTATACCCACTTGAGGGATCAACCGGCGTTTCAATCAGTTGTTTTGATGTCGAAGTGCTATATACCGTTAGATCCAATTTAATTCGATCTTTAAACATCCGAAAGTCTGTTCCCAATTCATAGGAAACAGTATTTTCAGGAGCTAAATTTTCATCGGGAACCCTTGTTGGATTTGCCAGTCCACCATTAAAACCTATTGCACTAAAATAACCATAAGAATTTCCATAAGGTTCTTGACCTCCTCCTCCAACACCTGCTATTGAAGCTCTCAACTTCCAGTAATTGATTGACTTAGGCAACTCAAAAATTTGGCTTAATATAAAACTGGAGTTAACTGAGGGATAAAAAAAGAAAGGAACCTTCCCTGTCACGGGAGAAGCCAATGTACTTGCCCAGTCAACGCGTCCTGTAAAGTCGATAAAATATTTTTCTTTATAGCTATAATTAGCAAGACCATATATGCTATGAATAGCCATCTCTTTTCTAAAAGGCTGATAGAGAACTCTTTCCCTCGCATTCGCAAAATTATACTGATTTGGGTAAATCAAGCTATTGGCAGTAGCATCATCTCTAATATACTTCTTATTTATTAGAGCTCCTCCCGCAGAAAGGCCAAAACGATGATCTTGTGAACGTTGATTATTATACTGCAAAAGGAAATCAGAATTGCGCTCTTCTGAGTAGATAGATTGTTCCCGATAGTAACCAAAGGCATATTTATTTGTATCAAAAGGTCTTGACTGCTTACGTTTGTCGTAGCCCATATCAATTCCGGTCCGGAGCATCAAACTTAATTCATTGGTAAATTTATAGTCCAATTGCACATTTCCAATCAAGTTATTTTTGTTCTGCCCATTCACCATATCATAAGATATCGTTCTTGGATTATCCAAAAGCGTAGAAAATGGTGTCATTTGCTCAATGCCTTCCTTTCCTGGAATCCAATTTTGATCCAACCAAGCTGCATCTATATTCGGAGCTATACCGCGAATAAAATACATGTAGCTTTGGTTATTGTAACCGCTATTGGGTAGGTTATCTGATCCTCTATTATTAAAATTGATTTTTGTGGATAGGCTCAGTTTATCAGTGATCTTGTTGCTAAACTGCGTTGCAATCGTGTGTCGATTATACCCCATGTTGGGAATAATCCACTTATTGGTTACATTGGTATATGAAAAACGAGCTGTTGTCTTATCCGTAGATCCAGAAACACTAATGGAATTAGTCGAAGTTAATTCTGTTTGAAACAGGTCCTTACGATTATTTTTGTATGGTCGCCAAAGTGTACGTTCAGTAGGCGTCTGTCTATAATTAGCGGGATCGTATTGATAGAAATATTGTCCATCAAATTTTGGCCCCCATGCAGATGATGTACTCAAGGTACTTGCGCCATCCTCTGATTGTCCATAAGAATAATACAAATCCTGTCCTATCGCACCTTGTCCATATTCATATTGATAATCAGGCCACCTGTTCATTGTTCCAATTGCTGTATTTGAATTGACACTAATACCAATTCTATTCTGTATCCCCTTTCCTTTTTTGGTTGTAATAATAATTGCCCCTCGCGCTCCACGATAACCATACAAGGCTGCCGCTCCAGGTCCTTTCAAAACGGACACGGATTCAATATCCTCGGGATTGATATCAGCCAAAGATGATCCAAAATCGACAGGAGAATCACTATCCAAATAATTAGAGTTTCCAGTACCTGTCATCTCCTTTCCGCCGCCCATAATAATCCCGTCCACTACAATTAATGCGTCATTATCACCCGTCATTGAGGTTTCCCCACGCAAGATAACTTTATTTGACCCCAATGGCCCAGCACCCGATTTCACCAAATTTAAACCAGCAACTTTTCCCGTTAACGCATCTGTCCAGTTGTTTGAAATTGCATTGGTCAATTCCTCCCCCTTTACCGTACTAATGGAGTAACCAAGTGCTTTCTCTTCACGTTGAATACCCAGTGCCGTTACAACAACCTCATTTAGTGCCTCAGAAGTAACATTTAACGCAATCTGCACAGTTGACTGCTCTGTCGTAAAGATCTTCGTTTGCGCCTCATAGCCAATTAATTGAAAACGAATCGAAGCACCTGCTTCAATCTCTATTTCAAAATTTCCCATTCGATCTGTCGTCCCTTTGGCTACCCCGCCAGCAAGGATAGATACCGATGCTAGGGGCTCCTGTGTCTTGCTATCTAAAACTTTTCCTTTTACCTTAATCTTGGCTTGATTAAACGAATGTACAACTTTACCATGCTCCACTGGAGCCGCTGTCGCCGTAAGATCCATATTGCCTGCGATCGCCAATGCAATGAAGAGCAACTTTGAGGAGGAGTGCCTCAGATTAATTTGGATAGGGTTAATACTAAACATAGATATGAATGTAAATTGTAATTTTTCAATTTGGCACAAAAATATATTCTTAACAAAAAGTTAGTTTTAATTTAATGTTTTCTTTGTGTTAAGAATTGTTTCGAATTAGATTTCCTTTCGCAAATACAGCAATCTATTGTAATACCGATTGATGTATCTAAAATGATCTAACTGGCTCTAAATTGCAATTATCAGGTTCAAATAAAATTGTTAGTTCTGGTTATTGTTTATTAAACAATCGAAAATAATTAATATTCTCTAAAAAACGAAATAAATCGAAATTATTTAAAATATAGATCGTAATAAAAAACACAAATAGACCTCACTTAATTGTAACTTAATGAAAACATT
>NZ_JBWKUH010000020.1:0-92208 GCF_059420745.1 Sphingobacterium sp. GW821-FHT03E03
ATTGAAACAATAGCTTCTTTGAGAAATAATCAAATAAAATTAAATACATAACGCTTATTTAATCTTCAAATTAAAAATTAACTATTGCAGCACTAATCTTCTGATGGCTGGTCAAGAACCCTCGAGCCAAAGATATAATCTCAGACGCCATATAAAATCGATCTATGATGCATCTTTTGCTCAGCATGGCGCTAAAGCAGAGTTTTGTGTTCCATCAGATATGCCAGGGCTTCGGTGACTGCCTGTACGCTGCTTTTGGGGTTAAATCCTAGTTCCGTTTTTGCCTTAGAAATATCGAAATCCTGTTGAAGTCCTGAGAACATCGCAATATCTTTTGTCGTGATTATGGGTGGCTTTCCTTTTAGCTTCGCTGACAACTGCATCAATCCCGCAATTCCATAGAGCATAAACTTGGGAACAGAGGCTGGAATACGTAGATTAAGCCCAGGGTATAGTTGTTGCGCTATTTTGGTCGTATCAGTGATGCGCAGACACTTTTCATTTGCTAGTATGTAACGATCCCCCGATTTCCCTTTCGTGGCGGCGAGGTAACAGCCTTCGGCGACGTCTTTGACATCCACCCAATTGAGTGCAATATTGGTGTCGACGGGAATCTGTTTGGTTAATATCAATCTTAAGATATCATAGGAAACATTCAGGGGAAGAGTAGCTTCACCGCCGATCATGGCACTGGGCATTACGGAGACCAATTCGACACCCAATTCCTTTGCCAATTTGAACGCTAGCCTTTCCCCGTCATTCTTCGAATTGTAATAGGCATCCCTGCGATCCGGATTGTAACCGTTGGATTCTTTGGTGGGCGTGTACGTATAGTCCAGTGCAGCTATGGAGCTTACATAAACGATTTTTTTTACACCTGCTTCAGCGGCAGCTTCAATGGTATTCCGCGTCCCCTGCATATTCACTTCGTAGATCTCTTTTTGTGGATCTTTGGCCCATAGTTTAAAAGCGGCACCCACAGCATAGAAAGTTTCGACACCCTGTAACACATTTTTAAATGCGGCTTTATCCATGATGTCTGCCTGAACGACTTCGCAATTCAGCCCTTTTAGACTGTCGCTGCGACTGATATTCCGCACCGATGCGCGTACTTGAAAGCCCTTTCCTATCAATAATCTGACAAGGTTATTACCTAAATGCCCGTTCGCTCCGGACACCAATACTAAATTTTTAGTTGACATGTGTGTAGATTTTAAATGTTTCAGCAAAGTTCTGCCCTGGCGATTTAAAACCACTTCACAAATGTTACCTAATGATCCGTTTACGGATGCGGCTCAAACTTTTGGGGTTCATGCCCAGAAAAGAGGCAATATATTGCATCGGTACGTTGTGGAGCAATTCCGGTTGCTCGGCTATCAGTTTCAGATAACGTTTTTCAGCTGTAAGTGTCGCCAGTTCCTTCGCTCGTTTCTCATTGTAGGATAGCGACTGTTGAAACACATAGATACTGAAATCTTTAAATGCAGGTGATTGTTCAATTAAAAGATCAAGATTCCTTTTGTCGATTCGCAGTAGTTCACAGTCTGTGATGCACTCCAAATTTTCATCCGATCGGGTTTGATTGTTGAAGTTTACAAAAGAAGTGATAAATCCCGGTGGACAGTTGATATGGGTTGTTACCTCATCCCCCTTATCGTTATAATGAAACAAGCGGACAAAGCCCGATACAACGAAATACAGATAGGCGGGCACCTTCCCCTCCTCCTCGATGATATGGTTTTTAGGAAACTTTACCGGTTCCAGATGATGTTGGCACATATCCTTTTCCAGACTTGAAAGTGTGACTTGTTGTGTAATTAGTTCAATAAACTTTGTATGCATTTCCTGCCGATTATTTTCTTTTGCAATATAGGGAATAAATCCGTGTACCATAGCGCTCTTTTTCTGGAATAGAACCCACCAAGATAACTGGAATCCAACACAGGAGAAAAAAGCCAGGGTATTTAGTTATGCGATAGATCGCGATGGCGTTCCTTACGGACAAAATCAGATTGTCCCAACCAACTATCCAGTTACACGACAATTGATCTCATTGGTTAATCCCTAAAAAATAACTTATAGCTAATCTGGCAATTTCCGCTTTTGGCGATCTCGCTTAGTTTAATAGCAAAAGGCTGACTTGCAAAAAATGTAAGTCAGCCCTTTTTGTATTACTACGCTTTTTAAACAGTGCAGCGGGAGACGCTTCCTCATACGTATTAGAAAAGAAAACTATATTTTAATACCGACTGGAAACCACGTAATGGAATGGTTTGGCGGTTTTCCAGGTTCGGAGTCAAACTGTAACTGGAATATATTTTTTTATTAAGGATATTATTGATGTTGAGTTCCAGGCTATGTTTACTTTTAAGAGGTTTATAGCGGATAGATGCGTCTAGAAAGCCATTGGCGATGGGATCAAGCCCGCTACTTTGATAACTGCCATAACTCCAGGTTCCCTTCACAAAGAGGTAAGTGCCAACAACATAAAGCATTCCTAAGCTATGTGTATTCGATGTATATTGGTTGGAACTCCGCTCCGCTTCACTTTTTAGTCGATTTCGAAAATCGCTATAGGTATACTGATAGGATAATGTGGTGTGGGAGATGCCCTTATATTCAAGCCTTGGGCTGACGGTTATTGTCGTGCCAGTGGCTGCAGCAAATTGACCATTCAAAAATTGATTGTATTTGTTTTGATTCGCACTTGCATTCAACCCCAGATAAATCCCCTCTTTCAATAAGGATTTAGACATACCCAATGTCAGCGCATTACTGCTCGTCCGATTGTCATAGGGCATCAACTTACTGATAATGCCCTGCTGTGTCACATCCTGACCGACTAAATAATCATTTTGTGTCCGCAGATGTGATGCTGTTACATTCAGGTAAAATAAGCTGATTGGTCGTTCGATAGCATAACGTAATGTATACGCTTGATTTGATGTGAAATACAGTGGTGCAGCGAAACTTTTTATTTCCCTGAAATTACTCAGAATCGGGTACGGATAGAGCTGGTCGAGATCCGAATTTTCCTGATTAAAACGTAGGGACAATAGGAAATAATCTCGATTTGGTAGATAAGCCTGTAGGGAAACGGAAGGCGTAAACAGTAGTTTCTTCGTCTCTGTGGTTGACCCCGCATGGCGATCTGTAATATCCCATGCGTTCCAGGTCAAGGGAAACGCGCCAGAAAGGATAAAGTCTTTATTTTTCCAATCCAGTTTCACACCAGCGGACATTTGCTGTTGTTGCCAGCGCAGATTGTTGTCGGGAAACCTTTTGTTATCAAATACAGCCCCATCTTTGACCAAGTCTAATGCCGAGTTCAGTTCTTTATTGAGGTAATTCAAACGGGCAAAATAAGTGCGTTTTAAGCGTGTATTATTACGTGTATAGGCCACTTGTATATTACCATTGGTCTGTGGTAAAGAGACAGTTTGCCGAACAGCATCATAGGGCTGATTTTCATTTAAATAATTCGCCATTACACCGGGAAATACCTCCAAGCGATCTTTATGCCATTTTTTCGCCAGATCCAGATTAAAAGTGATCAGATCCTTGTTTTTTAATTTGGGCGTATACTCCATGGATTCGGATATAAAATTCAGCTGATCCCGCCCCCATTGGTCATAGCGTGCCCCATCATCGAGTAACCAGGTGTGATGGTTTTGGTTTTCGGCTTTAAAATCGATTATATTTTTCAAATAATACCGATTATCGTTGCCTTCCAAGGTGAAGCTGCCACGCCCATAAAGTGGTTTTTTTGTCGTATTATAATAATTATTATAAGTGACCTGACTGCCATCGGCCAAAAGATATCTTTGTGTACCATCGCTACTGAGCTGCTCCCGGTCGGCCCACAGGTTGCCATTCACACTAGAGCTCCATGCCTCGGACCATTTATAAAATTGATTGGTGTTAAAGGCGACAGATCTATTGTTGTAATATTTGTTTGTCGGTACTGAGGGCGTTGCCGCTGCAATCGGTTCGGTCAGGTTGAATGAGTTGATGGATTCCACATCATTGTTAATACGCTCACCAATTGAATTATATTGCAGTGTATTGAGGGTTTTGTACTTCTTTTTGAAGCTCATGGCATTCCCATTGATAAAGCCATCGATTGGTGCGGCAATACCAACAGTAGCTTCACCTGACCAGATCATTTTAGCATCTTCGTTAAGAACAAGATTTAATGCGACATCTTCGGAGTTGCTTACCCCCTGTTTGACTTTTTTATGTTCATGATTTTGCACAAGTTCAACGTCTTTGACCGCTTTGGGTTGTATTGTTCTAGTGCCAACGCCATAGCCATTCTGAAAGATATTGTCCCCATCGACGTACATCCGGCTGACGGTTTTGCCATTGTGCTTGATGACGCCGTTGTCGTCAACCTCTATACCGGGCATGCGGCGCAGTACATCGCCGATGTTCCTGTCTTCTGCAGAAACAAAGTTGTTGACCGCATACCGGGTGGTATCACCGGCGCGCCGTACCGCCAGAGGTTTACTCTTGACGGTAACATCTGCCAGCTGAATGGACTTTTTAACGAGTTCAAAGTCCACTCTCGGACTTTGGCCTTTATAGTCCTTACGGACTTTCTCATACGAAATATGGCTGACCTCGATCCATTGAACTTTGGACATTTCTTCTTTTGTCAGGTTAAATACATACTGTCCCGTACTATTGCTTCTGACGGTATGGAGGCTGCTGTTGGCGTAGCCAATGACGATAGTCGCATAGGGTATTGCCTGTTTGTTGCTACTGATAATACCCTCAATTTTCTCCTGCGCAAAAGTAAGCGTGGACACCATGGTCAAGCATAGGCTACAAAAGATTTCTTTCATCAGAATCGTTATTTGATCGTACGTTCAACAGGATTGTTCAACTGAAATTTTTGTTTATTTTTCCCGCTTTCTTTCATCAACGCCTCGGCTTGTTCCTGCGAGATTTCCCGCCCGTCCTGCGTCTTGAACTTTACGGTAGCACCAGCAGGTAATTGAGCCATCATCGCTCCCAGCTTGTCCGCTTTACTGTTTTCCATCGCCTTGCGGTACTTTTCATAGGGAAGTTCGGGTAGTTTGTCGATCTCCATCAGGGGCATCTTGTCTGCGACCTTATCCAATCCAGCATAACGAAAGCGAACTTCATTGGTCAAATCTTTGGCTTCAAGGATGGCACCCGGCAAGCCATTTAGCTTCCAGGGGCCTACCGGGAATGGGATTTCTTCGGTAAACCAGGCTTCATAGGTACGACCACCAAATTGCCCTATCGCTTTGATACATCCATATCCTCCGATATCCCGCTTTTCTTCGGTGATGGCCCAATCTATTTTATAGTTCTTGTTGGGGTACACTTTATACAATTGACCGAGCATCGTCACTAGGCAAGGGCTCTCCCCCGTTCCGAAAGGTGTGTACAGATTGACCAATCCATCAGACTGGTCAATAGCATCCATACTGATATGAAGTGCCCCCTGTTCTTTATTTTTTTCCATGGGCGCCATTGAATAGAAGGCGTTTCCGTTACCGATATATAGGTACATGGAACGTGTAATAGGAGCCTCCTTTTTTGTGCTGTCAGCGATATGTTCAAAATCATACTTAATAAACATATTCACTTGATTGTCTTGAGCAAATAGCCCTTGGACAAAGAGAAAAAGACCGATAATAGCGGTCAGCGAAAACTTTGTTGTGTTCATTTTTATTACTTTTATATTGTCAGTGGATCAAAAGTAGAATGCAAGTCGAGCTTCCATTCCAATTGCTTTGTTAAATACTGTTAACCGGAAACGGAATTGTTAACTACTGTTAAGTAATGTTATGAACTGTTAGCAGATCCCTCTTTTTCGTAGATTTTAGCTAGCATTGTAGCTGAGAATTTTATTATGACTACACACAGGAAAACACGCGTTATCATTGCCTTACTAATCGCTAGCACGATAGCTGTTATTGTCATGCAGGTGTTTTGGCTGTCCAATGCCTTTCGTATCAATCAGCAAAAGGAGAAGATCATGATACAAGGAGCCATCAAAGATGCCATAGATGTCGTTCGTCTCAAAACATACTTCGGTATTGATAGCTCCCTCTCCAAGGAACAATCGTCCATTCTGCGTGCCATGGGGGGGATACTTGACCAGGTCTCCAATAATGAATTGAAAGGCGTTCAGATTCATCGGCAGATTACAAAGGATTCAACGACGAAGAAAAGCTGTGATACCTGTACAAACGCCTCAAAAAAGACGACCCATGAATTTCGGATGGATATCGCAGAAACTGGCAAGGATGTCGAGAAAAAGCTGGTCGATTCGATCTTAAGGGCAAATCATACGGGCAAACTCCCTAAGCATGTAAAAGTCACCACGCGTAGCCTCAAAGACACTTTCGTTCAACTTTCTTCAAAGGGCAATAAAGGAATAGGTACCGCATTGGCTGATACAGCATTGGCAAAAAAGCCGGAGAAGCCATCAAAGTCTATCGTTGCTCGGCAGTTTAGTGGCTCGGCCGTCAGGGTTTATGCAAACGATACCGAATCCACACAAAAAGACGTGGATACGCTTGCTATTGGCTTATTGCTGGACTCATTGATAGGCACCAATTTTGAGGAATTACAATTGAAGAATCAATTTAAAGTGTCCTTTGCTACTCTTGCAGATAGCGCA
Organism: Sphingobacterium sp. GW821-FHT03E03; assembly: GCF_059420745.1. NCBI lineage: Bacteria > Pseudomonadati > Bacteroidota > Sphingobacteriia > Sphingobacteriales > Sphingobacteriaceae > Sphingobacterium > Sphingobacterium sp. GW821-FHT03E03. Next base: position 6,662 of record NZ_JBWKUH010000020.1, read on the forward strand.
AAGCAATCATTGGATTCAGTCGCTCATTACCTCTTGTTGAGAAGTACCATCAGCCCCACCTACAGTGCAGTGATTAGCGTAGAGCCGGATCTGTTCACAAGCTTAGATGGCATGAAATGGCTACTTTTCGTTTCTATACTTATCTTGGGAATGCTATTTTATACTGCGCTTGCCCTTATTAATTCCTTCAATCGCGAGAAGCAAATGACCGAGATTAAGAATGATTTTATCTCAAATATGACCCACGAGTTCAAAACACCTATCGCCACAGCAAGTCTCGCGGTAGAGTTGATGAGCAAATTTGGGATAAAGAATAACCCTGAAAAATTGGATGAATATCTCAATATCTGCGGTGCCGAACTCAAGCGTGTATCGACCATGATTGAGACCGTACTTCGGCTAGCACAGGATAATCCATATATTTTGGAAAAAGAGTCCACCGATCTCAGCCAGATGCTGCATGATTTTCAGCGTCAGACAAAGCCCAAACTTGATGAAGCGAAAGGAACGTTGACAATAACAATCGCAGATGATTTTCCGGCTGTAGAGGTGGATAAGACCCATTTGGAAAACATTCTCTATAATCTGCTCGATAATAGCCTTAAATATAGCCGGCAGGCACCTGTTATTCAGCTCCTTGTCAGCCTGGATAAACAGTACTTCCGGTTATCATTTAGTGACAACGGCATGGGGATTCCAAGGGATTATCTCGACCGTGTATTCGATCAATTCTTTCGGGTACCTATGGGCAATGTGCATGCGACCAAAGGTTTTGGCTTAGGCTTGTCCTATGTAAAAAAAATCGTGGAGCTCCATGACGGTACCATTCAGGTGGAGAGTCAATTAGACAAGGGAACGACATTTGTCCTTTATATTCCAGTTAAATCTTAATTCGTTTGTTATCATCCTTATGAGTAAAATAAAAGTATTATTGGCCGAAGATGAACCCATGATGGGCAAGCTGATCAAGGAAGCCTTAGAACTCCGAGACTTTGAAGTCGTTTGGGCTGTGGATGGTCTCAAAGCGTTTTCCTCCTTCTGTGTTGCACGGCCTGACATCTGTATCTTTGATGTGATGATGCCCTACAAGGATGGATTTACCTTGGCGCAAGAAGTACGTGGACTAGCCAGCGAAGTTCCGATTATATTTTTGACGGCAAAGTCGACAATTCAGGATCTGGCCACAGGCTTTGAGGTTGGTGCCAACGATTATATCAAAAAGCCATTCAGCATGGAAGAATTGATTATTCGCATGCATGCGCTCCTCAATAGGCGCTCTTCCTTGAAACAATCTCCTAGCAGCCTGAAGGAAGAATATGTCATTGGCAAATTTCATTTTAGCTTCAGGAATCTACAGCTTAGTATAGGCAATAAACAGCAGATACTATCTTATAAAGAAGCTCAATTACTGAAACTATTGGTTGATCATCGGGATGCTGTACTCGACCGCAAGGTAGCGCTGGACTATGTTTGGGGTGATGATAGTTATTTCAATAGCCGGAGCATGGATGTTTTTATCAGTAAACTGCGTAAGTTTTTGGAAGGGGATCCCGCGATTAAGATTGTCAATATCCGCGGCAAAGGCTTTAAGTTGGTTGTTGGTTGACCTGTCTGTTGAGATAAAAATTAATTTTTATCGATTAGGTACCCATTCCCTATTAAATCGCTTTGCCTGTAGTCCCATATAGCCTAGATTGATGGTCAAAACATCCTCGCCTTTGTTACCGCTACTGTAGTTATCCAAGATAAGGCAGAAGGAAATAAGCAAGTCAATATCAGCGTTTTCGTTGCTCGTGATTCGATAGGTATCTCCTTCCAGCCAGGTAATCACACCCTTTTGCCACCAAGCGATCTGATCATGGTCTTTATAAATGGAACACTTCCTGCCCCGATGGCGATATATGTCGTATACTGCATCCTTTGTTGCACATTGGAAGTGCGATCTAAAATAAGAGACTGTTTTAAAAGAATAAATTAGGCTTTCAGAAAACGAAATAACATATTTGGCCTTGATCCATTGTAGACATTTAACGATCCTTATTTTAAGCCTATTATTATCTGCGCCCATCACCAATATTTCAGGTTTGAGCTGGAGCGGTTGTTTCGAAACGACATAGGTTAATACATTGTTTATGAAAACTTTGTATCTGTCGCCAAGTGAAAGCTTCTTTTGATAAATATCTATAATCATAGCAAATGAACTTTGTTTTGAGTTTCAGCGCATCGATCCGCTTTATCTCGTTGTTTATCCTTGCGCTATTGTCAAGCCCTATTTCTGCAGAATTGTTTAATATGCTGTCCAATATTCTTACTTCTTGATCAAAACGTTGCCGCCAGTATCGACCAAACTGTTTTTCCAGCAGCTCAAAATATTTTTCATTATGCTGTTCATACCTTTGCTTTTCGCCCGGTATAATTTCGCAGCCACCTTCAATGCGTTCATACCGGATACCCCATTTTTTGATGGTACTGTCCAATGCGCGGTAATATCCCTCCGGAGGCAGCTCACCCTGCCGATAATCTATCCATTTTAAGCTGCTGTCTCCACCTTTTCCTGTCGCTGTATTATTCCGGGCGGTTTGTGTTCCATCGCAGGAGAGGAAAAGAAAAAACAACAGGCAGAAGTAGTATCGTATTTTCATATGATTTCCAAAACTGTATAGTTTGATAAATCTGTTCCTAAAATCCGTGGTTTTATTCGCCACATCATGGTTCTGTTCTGAGGATTCCCTTCAGTCAGATCTTTTCTCAAAAACGAAAAAAGGTAAATATTATTTTTAGGAAATACAAGTTCATCATCCTGAACGATAGGGTTTTCATTTAGATCTTCCGCCATTTTCTTGACCAAATTTAGTGGGCTGCTGTAAAAGATCGGGATCTGTTTAAAATGAAGTTGCCCTGCCCTATTATCAGCAAAGATTTCGGTCAATTGTTCGTTTTCATATTCCAATGTCAATCCGGTTGTCATTCGATGTTGCATCAAGACAATACCCCGCTGGTCATTCGCATTTGTTGCTTCTAACGCTTCCATGACAGTTTTCAACTCGGCTTCGGTAATAAAGTCTTTTAGTAAGTTGTACGTATCCAAGACATGATCTTTCATGTCTGCGGGATTATGTTCTGAGGTAACTTTGCCTAAAAATTCATCAAAGGCAGCGACCTGTAGTCTCCTCATCCGAAATGTCACTTTTCCTAATCCCACAGCGGGCAACAATTCCCAATGACTATTGTCAGTTTTTTCTCTCATGTTTGGATCAACTATCAATATGTTCTAACGCTCATTATTATCCTGCTGAAAACCCTTGATCTCCTTATGCTGATTTTTTCGTGTTTCAAAGGCGACAAATTCTTCACAGGCATTTTGGATAACTTCGGGCAGAGGCTCCTCATTTTTACGCCAGCTAATTTTCTTTATTGGCCAGTCGCAGCTTTCGTTGTAAGATTTATGCGCTTTCAGCTTTTCATTGGTCAGTCTAAAATCGTTGCACCAATAGGCATGGCCCAATCTGAAATTCGTATAGAAATCGTCCAGGCTGTCAAATAACGTATGGGCATAACCTGATGTTCTTAATATATTGTTCCAAGCCGTTTCTTCGCTGATCAATCCGGCCATAAATGAGGTCCGGGATAATTCAATGACCCGGTTTAGGTCAAATCCCCAGAGCAATTGTGGTGGTCTGTTATCCTTTCGTTCCCAACAGCTCTCGACATAAGCCTCGGGCAATTGAGTGAGGGCCGCTATCCTGCGCTGCATATTTTGTCTGGCCTCTACTGGCATCAATGCCTTATCGGCGGCAAAAAGCTGACTGTGCATGCCGTTAAAAAGCCGGTCAATGGTTTCATGATAGGACTGTGCCGACAGTACACCCCAACTTTGGTCATTGCCCGCCAGCCGTTCTTCTTTGCTGGTCACAATAAATGTCCTGAAATCCTTCACTGCCGCCCCCCTGGCTTCACAGGGCCAGTACTCCAGGGTTTCGATCCACTCCCCATGTTGATAACCATCTGGTACATCCAATTGCAGGGCTTCCCGTTTCTCCTGCGGGAGCCAGTCGGCACCATACAGTTGGTAATACCGCTTTTGCTCCTTTATTCGTTTACGGGTCATTTTCCGAACTAAAAAACTGCCGAGTAAAGCCCCCAAAGCTAATGCAAGCACAATGCCGCTATAGTACATCCAGGATTGTACCTTGTTTATTTCCCGTAGCCTGTCCAGCACAGCATAGGTAATCACGACGACCACAGCAGCGAGTACAAAAGCTGCCCATCCCGAAACAGTGGCATTACCATCCTGCGGATTATACTTGGGGCGGGCGTCCTTTTCGCCCGGTTGATTCTGAATAAATTCTTGCATATCTGTTGTTTAAAACTTTTCCCTACCGCGTTAAAAAATAAGTTTGCGTGTAAGTGATACCTTCCGAACTTGCGGTATTTCTAAAAGTCAGCTTGTTAGCCGTTAGTTCAACAATCGTTTGTTCATTCTCCCATAACAAGAGTTTATTATTTGCTTTCACTTCGTATGGAAACTCATCCTCACCCTCGGCGTTTGTTTTTACACGACCATTGGCGGAAAAATCGAAGTAAATATTTTTAGGATCGTTGTTAATGACTTCAGGTGGCTCATTCCCAGTTTTTGTTTCCTCTATAAATTCCACCAAGTTCCAACGTCCCAGAATTTTCTGCCGCATGACCTGTACGGTTTTATCTTCCTCACTGCCCCCCTCCTGATCTGGACTGTCTTTTTTACAGGCGGTACCTAGTACAAGGACGGCAATTATAAGGAATATAGGTACTAAAAATTTATTGATTATCATCTACTTGCTATTTTCTTAACTTAATTGTGGTTGTATATGTTATGTCGTCCTCTTTTTCAATACTGCGCATAATGAAACTTGTCTCGGTCAGCTCTATGATCGTATAGGTGCCACCATCAATATCGATTTCAGCTCCATTCAGCTTATAATCATCCTGTCTTTCATCGGAACTATTGATGACATAATATATTGTTCCATCCTGACGGAAATCAATATAGTCCCCCATTTCTCCTGGCTTTGTTTTTACCTTGGGGGGATTTGGAGGTTCAAGCGTTTCTGTAACCTGCGAGACAAAGGTCCATTTTCCCAATATCCTTTCCGATATAGGTTTATCGGATATTTGATCTTTTTTACAGCCTACCATACTGAAGGTGAGCAGCAAAACGAAAAGATTAAAAATTGTCTTTTTCATCGGTCTATAATTTGTTTTCTATCTATTCCACATGATATTTTAAAGAGAGGTAATAGTACCTGTCATCCTTGGGCTGGTAATAGGCTGTGTCCTCCACCTCATCATTTGTGGTGGAATAATCGACTACAGCTTGTAATGGCCCCAATTTTTTACCGATGGCGGTAGCCATTTTTTCTGCACGTGCTTTTCCGTCGGCAAAAGCAGCTGCGATCACCTTTGAAAAATCTTTCACGGGCAGATAGTTCACCCTCCGGGTGGTAATGGATTGCGTACCGCTTTTATCCACCATCAGGTTACTCAACTTGATGATATCGCCAGGATCCGTTGTTTCAAAACTGAACTGGCTGCCTATAGCACTGTACTGTGTAAGTGCAAAGGCCAGTTTATCTTCTTTAAATCGAGTGACATCAAGACCCGCTGCTTTAACCTTTTCAAAAAAAGCTTTCTTTACTTCTTCAAAAGGCTTTTTCTCTTCGGCATAGGCAAGCTCTTCGGTAATCATGATGTCTAGGATATAGGACTTAACGGTTCTTTCAATTTTTGCCATACCCCTTACTTCTATATAAGGCTTTTCGGTACTTTGTCCGTAAACGCTGCAGGATGTTACCATGGAAAGCAGGAATACAAGGATATTTTTCATGACATTTTTAAATTAAAACTTAGTGTAGAAAACTGAATCTTTTCTCAAAAAAACTTCCGATTAGCGGTACCGGTTTCATGACTTCATTCGATGCATTGATAATACCCAAGACCAAAAGAATCAGGGGAACAAGCGTGAGTAAAGAAAAGATACCCGATAAGGTCGGTATGACGGTGACCAAGATTCCGGTGATGACCGAAATAACGATACTAAAAATAAATACACCCAGGCTTTGCTCCAGATGATAGCTTACGTAGGCATCTTTTTCTGTTCGATTTTTATAAGAGAAATAAGCGATCAGCCAGCCAATGATGGTGATATAGGATACGATTGCAGTGGTTTTGTTGTCCATAAGATAAAATTTAAAATGAAGTTCTTTTTATACAAAGGTGCTATCGAATGCCTATATTCTCAAAGGATATGGCCTCTACAAAGTATCTACAAGTGAAAAAGAATAGCTCTATAAACCCTCTACAGCGCTGTTTGATCTATTTATCACCCCTGTAGACCCTGGGGATGAGCTGCATATTATGGATTATGTTGTATTTTTATGAACAAAGAATTTTGAAAATTACTATTCCATACCGCGAACTGTTATGAAGATCTCTATAAGCCTCAGCCTGATCTTACTTGTATTTTTCACCGCATTAAAGCCGGCAGGTGCACAATCGCGTATTGAGGATTCACTGCGGACTATTCTTCGTCAGCCGGATCTGGCCACTGAAAAAAGAGCCGTGGCACTCGCGCAGCTTGGCCGAACCCTTTACGAAACTGATCTGCCTGCCGCTTTAGCTTCGGCAAATGAAGCCTTGCGGTTAAGCCGCGGACTTTCCGATGGTCAATACGCTGCTTTTGCATTAGCTACATTGACCTATCTGAATGTACAACGGGATAGTCTGGTACTCGCACAACGGAATATCGATAGCGCATTGATCTATAGCGCAACATCTACGGATAAGGTTGTCAATGGCTATGTATGGTTAAGAAAGGGCTGGTTGGAATATATCGTTAATCAGCCGGATAGGTCCACCGCCAGTTTGTTTAAGGCACTTAAGGCCTTGGAAGGACAACCTGCGGATGCTTATCGGAGCTTGGTATATCATTACTTAGCAAGTATTTATGGAGACCTCAAAGACACCGGAAAATTAAAGACATATACCCAATTAAGCCTTCAATCGGCGTACCGCTCGGGTGACCCGGATATGATCTGTAATGCTTATCTGGCTGTTGGTTCCTCTTTCCTGAAGGATTTTAGACTAGAACCATCGAAAAGGCAATTACTGGATTCCTCGATTTTCTATAACCAACAACTGCTCCAGTTGTCCAAGGCACAATCCGGCAGGATTATCAATCATATCAACAGCGGTGCTGCCGCCCTAAATCTGGCCAATATTTATTGGGAATTCTTTCCGAAACAGTATAAAGATAGTGTTGATAAATACATCAACTTGGCTCTGATCATTGGTCGAAAGTCTGGTCACGAGGAGATCATTGCCAATAGTTATGGGATATTGAGCGAGTATGAGCTGGCAGAAGGCAACTATGAGGCGGCAGAAAAACTTTTTTTACTGGGACTCAGCGAAGTAGAAAGCCATGTTGGCAGCAGCTTACAAGTCAGAGCTTCGATGCTAAAGGGCTTGGCTTCAGTAGCCGAAAAAGCGGGCGATCCTGTTAAAGCTTTGGCTTACTTCAAGCGGTATATGCAGTATGAAAGCCAAGTCTATGACGCTGGAAAAATGGCCATTGCTCAGCGGCTTGAAGTCCAATACGAGGCCGAGAAGAAGGATAAAGAACTGGAACGGCTGCAAGAGCGGGCAGCTTTTAACAAAAAGCTCAATGTTATTTACATCGGACTCATTATCGCTGGTGCTCTTGCACTTATTTTTCTTTTCCGCTCCTACCACTTTAGGCTGAAATCATCTATTCAACAGGAAAAGTTGCAGGCAGAAGAAGCTGCGCGGCTTAAAGCAGAACAGGAACTGTTGCAGGAAAGGCAAGACAGGCTCCAAAAAGAATTGCTGGCCGGCAATCTGCAGGTAGAGCAAAAAAATGAGCTTCTCCAGACGATGCGCGATAAATTGGCTGACCATCCAGAATATGACATGCTCAAAAAACAGATGGAGCGCATCCTCAAGGAAGACCTGCGGATGGATGAAGATGTTGAGCATATCAAGAGCAGTATAGTCGATATACATCCTGATTTTTTTAATCGGCTGCAACAGCTGGCTGATAGCAAGCTCACCCGCCTGGATCTAAAGCATTGCTCCTATATCCTGATGGGGCTTTCCAACAAAGAAATTGCCAATCGGCTTGCGGTAGACCCCAAAAGTATTCTGATGGCACGCTATCGGATCAAACAAAAGCTAAAGCTGGATAAAGAAGATAGTCTGGACCTTGCCATACAACGACTGGGCTGAAGATGAAAAATTAACCGCCGGAATCCAAAGAAATTTGTAGATTGAGCATTTATGGAAGACCGGTCACTTTTAGAAAATATCAATAGACACATCACGCTTACGGAAAGCGAGTGTTCGTTGTTTTTATCCCTGCTCAAGAAAAAGAAAATACCACGAAAAAACAAGCTCCTGACACAAGGGCAATTGTGCGATTCGATCTATTTTGTTGATTGCGGTGCATTGCGGGCATTTTATTTGGATGTATCGGGGAGAGAATCCACGATCATGTTTGCTATAAAGGATTGGTGGGTGACGGATATGTATTGCTTTATAAATACACTTCCCGCCATGTTGACCATAGAGGCTATTGAAGAGAGTACGATTTACCAATTGAAGAAAAATGATTTAGAAAAGTTGTATCAGACGGTACCGCAATTTGAACGTTTTTTTAGGATTTTGATGCAAAATGCATATATCCGGGAACAATTGCGTGTGGTGCAAAATCTTTCGATGACAGCGGAAGAACGCTATGATATATTTATCGGAAAATATCCAGAGGTTGCAACCAAGGTAAAGCAAAAGCAGATCGCTTCGTATTTGGGTATTACGGCTGAATTTTTAAGTATGATCAAGCGAAAAAAGTTGGAAACCTTAAACTAGTTTATTTTTTTCTATCTAATAAGGTCGTTATTTAGCATCAACTAACAAACGTAAAAACTATGCTTATTTTAATTGCAGGCCCCTATCGTGGTGGCACCAACGATGATCCGATTTTGATGAAGCGGAATCTAGACAAGCTCGAATCTTTTGCGCTGGACATCTTCAGGAAAGGTCATATTCCTTTTATTGGCGAATGGATGGCCCTTCCACTGATAAAATTGGCTGGATCAACCAAGGTCGGTGATCAGCAATGGGAAGAAATTCAATACCCTGTTGCACATCGGATGCTGGAAAAATGTGATGCTGTATTGCGTATACAAGGAGCATCCAAAGGTGCAGATGAAGATGTGCGGCTGGCGAAAGAAAGAGGATTAAAAGTGTATTATGATATCGCTGAAATTCCTGTGGAAGGCTAACACAAACTCATTCAAATCATATTTAAATCGGAGTTGGACATTTACCACTCCGATTTGAGTTTATGAGCACTTTGGATAGCTGTAGTATGGGCATAGGCTTAGAGCTTATGTCATCGATTATCTGACCAGATTCTCTAAACTCGTTTGCTATTTATCGCCTGAGCCCATTTCGTCCGTTTGCATCGCGGGCATTGCGGGCAATCAGTACTTACATGAGATAAGACATTTCCGCAATACATGCATGCAAATGGTCCATCATTTACAGAAATATCAACAGACCTGTAGGACGAAGGAAAAATTGGCAGCCCATATTTGGTATCTTCATCGGTATAAAAAAGTACACTGAGGGTGCCATCAACCTCCAATACCCCTTCCCTAACTTGACCAAGGTGCTCGATATTCAGATTTCGTAGTTCGGAAAAGAACTCCATACGTGAAAAAGTATTGTCATTCTCATGTTTGATGTCAAATACACCATCTTTAACAACTGGCAACACTTTGCCCTCTAGCAACTGAGCCACCGTTTCCGACTTTGATGCGATCCAAGTGATAGCTTTATAAATTGCAATTACGCAGATAAAAACAACAACGGCATGAAAAATCGGGATATCCTCCTGGAACATTGGATCCCCGGCCGCAGATCCTAAGCCTATTATAATTGCTACCTCAAAAAGTGTTAACTGCCTTACACCTCTTCTTCCAGACAGGCGTAGTATCGTTAAGATAAGCAAAAACATGATGGCCGAACGGAGGCCTATTTCAACAAGAAATGATGCATCTATGCCATCGGCGAAAATCTTCTCCAAATCAATCATAATTCAAGAACAAGTATGTGGCATATTCGTTTTGAGTGAGATACTGTTATTATCCTTTGAATTTAACGCAGAACGTTGTACCTACATCCAGTTCACTTTCGACGGTGACTTTGGCAGAGAGGCGATCGGCGATACGCTTGACGATAGAAAGACCGATCCCTGATCCTTCAAAGCCTTGGGAATTGGGTAAACGTTTAAAAATTTCGAAAATATAGGCCTGATCTTGAATATCCATGCCTATACCGTTGTCTTTGATATAATAATGAACTGAATTACCTTGTTTTTCACTATATACCTCAACCTTCGGCTGATCTTTCTTACTGCTATATTTTATGGCATTCCCGATCAAGTTTAAGAACAATTGGTAGAGCAGTGTCCTCTCTCCCTGAATCGCTAAAGTCTGCCCTAAAACAAACTCCAGGTCGGGAACGTCAAATTGTTGTTTACAGCTTTCCAAGATGTTTAGAATTTTTAACCGAGGGTCTATCAGTTCTGTTCTGAACGATACATAATTGGATTGTGCCAATTGGTAGACCTTATCCATCATTTCGGTCATCAAAGTTGTTGCATCCATAATATTGGTTGCCATTTTGCGTAACATATCTTTGGGTAGATCGTCCTTTACTAGCATCATCTGTGCTGCAAGCCTGATGGATGACAGTGGATTTTTGAGATCGTGGGTTAAGGTGTAGCCGAAAGTATCCAACGCATTATTTGAACGCATAAGTTCCTTATTGAGCTGGGCGATCTCGCCCCCTCTTTGCGCAATAGCTTGTTGCGTTATATGGGCGACTTTTTCCACAAAAGACAGCTCGGACTCTTTCCATTTGATGGATTTGCCCTTCATGATTTCGCGCCATGCTTCGAAAGAAGTTCGCGGTGATGGAAATTCTACTTTTCGTTCTGGATCATAGTAGTATATTTTCTCTGGTTTACCTGCCCAGACGTCTTCGTACACATGTTCTTTTCGGAAGAGAAACATATACCATTTATTACTAGGGAGGATATTTATTCGAATAATCCCAGGGAATATTGTGGATTGTATATCTTCAACTAGATCATACACAAAAGTAGATGTAAAAAAAAGATCATTGGCTTCCTGTTGCGCCAAATGATGATCAATTTGTTTTTGAAATTGTTCCGCTGGAACCTCACCCCAAGTACTGGAGCCACGGTCATGTTTGATCATAATTCCATCGGCTCCTGCGATGTCCATGATCTGTGGTGCAAAGCGCTCAAGCACGACTGCGATATCATTATTGACCAGCAACTCGGACTTCATGTCGCGCTCCATCACGCCCATGATTGTCTGTGCAACAAGGTTCTCTTTTTGATGCTCCGAAAGGTAATAATTTATAGCGTATTGTGTCAAAAATGCACATAAATGACGTTGGGCAAGATCCACATTTAGTGGTTTACGATTCTGGCAAGCCACCAGTCCCCAAAGTTTACCCTCGATAACAATAGAAAAACTCGCGCTGGCATGTACACCAGCATTTCGTAGATATTGCAAATGTACAGGAGACAACGCTCTTAGGCTACAGCGTGTCAAATCTAGCTCAGTAGCCTCGCGTCCCTGCACGGATATCGCAGGCGCATCAATATCGGCTACATGTCGTGCTAGAAATTTGGTGTACAGTGCCCGTGCCTGGGCAGGAATATCAAATTCGGGATAGCGGTACCCCATGAGTGATCCCATATCCTCAGCCAAAGATTCGGCAATTACCTGTCCACTATTGTCTTCTTGGAAACAATAGACCATGACACGGTCAAAACCAATGATCTGTCGGATCAATACCGTTAACGACTGCCAGGCATTTCCATGTTGTTCTTCTAGATATTTGGCATAATAGAATAAGCGGGTAGCTTTTAATTGATTTTCATTGCAGATTTCAATTTCAAGATATGTTTTCCTGTCATATCGATAGATACTCAGATAATAATCGACATCCTTGATACGGATCCGCTCCACAAAACGGACAAATATTTCTCCAGTGATCTGTTTCTCAATCTCTTTGAGATCCCATTCTACCTCTGATGACAACAAAGAGAGTGTCCGATCCATGGGTAAACCCAAAATCTCCTTCATTGGGATAGCTAGAATCTCAATAAGGTTTTCACTTGCAGCGATACATCCGCTGTCATCAAAAATAAATAGGAAACCAAAAAATTGAATTTTACCACATAGGTGAATCTCTTCTTCGTGACATTCCAACTGCCGCATAGTATTAATTTTTAGTAATTAAATCTGCTAATAATAGGAAATCCCACACCCCTCATCAACCAAATCATATTTAGGCTAATATATCAAAAAATACTTGTCAAAATCTAAACACACGATTGTTTAAAATTTCAACTACCTTTTAAATCGTTTATTTTATTATAAATTCTTTGTCAACGCTAGTCTTTAAATTAAGAAAAGCTAGGTTGGAAAGGTGCCTAGCTTTTAAAAATTCTTCATGATCGGACAAGCGATCTATATATATTCAACAATGTCCAGGTATAAACTGTTTGAAATAATTTCATTTTATGGCGACATCGAAAAAAAAAAGCTTATGAAAGCCTAAAAAGTAAATTAAAACAAACGAATTCTAAAAAGCAGGTGTTATTTAATTAGTTTCACTAAACAAATAATAATATGATTTTAAACAAAACATTTTTAGCATCTCTGGCGACAGTGGCCATCTTAGTTTCATGTAATAATCAGACACCACAGGAAAAAGCCGCTGACAGCATGGAACACGCTGAGGAGAAAGCTGCTGATGCAAATGAAGAGGCGATGAATACATCCGAAGATGCTGCTACGAAAGATGCCGAAGCTGTCGTTTATTCAAATAAAGCTGCCGCCAATGCAGCAATTGCGTCAGTACCCGCTCCAACGCTATCCAATGATAAAGCCAAAGAGCTTTATACAAAATTAGGTAAAACATGGGTAGATCGTATCAATGCTGACTCGCATGAGAAAGCAGTGGATAAAGAAAAATCGCTGTTGGATATTAAAAATGAAATCGAAAAAGATGTTGCAGATGGAAAGATATCTGCTGCAGACAAAGATAATATCATGAAATATCAATCCGATTGTTTGGCAGCTATCAAAGCTGCGCTTTAATACCATATTATCAGTTCAGTCCTAAAGGATATATGGTGGTTTATCTTAAAATCACCATATACCTTTAGTTTTTAACACCCATAAAGTTACTCATCTTTCAAGAAGATTCAATCCTCTGTCCCAAAAATAAATACAGCGAGTAATATCTATACACCTTTCAGTTTTAATTTATAGCCCTTTTTTCCCTTGCAACCAAAAGCCCTGATGTTTAACGCGCATATGCGTTTGCGTTCGTATCACTTTCCGAAAGTTTTGTACGGAGTTTACATTTCCCGTAAGCACAAAATAAGCGTCAGACCAATATTCATTTTTGAAAATGGGTAACTCTTTAATCTGATCTGGATCACAAAACAAAGTCGATTTTGGAAACACAATGCTGTTTTCCATTCCGAGTATCTCCGGGATAGCATGGTTCTCTGCATCCAATTCGAAAAGGAAGAGATGTTCCTTCTTTTGCTCCTCCATAACAGGTAAAAAAGAGCAGGCCAATGCCAGTGAGGTTTCATCGCCAAAGAACACGATTTTCTCTGCTGCTTTATCGTAGTACTTTTGTTCTGTTCGAGGTTTGTTGAGTACCAGGCGATCACCCACTTCCAGATGATTCATAAAGTCGCTACCACAGCCATTACCATGGATATGTGCAATTAATTGCAGGCTGTCTTTTTCGCTGTTTATTTCAGCAATGGTATATCTTCTGACATCGGTGTCAGAAATACGTATGTCAAAAAAAGCACCGACGGAAAACTGCAGTTTTTCAAAATCCCCCTGTAAACTAATTCGTTTGACGGTTGTTGACAAATATTCAGTTTGACTTACTTGTACCTCGGGAATTTGTGATACGAATAGATTCAGGGTATCAAAAACCCATTTTGGAGCACTTGGCATAATCTTATGTTTTGATTGAACACAAAGAAAGCCTCCGGCTTCAGCATAAAAAAGAATAAAGAGTTGTATTGATTGGACTAATCGTGGTTTTTGCTACGAAACGCTTTGGCACTCATGCCACATATCTTGGTAAACAAGCGAGAAAAATAAGGATAATCTTCATAGCCCAATTCAAAAGCGATCTCCTTAACCGATTTGTCAGAATGATATAGCAATCGTTTGGCCTCCAAAATTACGCGTTGCTGGATATGATGCGAAACAGAAAATCCAGTTACATTTTTCACCGACTCATTGAGATAGGAAACCGAAATATTAAATTGGGCAGCATACGCCGCCGGACGTTTCAAGGTCTGAAAGTTTTGTTCCAATAATAAGAAAAAGGCTTTATTAATCCGTTCAAACCGCGATTGTGACTCGGCAGTTTTACTATATTTTAGATATACGGATAGCTGTAAAGCAATCAAAGCATTTACGCTGTCCTTCAATACAGAAAAATGCAATTTGTCGTTCGTTCGGTCGTAGAGTTCAATGCACAAATTATAAGTCTTTTCAATAATTGCAAGATCTTCTAAGTCAATCGCCAAAGGTTTTAGGGGCGAGATGCTCTGCAGAATAGTAAGATATTCGGCTGCAATATTTTCATTGCTAATGATTAGCATAAACATTTCTATATGCTCTACCTGTACCGCCCTATGCACTTGATCCGGCGATTGATAGTATATGGTCGGTTTATCTGTGCGGTATCGCTGAAAATCTATTTCCATTACGGTAATACCGCTTTTCTGTAAAACAAAGAAATGATAATCGTGCCGATGTGCCTGCATGATTTCTTCATCTTCCCAAAAAGATTCGGGTGAAACTCTTGCAAGAGCAATACCATGACCAAATTCTTTAGGCAGTGTCCTGACCGGAATATCTTTTTTGTGTTGCATACGTTCCTGGAAATTTATCATTCGTATTTGTTAGCCTTCAATTTGATAGCGATTTATTTTAATCGTATCAAGATTAAAATGGAAGCAATAATTCCTCGCCAAGAATAAACAGTTCTAAACTATCCGCTAAATAGAAACCCATACAACGGATCATATTGGGGATATAACCGAAAAACCGCTTAAAGGCCCCCGCAAAATGCGTTGGGTGCTTGTAACCCACCTGTTGGGATATCTGGCTGATTTTTAAATCAGTTGTCTTTAGCAAGATTTTAGCCTTATTCATCTTACAGGCCGTCATATAACCAAAAATAGTTTGACCAACATACTTTTTGAAGTTCAGCTTCAGGTATTGCTCGTTAGTCCCCACCTCCTTTGAAAGGGCTGCAATGGTGTAATTCTGATCCAGATTGTTTTCAATCATTTCTTTGACCAGAAGAACTTTCTCCCGTTGATCAGCCGGAACGTTTGATCGGACAGCTTTTGTATTATTTTGTACCGAATCTAACAATAGACAGAGGATCATACTCACTTTTGCACGCAAATAGACGCGCATAAGTACATTTTTGAGGCTCGTTTGTTTTAAATCCATCAGTTTGCCAACAATGGCTGGAATATGGTCTATCAAACAGCAGTTTTGTTCATCCCTGAATAATAGTTCATGCGAAAAACTGTCTTCTAGACCAACTTCACGTATATAAGCATGGTCAAAAGCCAATATAAAATAAGTGCTTTTCTCATTGCCAGCAATAGCTAAAGTGGCATCGTTTAACTTAATAAATACGTTCTCGTTCCTCTGTAATGTCCCCTTTAAACCGTTGTAATGGATCGCTACCTGATCAGCAAGATTGACTATCAGGGCATAAACTTCTGTTTTCAAATTGACATCATAATGGGCGCAGTTTTCAGCTGCAATCATCCGTAAGCCATTTACTTGTCGATCTATCACCATTGGCTCTTCTGCCAGATCACCCCTATCTTGATAAATTTCTTTCTGCGTCATCTTGTTTTCGGAATACGTTACTTTCTTGCGTATAATACTTTTTACTTTTGCGTCGCCTTATTTAGATTAAATACAAATAATTGTCAAAAATACTGTTATCGTTTCAATGGAACAAATAAAATATATATTAACTCTTGCCCTTACCTGTTCGTTCTATTTTGTATATGCTCAGGTGGCCCGCATTTCCGGTACTGTTCGTGATAACGAGGGAAAAGGCGTCTCCCACGTTACCATTCAGCTTAAGAATAGTCAACTCGCGACAATGACCGATGCTCAGGGACATTACCAATTAACGAATGTACCTTACGGTGATCATGTGCTGTTCATTTCCTCACTAGAGCTACATGCGAAAGAAATCTCCTTTCGCGCTTATCAAAAAAGCCAACATGTCAACATCCGTGTGGAAATGAGAAGCAAAAATGACCTTGAAGAGGTTAAGGTAGAGCGTAATTCGGCCAAGAAAGAAATGGAGATCGGTGGCTTCGCTGTGGCTGTCGTCGAAACAAAAGAAGCCGCACTGCGCAACCTGACCACCAATGAGCTACTTGACCGGACCGTAGGAGTACGTGTCCGCCAAAATGGTGGTGTCGGATCCCAAATTGAATACAATCTCAATGGTATGTCGGGTAGCACGATAGGTATATTTTTGGATGGCATAGAGGTCTCTACCTATGGATCTTCGTTTAACCTCAATAATATTCCGCCCGCCATGATTGAGCGCATCGAAGTATACAAAGGGGTGCTTCCCTCCCATTTGACGGGCGACTATGTGGGCGGAGCAATTAATGTGGTCATGAAAAAAGATGTTGCTCATAACAATGCGACCGTTGCGACTTCTTATGGCTCTTTTAATACCTTCAATGCTGATGCAAGCCTCACCCTACGAGATAAAAAAACCGGACTTTCATTTAGAGGTTCCGGCTTTTATACCTACACAGACAATAGCTATGAAATGTGGGGGAAATTCTCAAAATATACTGACAGAAATGGGATACTGGCTCGGGATTTCAGGGCCAAAAGATTTAACGATACCTACCGGTCTGCAGGTGGACGTTTTGAATTTGGTTTTACAGATGTGAAATGGGCAGATCAGTTTTTCTTGGGCTATAATATTTCTGACACCTATAAGGAAATACCCCACGGAACAACGACAAATCGGCCCTATGTTGGTCGATTTTCAGAGTATAATGCGCATGTATTCAGCTTAAACTATAGCAAACGTAATCTTTTTGTGGATGGACTGACATTGAATGTCAATGCAGTACGTAGCAAACGCAGCACCTATGTTCAGGATACGGTAACAACATTATACAATTGGGACGGAAATCCGGTGGTACTGCACACGGATTATATGATCGAAAATGGTCTTCCCCCGATTACGATGAAATCACCCAACGGGGCACAACAGGGATTGCCGACGATCACACAGGTAGATCGCAAAATAACAAATGTTCGTTCAAATTTGGGTTATATGATATTACCAGGACATCGGGTATCATTCAACCACAAGCTGGAAAAAACAGACCGCGACGATACTAATCTCCTAAGACCAGTCAATAAGGATCTACTGATATTAACAGGCGTTACTAAGAATATTCTATCGGCAAATTATGAAGCACAGACCTTCAATAATAAACTGAAAACCAATATCCTAGTCAAATATACAGCCAATAGTACCCGTCAGACCAATCCAAATCCGACGTATAACGCCGACGGATCATATACCCTCAATCCAGAAACAAAAAAGACCTTTAGCGATAACTTTGGATACGGGGCAACGATTTCATATAATATCTTGCCGAATTTGTTTTTGATTACTTCGATGGAAAATGGTAAAATCATGCCCTCAGAAGAACAGATGTTTGGGAATCTCGAAACCAATATATTGCCCAACCTCAATCTTACGCCCGAGAAAAATATAAATTATAATCTGGGTTTCCGACTGGCAAATATAACATTTGACCAACATCGATTTTCGTTCTATGGCAGTGCCTTCTGGCGAAACGGCTACGACAAGATCACCCGTCAGACAGTTGATAGTATTGTAACGGACTCCGATCTGGATATTCAGGCATCCGCTTTTGTCAATCTTGGTCGCACGCAATCCAGAGGTGTGGAAGCTGAGTTGATCTATGTTTTTGACAACAAGCTTAATGTCATGGTCAATTTTTCCAAATTCAATGCCCTTTACAAGCGACAATTCGACAAAGCCGGACGTACAGATGACCGGTACAATCTACAGATTCCAAACGAACCTTATTTTACAGTGAACGCAAATGCGCAGTATCGTTTAGACAATGTCTTTCAAAAGCGAGCCATCATGAACCTGTATTATAATATGGGCTACGTTGGGCATTACGATATCGCTTGGCATCCTTCTGAAGGGAGCCTCACCCCTAGTCAGTTTGCGCATGATCTGGGGCTTAGCTATCGCTTTCCCTCCGGAAAACTAGTGGCAAGTTTTGATACAAAAAATATATTTAATACGGCATTGTATGACAACTTTGGTGTTCAAAAGCCCGGAAGAGCATTCTACATCAAACTTAATTACACAATTAGCAAATTCTTATAAAAAACAAAAGTGATATGAAAAAAAATCTATTAAAAACTGTTCTATTCGGTGCATTGGCTGCGTCGGTAACCTTAGGTAGCTGTAGTAAAGATAGTGGGAATCCCGGCGCGGTAGTACCTCCAGAGGAAAAACCTACTGACAACAGATGGATTACATTGACAGCTGCACTAAAATTGACAAATGATGGTGACGGTAATGGCGGTACAATGGCCTATGCCATTTCACCTGATCAAGCTATTGACCCTGCTTTTGAGCTTGATGTTTTTAATGGCAAAGGCTTGAAATTTGATTCACCAAGAACCTCACGTATACAGGCATCCGCAGATGGAAAATTTTTATATGATATCCAATATACGGGAGCTGACGGTGGCATTTTCCAGAAATATGCAGTAAATGGTGCGGAGAAATATGTGAAAAGTGGCAATGAAGTGAATGCAGCTGTTATTTTAGGCACCTCACCACGTTGGGTGAAATCAGCTGAAGGGATAGGTATCGGTGTAAGTGCAACAACGCAGACATCTTTTACAGGTACATTTCCAGCAGTAACTTTTGGCAATATCAAGTCTACAGCCACTGTAGCGTCTATCAATCTTGATAATCCAAGTATTTTAAATACAGCTTCATTTACTATTCCATTTACCGATGAGCAATTGGCTCAAGGTTATTCGATCGGCCGTATTGATGTACCGATCATCAACCAGGCAAAGAATAAAGTCTATATAGGCTGTAATATTTCGAAAGTGAATCCGAAGGGAACTCCTAGTCAAAATCAGGAAACAGGTGTAGTTTCTTGGCCAAGTGATGCCGCCAACATTGCTGGTACTGTAACCTTGGTTGTTGACTATCCTTCGTTTAAAAATCCGAAATTAATCTGGTCTACACAAAGTAAATATGGTAATAATGGTTACCGTACCATGACCCAGTATATTGCTGAAGATGGGCATGTTTATCAATCCACTGGCGCAAATACAACGAGCTATCCACATATCTTGCGTATTGACAAAAATACTAATGATTATGACAACAGCTATGTATTCGATCTATCAAAAGCACTAGGCGTTAGTGGTCTTGCTGGAATCAAAGCCTGGAAATACCTAGGTCAAGGTAAAGCTTTTGTCCTATATGACATTGATAAAAAAGGTGGTTATTTGGCGCTAATAGACCTCAATGCGAAAACAGCAACTAAAATTGCCACAGAATATGAGTCTAAATTAAACTTTGATCAACAGCAAAGTATTGCTCAGGTAGGCGACAATGTGTATGTTCCATTGACACCTATCAGCGAAGCCGGAAATGTATTTGTTTACAACTGGAAGACTGGCAAATTGACGAAAGGTGCCAAGTTATTGAACGGTACAGGACATCGTTATATCGGTGCTTATTAATACGATATTTATCATATAGCACAACAAAAATGGCCGTTCTGTAAAATCAGAGCGGCCATTCTGGTAATGAAACTTATCACGATATCGTTTAACATCAGTACATCAACTTACAGTTTCTGGTAAATAAGCTTCCATCTTCAGCCTCGCCAATAAATAACTTATGGTCGATTCTGCACCCTGGTTAATATTTACAGTACGCTCTTCTAGGCCATCAAAACAGCCACCCGTCACCGGATTATAAACAATTTGCTGGATATGATTGCGCCCCAGGAACCATTCGAATGCTGTCCGTATCGTATTTTTATAGTTTTCATCTTTTGTATGTCTATAAAACCTATCCAGCGCAATAATGGTATAGGCAACATCGATGGGCTGTTCCCCTCCTTTGGGTTGAAGCTCTCGGCTGATCGCGTTGTGCCCAGCCTTTATTGGAAATAACATGGATTTCGTCATCAACAATAATTCTGCTCAATAGAAAATCAAAGGATTGATAAGCAATGTCACGATATCTCTTATCACCAGCTGACTCGTAGGCAGCCAACAATGCTTCCGGAATCACGCTATTGCCATAGGTCATGTAGGATTCGTACCATTGCCAATCGGCGGTACTTTCATACTCAAACATGGCTACCAAGCGGTCGGCTAAAACTTCTATGATCGCTTTATAATTATTGCCTTTCATAAAACTTAAGCCCTTGATCGTAAAGGCCATTGATCGTGTTGAATAATAAACTAGCGCATGCTTGGAAGCTCGCTCCAAAAGTTCAATAGCAGGTTTGACTATCCGCTCGGGTAACAGATTGGCTAATCCAACCACCTCTCCCAATGCCCACACAGCACGTCCATTGGCATCCTCGAGATTCTCCTGCTCGTTTTGCAGGGTAAAATTACCGTCAATATCTACATAGTTCAAAAAGGTACCATCATCTTGCATGCAATAAGCTATAAAGTCCAGGTACTTCTTGATCAAGCCAAGGTCCTCCTGAGATTCGTATAATTTATAATGATGTAACATCGCAATAAGGGCCCGCGCATTGTCATCCAATGCATAGCCACTGGTTAGGTCAGGCATACTGATATCTGCAAATTGAACAAATGCTCTTTCCGTTGACATCCGAAACATATGGTCTAGGTTGAGCGGGGGAATAGAATACAGCATATCCCTTTTTTCGTCAATAAGGAGTTCAAATAGATTGACATGGGCTATGGCTACATTTTGCCAGGAGGTTTTGACCATTTTTTGAAGATTCACATGGCGGATTTTCTCTAGTCTCGGTGTATCGTCCAAAATTTGATTGACGGCGTCAGCGAGTTGATCCGATGCTCCAAAATCGATCATCGTGCCCATATCTGCTTTCAGAACCTCCCTGACATGGGGAATCGGTGTCGAAACGATAGGACAGCCCGAACTCAAGGCATAAGAGAATGTACCGCTCACCGCTTGGAGGGGATCTTTTGATGTGAAGAGATAGACATCGGTTATGGATAGATAGGCTAATAGCGACTCTATCGAAAGAAATTCATTCACAAACCTGACATGATCAGCTATTCCCTGTTGATTTATTATTTCCTGTAGTTGATTTCTGTAGGTCTCCCCTTCCCGTTGCAACAAGGTGGGGTGTGTCTGTCCTAAAATAAGAAATAGCACATTTGGATTTTGTTTAATAATAGCGGGAAGTGCATATAATGTTGTTTCAATACTTTTGCTGGGCCCTAGTAGACCAAAGGTGCTCAGCACTTTCTTGCCCAGTAGATTATATCGCTCTAGTGTTGCCTGTTTATTTGTTGCGGGAGCCAAATGCGTCCCATGTGCGATCACTGTGATTTTATTCGGAGCGATTTTATAAGCGTTAATAAGAATATCCGCAGAATTTTGAGTCATGACGACGATCTGTGAACAATATTCCGCAATGGCGGATACTTGGTCGCGTAGGGCACTGTCTGGTGATGGTAGTACCGTATGAAAAGTAACTACAATCGTGATCTGCGCTGCGTAAAGTGCTGAAACAAGCGATCTGAACCTGGCCTCCTGACCAGCGAATAAACCGAATTCATGTTCAATGCACACTATATCGATATTTTTGTAGTGTTGAATATTTTCAAATAAAGTATCAAATGAAACCGGATCCCCGATCTCCAGTATACCTAGTGGAGCCTGATCATAATTAGCCTGATCCCGAGTCTCTACGATTGGTATCGGAATAAGGTCATATGAATCCTCAAATTTACTTGAAATGGCTTTCATCAAATCTGTTGTGTAGGTGGCAATACCGCAGGCGCGAGGGGGAAAAGTTGATAGGAACGCAATTCCTCTTTTCGTCGTTGAAATCATTGTTGATTATTTATGTGAAGTCCTTGCATACGATCGTCTTGTATCTTTAACAAGGTGCTGCACGTAGGGAGGTTCTATAAATGTACACAAATAAAACGAGTATTTCGATTTTTTCAGTTGTGATGAAATTTAACTTTATTTATACATTGATGATCAATTATATTTTGTAACTTCACCGTAGCCAATCACTAAAGATTGGAAATTAAGTACAAGCATATTTCCCGCGTAAAAAATCACATGTCCCAGTCTGTTAAATTCGACAATGTAAATACATTGTTTTCTAAAGCTTTAAAGCAAAAAATCAATCACTATTTTATAAATTCATCAAAACAAAAAACCGGTAATCGAAGAATTTATTTGAAAGCTTCCATTCTATTGACCACCTTTATCCTGCTCTATATTCTTTTGGTATTCGTTCCGCTTCATTGGAGCATTGCTATCTTATTATGCGTCATTTTCGGAGCCAATCTTGCTGCGATAGGCTTCAATATTATGCATGATGCAGGCCACAATTCGTTTTCGGACAATAAACGACTGAATACCGTACTGTCCTATTCGCTCAATCTCTTGGGAGGCAACATTTATTTCTGGAAACTCAAACACAATATTGCCCATCATACCTATACCAATATCGACGGTGAGGATCATGATATCGAGGTCAAATTCATGCGTATACACCATGATCAAAAATTAAAAAAACATCACCGCTATCAGCGCTTTTACTTTCCGCTGTTATACGGTATCTCCTATCTCGCCTGGATCTTTTATCAGGATTATGAAAAATACTTCCGCGGCCGTATGGGCAATGATAAGGAGCAGTTTCATTTTCCTGTCAGAGAACGTGTTATTTTTTGGGTAAGTAAGCTGATCCATTTTACGCTATTTGTGGTTGTTCCCGTTGTATTTGTCGGCTGGCTACCTACGCTAATTGGCCTATTGATCGCCGGTGTGGTGTGTGGAATGAGCTTAGCAACTGTATTCCAATTGGCCCATGTCGTTTCGGGAACGGAATTCAAGACCATAGAAGCCTCACGGGTGGATGAAGAATGGATGATTCATCAGATCCAGTCAACTGCTAACTTCGCTACCAAGAGCAAAGTATTGACCTGGTTGCTTGGAGGCCTTAATTTTCAGGTTGAGCATCACTTATTTCCAAAAATTAGCCATGTACACTATCCGGCGCTTAATCGCATTGTGAAACAAACATGCGAGGAGTATAAATTACAATATAACGAATTTAAAACATTCTGGGCTGCTTTCAGGTCGCATATAGGTGTTATTCATGCGATGTCCAGGTAAGCTGAACGGCATTTTATGATAAAGCTCCATTAGGAATAGGCAATAATTAAAGCTCCTTTTTCTGCACAGATACATTGTGCCAGAAAAGGAGCTTTGATATTATATCGAGATATTAATGATGTCTTCGCATCGCTTTTATGGCCAGCCCGGCGGCCATTCCACCGATGACATACCAGGCTACGGTCATTATTTTTGTCCGTTCGGTCTTTTTTATTGGCTGGGTATCTAGTCCCGCCTGCTCCGGGATTGTCAATGTTGCCAGGCCCACCACTGTACCGAGCAAGGCTCCTCTGAGAATGATATGTTTGTCGCCGCCATATCCGATCATGGTATACAACATTGCGTTTGAGGCGATATCAGCACCAAAGGTAGCAGCCACCAGGGCATTTCCCTTTGGCGGTTCAAATCCTGCAGCACTTACCGTCTTTTTCATTGCTTCCTCGCCGACTTCATCAATTGCCGGAGCTTCTGTGTCAAATCTTTTTGCAACGCTGTGGATTACATTGAGGATCACCGCTCCGATCAAGCCACCCAGCATATTTTTATTAAATACATTCATTGTTTTATGTGTTAATTTTTCTATGCCCTGCAAATTACAGATTACATGGAGAACATCGGGCATCACAAAATAGTTCAGCTTGCTGCGATCTTTTTAACTGCTAAAAGTTTCTCGTTGATCTATCCGAATGATCTTGTTGCCTCCGCCTGAGCCTGTAAAATCCGAGTAGTAAGCGGTCATAAAAAAGTGCAACCAGTAATATGATCACAGGCAATAAAAGCGTCTTTCTCTCAAACCAGCCATATATAAATGCCCCCATTATACCGCCTAGGAAAAAACCAGCAATGATGATGATCTTGAGCAGGATACCTCTTTTTAAACGCTTGCGTTCATTTATTTTCTTATAGAAAATCGTTTGGGACAACTCAATTCCTAAGTCTGTAAACAATCCCGTTAAATGCGTCGTGCGAACAACCGACCCTGATATTTTGGTTACCAGCGCATTTTGCAATCCCATAGCAAGCAAAAGCGTACAGGATAGCCAAACAGAGGTGTTGGAACTGGGGATATTAAAAAGTGATACGAATGCAAGTAAAATAATTTCAATGCCGATGGGTATACTATACGAAAAATGCGCCGTTCCCCTGGATGTAAGTTCCATCGTCGTATTGGCTACAAATGCACCCAATAGAAAGGAAATGACGTAAAGTATGCTCAGCAGGGCAAACAGGTAATTATTTCGATAAAGCTCCTCCGAAAAAAAAGCAAAGTGGCCAGTTACATTTGTTGTCAATGTTTTAAAGGAAAGTACTCCCACGATATTCACTACTCCGGCTACTATGGACAATAATGCAGCTAATTGCACATTATGGATATAATTTCGCCCCTTATCTCGATGCCTAAACATTATGCTGCTTTCACCTACTATTTTATTGTACTACCTTATTATATAAGGAATAAGTCCAATTTACCTTTTTTAATAACGAAATGCAATAAATAAGCAATTATATATTGAGAACGATACGTTTACTTAAGATTTTGCTATTCAATCCCTGATTATTTTATACTTTTGTGTGTATCCAATAATTAGCTAATTTTTTCAGAAACAAGCGCTATGCAGTTTAACTTCACCTTTGATTCCAGTCCTTTTAAGACCCTGATTGCTTTTCATAAGATTATCAAATCTTTTGAGGAAACGGCATTGTCCGAAGTTGAATTCCAGGCTACTTATGCTAAATCTTTGCTCAAAGAAATCGAAAAATATCCGGCACTTGTCGACGGTATCGAAAATAAAGCGGATTTACATCCCTATGAGCCTATTATCAAAGTACTTTTGGCGGATCTATTTCCAAGATCACTGACGAAAAATGAAATCAAGGCCATTACAATTCCGTTCTATTTATATACCTTTAATCATAGCGAACGTTTAGACAAGATCCTTCAGGATGCCGGCGATCATTATGATTTTAGCTACCGCGATATCTCGCCGGATACCTATTATATTCTAAATTGCTGTATGATCATCAGCCAGTACTATGGTGTTAAAGTTGATGCCATGGATACGCCGATATTCCTGGATATTCCAGATAAAAATAACATTATGCATCATTACAGGGTGCTGTTCAATGCAGATTTTATGGATATTATTCCTACAGATCGCGCAGTGGAACTTTCTGAACAAGACATTATTGAGCTGATTGACAATTTTTCGGATATCACCCTCTGGAAATCTAAATTTCCTGAGCAGAGCTGGATACTGAAAGGATTTTCCATTATGACCCTTTTTGATGCGACGACGGAGAATGCTGTGTCAAGCTTCAAAAGTAACTTATTGCTCGAAGACAAGACGGTCCAGATGGAAGAAATTCAGGGTATTTTCAGATCCATTTACAAAATAGACGATCTGCGGATCGGATTGACCTCCTTTGAAAAAGTCAGGGAGGAGTTTAATTTGAGAATTGTCGAAAAACAGCTGTACAGCCATCTCCTCTACGATTCCACTATAGCCGAATGTGAGGAAATGCTCTGTAATGAAACATTGGAAAGCTTGCTGAGCAAAGAAGAACTTCTGGTTGTTCCAGACATTGATAAATTACCTACGACGGATCCCAAAAAAGCGTTTTTTATCAACAAACTGAAACAGCAGCATGTGAAGAGCTTTATCTTTGCCCCGCTGATACAGGACAACAAAGTGCTTGGCATATTGGAAATGTCCTCATCCAGGGTGCGCGCACTGAATTCGGTCAATGCGAATAAGCTCGATGTTGTCTTACCTTTTATCAAAGACAAAGTATCCAAGGCATTTTCTGAAACGGAGAATCAGATTGAGGCGATTATCCAAAAAGAATATACCTCAATTCATCCCAGTGTCAAATGGCGCTTTCAGGAAGAGGCGATCCATTACCTAAACGATAAAGCTTTTGGAAAGGATTATACGCTACAGGAAATCGTTTTTGAACATGTTTATCCACTCTATGGCCAGATTGATGTACAGGGCTCTTCAGAATCCAGAAATCAGGCCATTAAGCAGGATCTGATTCATCAGGCGACTGAATTGATCGCGCTGTTTACCGCTATCAATCAAGAATACAAATTACCGCTGTTTGAGCAGAAAATCTTTGATCTGGAGCGAAACCTCGAGACACTTGACAAATCCTTATCAAACGATACCGAACAGGTTATTCTGGATCATTTTAATCTCGACGTACATCCCATTCTGGACAACTTTCGGAAAAACAATAAAAATAGTTCCATTGTCAAGGCAATCGATACCTATTTCGACCGGATAAATCCGGCTATTGGCGGACTTTATGAGGCGCGGCAGGATTACGACAACTCGATCACGCTGATCAATAAGAAGTTGGTGACTATCCTTGACGAAAAGCAACTAGAGGCCCAGGAATACTTTCCTCATTATTACGAGCGTTATAAGACCGACGGTATTGAGCACAACATGTTTATTGGCGCTTCCATCGCACCGGACAAAATTTTTGAGCTCTATTACCTCAAAAATTTACGTTTATGGCAATTGCAGGTTATGTGTGAAATGGAAAGCCAGTTTAGGATACTCCAACCCGAACTACCCCACCAGTTGGAGGTGACCTCCCTGATTCTGGTCTTTGCAACGCCGATTTCCATCCGTTTCAAGATGGATGAAAAGCAGTTTGATATCGATGGCTCCTACAATGTACGCTATGAAATCGCTAAAAAACGTATTGACAAGGCGAAGATCAAAGGCTCTACAGAGCGTATCAACCAAAAAGGCAAACTGGTCATTGTCTATTCCTATGGACATGAAGAGACCGAATACTTAGGCTATATCAATTTACTGCAGCACAAAGGCTTATTAAATGACGATATCGAAAAATTTGAGGTCGAGGATTTACAAGGACTGATCGGTCTTAAAGCCATTCGCGTTGGATTTCGTGTGCAAGACAATCTTCTAACGGACTAAGGTAACAATTAGTATTAAAACTTATGATTGATACCAAATTGTATGATTTGATTGATCACTGGAAGCAGTTCTTTTCCGATATCTGTCAGCGTATATTCCACTTTTGGAGGTATTTCAGCATAGGATTTTTTATGAACGAATCCCTTATCGCATAAAAACTTAAGTTGACTGATCAACATTTTTTCACTGATCCCTACGATGCAGCGTTTCAATTCGCCATAGCGGATAGTGCGTTCATTGATCTGGAAAATTATTAGCATGGTCCATTTTCCACCTATGATTTCAAGCGTTTTTCGTAGTGGACAGTTCTCGTCAGAAATATTTATATTCATTTTATCTAATTGACAGTCAGCTATTCTTAATCTGAGGTAAGTACCCTACTTATAGGTAGGTACTTGTATATAAGAATGCTAAGTTAGACATTTGTACAATATTAATACAGTTTAAAAATTAAAATGATATGTCAAAAAATGTAATGATTGTTCAATCCTATTTTGATGCTGTAGCCAAAGGAGACTTTGCTACAGTAGGCAGTTTATTTGCAGATGATATCCTCTGGCATCAGCCTGGCGATGGGATCCAATCCGGAACCTATAGCGGAAAAGAGGCGGTGTTTGCCCATTTGGGCAATTTTATGAAATGGAGCAACGGTACATTTGCCATTGATGCCATTGATTACCTGAGTAGCAATGCCAACCTTGTCACAGCTGCAATCCACTTTAAAGCAGAGAAGGGAGATCAACTCCTCGCCATGAAAGGTGTAGACCTATTGCGTATCGAAGAAGGAAAGATCAAAGAAGTCTGGTTGTTTTCGGAGAAAATTGAAGACGAAGATGCATTCTGGAATGCCGCTGCAAAAGAGAACTTTCCGACATCATGAACACTGGTGATTGATTAAATTTTTCTGAACAAGGCATATTCATAATCAATGGAAAGCTCGTTATTCACTTCCCATATACCTGGCGTGTACCATGCGATCCGTTATGCCTCTTTTTTTGATACCATGAATTGACTTTTCCACTTAAGGTAACCGTACTGCCCGATATCATCACAAGGAGATTGCTATCATCAATAGTACTTCTTTTTAAGTCGTCTTCGATATCTTCACAGATATTTTGAAAAGAATAGATACTTTTATGTTGCCCTTAAGATCGCTGACCACAGCTGGAAGATATGATATTGACAGTTATTAAATGATATGGTCTACGCCCTCCTCATGAGCTTATAAATTTCAAACCAGAGTACAGATACGCTTGCGACGGCCAGCGCTATAGCCAATTCAGATGTGCTAAGCGCTGCTACCTCAAAGAAAGCAGCAACCGGCCTACAGTACACTATGACAAATAGCAGGATAAGCACTACACAAGAGATACCTACCAGTAAAAAATTACGGTTCTTAAAGCTTTCGACTATGCTATAATAGAAAGAACGGTTGGCATAGCTCAACAATATATTCGCAAAGATCAAGGTACAGAAAACCATCGCCCTTGTTTTTTCTTCGCTCCCGCCATGCTGGGCAGTAAACTGATAGCTAAATAAGACTCCAAGTGTGATCACTATCCCTTGGATAATGCTTATCCCCAATTCACTGATACTCAAAAAAGTCTTCCCCATTGCTCTCGGAGGTTGTTTCATCGTATTTCTTTCGATAGGTTCATTCTCGTAAACAATAGAACAGGTAGGCCCCATGACAAGTTCCAGAAAGATCACATGGACGGGTGTAAATATCTGTGGATAGATCCATCCCAAAAACAAGGGTAAGGATACCGTCAGAATAATGGGAATATGAATGGAAATAATATACTGCACAGCCTTTTTGATATTGGTATAAATCCGGCGACCCGCAGCGATGCCAACAATAAGTTTCTGCAAATCATCATTTGTAATGACCAATGCCGCCGCTGATTTGGCGATTTCGGTTCCCTTATTTCCCATAGCGACACCGATATGCGCTGCTTTCAATGCTGGACCGTCATTTACACCGTCTCCGAGCATGGCCACAACTTCACCACTCTTTTTCAACGCATTGACGACCGCAAGCTTGGCGTCGGGAAACATTCGGGTAAATAGTGTTGTCCGCTCAGCTAGCTTTATGATATCATCTTCGGTATTCCCAACGATTTCGCTACCATTTGCAGCCGGCGTGTCATTGACAATTCCTGCTTGCAATGCAATTGCCTTTGTTGTTTCGGCGTTATCGCCTGTAATCACTTTTACCTTGATCCCCGCAGCATAGATTTGCTGAAAAACCTCCCTTATCCCCTCTTTGGGCGGATCATAGAATACCGTGAGCCCTAAAAACTCAAACTTATAATCCTGCTGTTTTGCAGGGAAGTCATTTCCTTCAAAATTTGCTTTGGCAACACCCAGAATTCGATAACCTTGCTGAGCAAAAGTGTTAATCACCTCTCTTATCCTGCCTCGATCGGCTTCGGAGAGCTGGGAAACACTGAGTATCGCCTCGGGTGCCCCCTTGGCCGCAATGATCCGCTCATGCTCACTATTTTCAAAAAGGTGGGTCATCATGGGCGGCCTGCCTTCCAGCGGATATTCATGAAACAGCTGATAACTCCTTCTTAAATCATTTTTTTGCGTTTTTTCGTATATTTTATGCAAGGTGATCTCCATGGGATCAAAAGGCACGGGCTCGCTGCTCCACATTGCATAGTCAATAAGCTCATGAAGTGCTTCATGCTCAAATTCACCTTCAGCATACACCGTATCTGAATGATAATCATACAGGTTTTTTAATTGCATGATGTTGGTCGTAATGGTACCTGTTTTGTCGGTACAGATTACTGTGGTACTCCCCAAGGTCTCTACAATACTGCTCCTTTTGATGATAATACCCTCGCGCATGAGCTTCCATGCCCCCAGTGCCATAAATGTTGTAAATGCGACAGGAATCTCCTCGGGTAGTACAGACATCGCCAATGTCAGCCCATTGAGCAGGCTCTCTACGATATTGTGCGTATCCAGATAACTAAAGAGGCAGACCAGCAGGAAAATAGCGAGTCCAACGATTGCCATTGCCTTGACAAATTTTTGGATCTGGACCTGCAAAGGCGAGATCTCTTCTTTTATCGTTCGTATGGATTCGCCAATTTTGCCGACGCGCGTCTCTTTGCCTATCTTTTGTACTTGAAAAACAGCAAGTCCCGACACTGTTATTGTGCCGCTATAAACGAAATTATCGGTTGTCGTACTATCCTTGAACACGGAGAAACTCTCTCCTGTGAGGGACGACTCGTTCACCGAAAAATCGTTGCTGTGCACTATAATTCCATCTGCATTTACCATGCGCCCTTCTTCTGTGATACAAAGGTCGCCTACAACAATTTCCCGTGTAGGAATCTTGACCACCTGTGCATCTCGGATGACCACACTCAGGGGTTCATTGAGTTTTTCAAGCTCTTCCAACGCTTTCTTGCTACGGTTGTCCTGATAGAATGAGATCGCAGTGACCGCCACAATCGCTACCAACATAAAAGCTGCTTCAGCATAGTCGCCCACAATCACATAGATCAGTGAAATAACGATCAGTAAGATCAGCATGGGCTCCTTTAAAACTCCCAAAAGCAATTCCAGCCCGGTACTTTTATGGCCTGCCGCCAACTGGTTAAACCCATATTTTGCCCTGGCACGATTTACTTCTTCCTGACTGAGGCCTTTAAGATGACTGGGGATATTATATGTCATAAAGAAATTGCTTAATAGAGAAACGGTTATCTACTGACTGTATAAGAAACACTATTTTACAGAATATGTTCTCCAAAATTTTACTTTTATAAATTGGATGTTAACTAGTCATAACGTGAATCTGGTAAATTATGTGAGTGCAAATTGCTCATCTTTGACTAAAATTTTAACGGGTATTTCTAGTTCTGTTTGGATCTTTACGCGTAATGCTTCCAATGCACATGATTCGCCATGTACCAGCATGATCTGTTGGGGAGGAGTTTTATATTTTCTGATCCATTCCACTAATTCATACTGGTCAGCGTGCGCTGATAATCCTGTCAATTCTACGATATTTGCTTTTACGGGGTAGTAGCTGCCATGAATCTTCAACT
Source organism: Sphingobacterium sp. GW821-FHT03E03 (assembly GCF_059420745.1). Taxonomy (NCBI): domain Bacteria; kingdom Pseudomonadati; phylum Bacteroidota; class Sphingobacteriia; order Sphingobacteriales; family Sphingobacteriaceae; genus Sphingobacterium; species Sphingobacterium sp. GW821-FHT03E03. Next base: position 38,355 of record NZ_JBWKUH010000020.1, read on the forward strand.
CGTGAGCTCCATTTAACAAAGCCCTGCCGCGCGTACCTTCTGCCTGAAACCCTACAATCAATACTGTGTTCCGACTGTCTCCTATATCATGTTTCAAGTATTCAAGCACCCGTCCCCCTGTGATCATACCACTACCTGCAATAATGATTTTACTCGTTTTATCCTGAATGATCTCCACTGTATTAATATAATCTCTGTTAATTTCAATACTTTCAACAATTTTCAGCCATTCTCTTTTATCAACATTGGTATATTCGGCATAATCAACCATGATAGCTGTGGCAGTAGCAGCCATAGGACTATCCAGGATTATCGGTAGATTGTGCGGGATTTTGTTCTGTTCCTTTAAGCGAAAGAGCATATAGATAAGTTCTTGTGCCCTACCAACTGCAAAACTTGGAATAATAATGTTTCCGTGATTTTTAACCGTAAGGTTGATCCAATGTTCCAGACTATCATACAAATCTGTCTTGTCGTGCAATCTGTCACCATAAGTAGACTCCATGACCAAGAAATCCGCTTCGGTAAAGAAATCACGGATAGGTAGAATTTCGCTATGGTTTCGTCCAATATCACCTGAGAAGACGATCGTTTTGTCAAAGCATGTAATTGCCACCGAGCAGGCGCCAATGATATGGCCGCAAGGCTTAAACTGACATTGAATGTGACCGCTTAGCTTAATATCGGTATTTTCCTGAACAGTATAAAAATGCTCGAAAGCGCGTTCGGTATCCACTTTAGTGTATAAAGGCTTTGCAGGATGATGTTTGGTATAATGATGCTGATTAGCCTTTTTCGCATCCTCTTCCTGTAACTTCGCGCTATCAAGCAAGATCAATTTTGTCAGTTCCGCGGTAGGCTCAGTCATATAGATCTTACCTCTAAATCCATTTTTCACGAGTAGAGGGAGATAACCGCAATGATCCAGATGGGCATGGGTAAGAATGACCAGGTCAATTTCTCCTATCGGAATATTTAAGGATTCCCAATTTTGTTCACGTAAGGATTTAATTCCTTGAAATAAGCCACAATCGACTAATATGTTGAGTTCGGGAGTTTTTAATAAATGCTTTGATCCGGTCACTGTTCCGGCCCCTCCGAGAGATTTTATAAAAATAGTTTCCATTTTCATCTTTTTAATGAAACTCATGCTTATCCGGCAATGTATTTTTTTAAAAGAAAACTCTTAAATGCTCGCCAGAGCGTTATGAATGCCACGAAGTTATATTTATCGTACTTTGATGTCTTTTACCTCTTGTTCCTCTGGATTAGTTTTATTAATGGTGATGTTTAGCAGCCCATCTTTGTAAGTGGCTTTTATGTTGTCCAGGGTAACATTATCTGGTAAGTGGAAGCTACGGGAGAATGAATTGGCGGAGAATTCTTTCCTTACATAATTTTCATTTTCTTCTTTCTTTTCAACACTGTGCTCTGCACTAATGATCAGTGACCGATCTTCGACGGCCACCCTAAAATCTCTCTTTTTAAATCCTGGAGCTGAAACTCTGAGTTTATAAACCCCATTTTTTTCAATGATATTTATGGTTGGTTCCATTTTTTCCAGTGCACCGGTAAGTTCGTCTTTACTCCAAAAATCTTCTATCTGCGATACAAGTGAAGATTGAACTAGTTGATCAGGGGTTTCTGTGGTTTTCATAATGAATTTATTTAATGGTTTGATACCCTAAAGTTAGATCTATAATAATTTTTACATCATGATCACCGCTATTCTTTACGATGATCCTTATCACTTTTCGCTAAGCAGTAAACATTTTATTTTAAACACATCTAACATGAGCGGCGATACTATGCTGTCCTGATGTCATTATTTATTTTGATTAAATTTGTTTTCCAGTGATTTGTCAAATTGGTAAATATCAGTGTACAAAGTCGGCTTTCCGTTTTTTATAAGGCAGGTCAAGTAAGTTATTATAATCGGCACGGGCTGGCTCAGCACAAAATCTTTCTTTTCGTAAGACAGTACTGCGTTTTCCAACGCTGAAATTTTGTATTCTGAACCATCATATGATAATAGCATAGCGGCAAGGCGATCCGCATTTTCCACACGTACACAGCCATGACTGAGCGCCCTTTTCTCGCGATCAAAAAACTGTTTCTGAGCAGTATCATGAAGGTATACGCCATAGGGATTTTGAAATCTAAATACGACGGCACCCAATGCGTTGTCCTGACCTGAGGATTGCCTTACACTATAGTTATAAGGATTGTTATTGATCTGTCTCAATTTTGATGCATTCACGATGACTTTATTGCCCGATCCGTCATAGATCGAGTAATTATGATCAGCTAGGTAGCTCCTATCTTTCAAAATTTCGGGCAGCATTTCTTTACGGAAAATACTTTGTGGAACTCGCCAGTCGGGTGCTGTTGAAAAATAATTGATTTCACTTTCCAAAACAGGTGTTTTTGATGTTGGCTTTCCTACCACAACCTTAAAGTCGGACATCTCGTCCCCTTGATGAAATTCCAGCGTATATGAAGGGATATTTACCATAATATAGTTTTCACTTTGCATGCTGATCCATCTCAGGCGTTCCATATTAATGATGATCTTACCCATTTCCGCTTGAGAAGTCATCATATTATTATCTGTGTAGGAACTATCCAGATAAGCCTGAAGATCAGTGTAAGCTTTGATCTTTGGCTGGGCATTGCGTATTGCTCCCCGAAAATCCGTCTGCAGTCTTGCTGTAGACAATATCTCATCCGCACAAAATCCATTGATCCTACTGGTATCAATACGCGACTTATGGTATAATGGATTATATTTCCCAAAGTGAAGGTCATTAATAAAGGTAATAAGGCCATCTGTCAGCAGTAGATCAAACATGCTTCTTTCCTTTTGATTCTTTTCGGAAGGAAAATCCCGCCATTGTTTTAATTTTTCAAATGAGAGGTTTTCTAAATGATAATCGGAGAGCGACAGTCCATAATGATTGGCCTGTGCCAGCATAGCGAGCGCTATTTCCGATTGATCTTGCCTTTGTCGACTATCTGTCCAATGATATCCTGAATAATTGTCCGTATAGAACCTGATAACTGATTTTGGATAATTCAGCCTGGAAAGATATATATTATCCTTTAACGCTGTTGAGATTTCTGTACCTATTTTTCCATCCTGCGCGTAGATCGCAGTGGAGAGCATAGCGAGAGAGATAAATAGGGAAATATACAACGCTTTCATGATATCTAATTTTTTTGTTTAAAATTTCGATATCCACCCATCCGTATCTCTGCATTAATCTTCGGACGGACAAACATTCGAAGTGATATAGTTAATACCCTGCAAAGTTCTGATTTATAAATCAATATAAGTTGTATAATATCAACTAATTTTTATATAATTGGTAGTAATTGTAAAGGACAGAACCTGCGGTCCCGCTTGTTTTGCAGCCAGTCGATATCGCCCCGCTCCATCCGTGAAGGTATAGGCCAATAAATTCTAATCCTGCAATAGGCGCAGCTCTACCCGTACACTGCCGACAGGCTGTCCATTGGAAGTCACCGATCCATGGACGGATAGCTGAGCCTGTGCATGTGACAAAATAATGCAGGGCCACAGGACCAAAAACAGTAGATACCTATTTATTTACGTTTTTCTGTTCCCATTCATATGCCTGCTCCACGGTGCCCCGTGCCTTGGTTCTTTCCTCGATAACAACCTCGCTGGTGGGAAATTTACTCTCCAGAATACGCTTTTTCTCTTCGGAGATTGTTTCATATTTCCTGATATATTCCTGCAGTGTCAATTTAGGCAATGCGTAGATATAGGATTCCTGTACGGGGATATCACCGGCATACGGATATCCTATTTCTTTGAGGATCCAGTAATTGGGGTTTGCGCTTTCATTATATAGCATGACGATAAGCCCCGGCAGTCCACCGAATTTATATGGCCCTATCGGTACCGGAATGCTGTTGGTATAGTAAGCGATCAGCGTAGTACCGCGATAATTCGCCGTAGCCTTATGGCATACATATTTTCCCATGGTGTCGGTACTGCTATAGTTTGTATTCCAGATCAGGTCTGGGAACTGATCCTTGACTAGATAATTGACGCCCTCCAGTGAGCGTGTTTCCAGTATTTCCTTATCGTCATTTTTTTGGATGACCACCCGTCTGAAATTTTTTCCCATGTCCAGCGATAAAGCAAATATACTTCCCGGGTCCTGATCCAGGTCATCGGCATTGGTATCCCGTGCAACGGGAAGGGAATCGCGGACAACAGTTTTTACCCCATTTTCAGCGTACACATGCTCCCGAAAGGTCGCAACCCCGGAGGGAATATATTCATAAACGGCATGCAGCTTCTGAGCCTGCACACCCCAGACCGAACATAACAATAAACAAACTAAAAAATAAGATCTCATAGCACTGAAAGATGTGAAAGTGAACCCGGAGGTCCACTTTCGGATTTAAATTTTTTGATGATTAACTTAGCAGCTAGACGATTAGTTGTAATAAGCGTTGCTACCGTAGGTATCTGTCAACAGTTCCTTCATCCGGCAGAAGAAATTACCACAGCTGGAATAATTACCACTGATCGTTACCGAACCGTCATACTGTCCACCCACGTAGTAATCAATTCGGAATGTACATCTGACTTTCGATGAATTGGCCGTCTTGATTTCCACCATCTCAATACGTCTTGTGCCGTCCGGTGAGCTGTGGACCATTTTCGGTGCTTCCTTTTTTTCGCTTACCGTTGTAACTTTAACAGCTTTGGTTTCAGCTGTTTTGTTGATAGGTGCTTTTCCTGCACCTGCAAATGCAGCTGATGACATCACCGCCACCGCTACCACACTCATGAATAGTTTTTTCATTTCATTTTGGTTTAATTTTGAACATGCTATAGAGCAGACCTACGCCCTATTTGATGATAAAAGTATGGTGTAGGATCATGCAAAAAAATGACCCTTTAATATTCGCTATGATTGCTTCACGATTCGCGATATTAATATATATATCCGTTTGGTTATAAAAATAATAATGGGATTACATGCTGCTAATAACTAAAGACCGAGATCTCTCCACTTGAATTTAAAAGAAGAATTATAGAGAGGATAATAAAAGGCTGTATTTAACCGGAAAAATAGGAAAATAATAAATGTAAAAAAAACACTTAAAAACTATTACCTAATTTATATCTTTGGTTTAACAGTACATTAGCACATCATAACCAATAACCAAATCGCTGAATAACATTATTAAGCAGCTGATTAGATACCCTGAATTTAAAATGAAATTAAACAGCCGTTTTTCCCATACGATCCTTGCATTGTTCTTTTGTTCCTCTTTATTTGCACAGGCCTCCAAAGAGCTCAATTATTTCGATCTACAGGATGTCCGATTATTACCAAGTCCCTTTTATCATGCCCAACAGCTTGATTTGCAGTATTTATTGGAGATGGACCCCGATCGTCTCCTCGCTCCATTCTTAAGGGAAGCGGGATTAGCAGTCGTTAAAGAGTCATATACCAACTGGGAAAATACGGGTTTGGACGGTCATATTGGTGGTCATTATCTTTCCGCGCTTGCCAATATGTACGCCTCTACTGGAGATCTACGTATCAAAGAACGGCTTGATTATATGATTGTAAACCTGCAGCGCTGTCAGCAGGCAAATGGAAATGGCTATATCGGCGGTGTCCCCGGTGGTAAACGTATTTGGGAAGAAATTCATGCCGGAAATATCCAATCGAGTACGTTTAGCCTGAACGGAAAGTGGGTCCCGCTTTACAATATTCATAAAACCTATGCCGGATTACGGGACGTCTACTTGCTAACTGCTGATAAAAGCGCTAAAAATATGCTTATTGAGATGACTGATTGGGCTTGCAAATTGGTTTCTCAACTGTCTGATGCACAGGTGCAGGACATGTTGCGCAGTGAACACGGTGGACTCAATGAAAGTTTTGCCGATATTGCCGCAATTACTCAAAACCCCAAATACCTGGATCTTGCGCGTAAATTCTCCCATCAGTCTATCCTGGTTCCCTTAACAAAACATCAAGATAAATTAACGGGGCTACACGCCAATACGCAGATCCCAAAAGTCCTGGGTTTCGCCCGGATTGGGGAACTCTCCAAGGATGTGGAATGGACCGGGGCCGTACGCTACTTCTGGGATAATGTGGTATTACATAGATCCATTGCCATCGGCGGAAATAGCGTCAGTGAACATTTTAATCCAACAAACGATTTCTCAAAGATGGTTCAGAGCATCGAAGGGCCCGAAACCTGTAATACCTACAATATGCTGCGGCTCACAAAAATGCTGTACCGCACAGACCCACAGGCCAAGTACATTGATTTTTACGAAAGGGCATTATACAATCATATTTTGTCGAGTCAGCATCCCGAACATGGGGGGCTTGTATACTTTACGCAGATCCGTCCTGGACATTATCGCGTCTATTCGCAACCGCAGACGAGTATGTGGTGCTGTGTTGGGTCGGGCATGGAAAACCATGCCAAGTATGGCGAAATGATTTATGCGCATAAACAGGATGACTTGTACGTCAATCTCTTTGTTCCCTCCCAATTGCATTGGAAAGAAAAGGACATCGAGATTATTCAGGACAACAACTTTCCAAAGGAAGCGTATACCTCGCTGATCATAAATTCCAAAAGAAAACGTGAATTTACACTTTATCTGCGCAGACCTAAATGGTTGAAAGATAATCCCAAAATTTCAATAAATGGAAAGCCTTATCCCGTTACGGAGTCCACGGAAACACATGTCATCATAAAACGAGTCTGGAAGCCCGGAGATCGCCTGCGTATGGAATTACCGATGGAAATCCAGACTGAACAGTTGCCTGACCAAAGCAACTATTACAGCATATCCTATGGGCCTGTTGTGCTCGCTGCACGTTCGGGAACAAGTGATCTCACAGGACTAAAGGCCGACGATAGCCGGATGGGTCATATCGCATCTGGAAAACAGATCCCTTTGCGCGATATCCCTATCCTTGTCACTGATCCTAAAGCGATCCCGACACTTATTCATCCTATCTCCGACAGACCATTGCATTTTACACTCACAGGACTTCGTCAGGGCAAAGACACGGTAAACATGGAACTTGAACCTTTCTATGGTCTTCATGATAGTAGGTATATGCTGTATTGGCCACAAACAACTGCCAGCCAACTTCAACAGCTGCAGGATAAAATTGAAAGGGATGAACGCGAAAGCCTTGCCCTCACTGCAATCACGGTGGATAAGGTGATTGCGGGTGAACAACAGCCGGAATCGGATCATTTCTTTCGGGAAGAAAATAGCAAGGCCGGGAGCACTGACGATACGCGTTGGCGTGAAACCAGCGGCTGGTTCAGTTACCAGCTAAAAAATACAGATGCTAGTGCATTATACCTGAAGTATATGACAGATACTGCGCTGCGGACCAGCGAAATCTGGATCAATGGAATCCTTGTTGAAACCCTAAAGAGCACTGATAGCAGTGCTGTTGTTAAAACCTCGCGCATAAAGCTTCCCAAAGGAAGTACCACTATGTCGACAATAGAGGTAAAAATCAAGGGGACATCAACGTCCCCCAGTCATAAAATTTTAGAAATACGGACACTCCGCTCGGATGAATAGGCCCATCAGTTAACGCTATAGGATACCGTGGCGGCTTTCAGCCAGGGTGAGGTCAGCTGAATGGTAATCTGGTCCCCCGATTTGCCCGTTGATTGCACATAAACGATCATTTTGCCTTGATGGACCCGCTGTTTATTATCCGTATAATCGCCCATATCGGCATTATTTCCGGCCTCCATACCCAATAAACGTGCATTCCCGGTAATATCGCAGGTAATTTCATCTTCTGAAAGAACCACGGGAATGCCCTTTTCATCGACAAGCTGTACCATCAGCTGCAGCAGGCCGCCCGCTTTAATCGATGGATCCCCAACAAGCACCGCCTGAATGGATGCCGGCCGTTGGCTGGATTGAATCGCATGGCGGACAACTTCTTTTCCATTGCTGTCCAGCCCGATCACTTCCAGCCTACCAGTGGCATAAGGGATATCCCAAAAGATAATTCCTGTTTTTGCATCGTATTTTTTCTCTTCACCCACGGTCTGCCCATTCAGTGTTAGTCGGGCTGCAGTACTATTGGTATAGCAGACCACCCGGATCAGCTGACCGTCCTGATAATTCCAGATTGGCCAGGCATCCATCGAGGGTTTTTCGTTTTTTCGTTGTTGCTGCTCGGTTTCCGAAGCTGACCACACATCCGTCCTCGTGGTCGCTCCTGCCAATGGATAGGTTCCCAAATAAGCCATGGGTTTTTCTGCCCACAAAGATTGGCGAAAATATCCCCTGGGTTTGATAAAGCCAGCAAAATCAAGTAAGCCCGAATAAAAACCACGCGAAGGCCAACGGCCCGATTCGCCTAGATAGTCGATCCCCGTCCACAGGAACTGTCCAAATATATGCGCATTGTCGCGTACAGCCAGCCACGCCGGAAGATCATGCCGATTTTCACTACCAAATATGACACGTGTCGGGTAACGCTGGTGGTCTTCCTGATATCGGCTCTCCGTATAATTGTATCCCGCAATATCAAGTGCTCCGGGGTAGGCCGTTTCATTGGACATCGCTACACCCGCCAGGCCTGCCGTTACCGCCCGGCTGCGATCGTATTTTTTTACCACAGCCACAAGGCGTTTGGCAATATCGCCCAAACGCATGGCATCTGGTGCATCTTTTTTATAACCCCCATAAGAGGCCTGGGTAAAACCACCTTCTTTTTTCTCGCCATTCAAAATCGGATGGGAATAGGGATCATTGGGATAATCCACTTCATTGCCTATGCTCCAGGCAAAAATCGACAGGTGATTCCGGTCCCTTTGGACCATATCGGCCAAATCCCGCTCCCCCCACTCTTCAAAAAAATCGTACGCTCCTTCAAAACCAGGTATGCCAACGTTCCAGCCCTGTTGCCACTTTCGTTTCGGAAATTCCCATTCATCAAATGCTTCATCCATGACCAACAGACCAAGCTCATCACATAAATTATAAAGTGAGGTCGCCTGTGGGTTGTGGCTCGTACGCACGGCGTTAACACCCAGTGACTTTAGCGTGAGTAAGCGACGCTTCCACACTTCGGTATAGACCTCGGCACCGAGGACACCGGCATCGTGATGCAAGCAGACACCTTTCACTTTCATCCATTGGTTGTTTAAGGCGAAGCCTTTATCCGGATCAAAGGTAAAGGTCCTAAAACCGGTCTTTACTTCAGACTGATCTATCTGTTTACCTTTTTGCCAAAGCGTCGTCCGCAATGTATATTGTATAGGCTGCGTTAAGCTCCACAGCTTTGGATTTGATGCTGTCAATTTCAGGTCTAGGCGTGCTTTATCTGCAGCAGCGATAGTAAGCTGCCCGGATTTTTTCTCAATGAGCCTGCCTTCGGCATCGATGAGCTCCTGCTGCACGGTAATTGGGCTACGCAAGGACGAACTGTTGACCACCGTAATTTCAGTATGGAGTACTCCTTTCCCACCCTTAAGTTCCGGATAGGCATATACCCCCCATTGATCCAGATGCACCTGATCGGCCTTGACGACCCAAACATCCCGATAGATGCCAGATCCAGTGTACCAGCGCGAATCCGCACTTTTGCTATGGTCGACCTTGACCGCAATGGTATTTTCCTTTCCAAATTCAATATACGGGCTGATGTCATAAGAAAATGATACATAGCCATTGGGTCGCTTACCGACAGATTTGCCGTTGACAAAAACTTCACTGCGGTTGTAAACACCTTCAAAATAAAGAAAGATCTTCTTTCCTTGGTCTTCAGCAGGTATGGACAGTTGTTTTCGGTACCAGCCTATACCCCCGGGTAAATATCCCGTGGCGCTGGCCAGGCTTGGACTCAAGGGCTGCTTCACGCCCCAGTCATGGGGTAGCCTAACCGATTTCCAGGACTGCTCGTTTATTGCTGTTGCGCTTTGTGCTGCTCCTGCGGTTTCTAACTGGAACTGCCAGTCTGCATTGATCCGCTGAGCGACACCAAAACCCGGCTGGGCGTAAACGGAGCTCAGCCCGATTAAAACTGATGCAGCAAGGATCGCTATATTTTTTATTATTATGCTCATGTTATGTAGTCGTTTAGGTTGATCTGATTGATATTAATGGGTTGGAATGACAGGTACGATCTGGCCATTTGCATCGAAATAAAGCCGATCCATGCATACTTCCCGATGGAAACCTGCTGCATCCCCCATCCTGATCCCATTTGGATAATTAAACCGATGATAGACAATATACCATTCGTCAGTTCCGGGCACCTGCAAGACCGAGTTATGACCAGTACCATAGATTCCTTTCGCCGGATCTTTTTGCAAGATCAGATTGTTCTCGGGCACCCGGATCGGACCATAGGGAGAGGTTGATGTTCCATAGCGAACCCGGTAATTTTCGCTGCGGGTATCATCTTCTGACCAGAGAAAATAGTATATTCCATTGCGAAAGATCACATATACCCCTTCACGAAATGTTTTGTCAGGCGTCAATACCTTCATTGTATTCTTTTTGATGGAGACCATATCCTTATTTAGTTCGGCAACGGCAAGGTAACCGTTCCCCCAATACAAATAACTTTTACCTGACTTGGGGTCATTGAACACCGCCGGATCGATCTCCTGCCCGCCAGTTACGCCGGGAGGTTTGAAATCGATCAACGGTGTGCCCGAGTCCTTGAATGGTCCCGTTGGCTGGTCCGCTACGGCGACACCGATTTTCTGCGCCGCCGTAAAATAGTAGTAATATTTATAGTCGCCTTTGACTTTTTTCTCGGTGATCGTTGGTGCCCATGCATGTCGTGGTCCCCAGGGAACCTCTTTTTTAAGATCTAGGATGACACCCTCATCCTTCCAATGGATAAGATCGGCCGAAGAAAAGGTCTTAAAATAGTAGCCGCCCCAGCCATCAAATCCATCACTTGTTGGATAGATATAATATCTTTTGGTTTTGTTGGCGTAAAGAATATCGGGATCTGCATAAAAGCCGTCCAGAATTGGGTTCTTTTTCAACGCAAGCGGTATATCCTTGGGTTTGCCCCAATGAGACGTCAACTGGGTCAGCTCATCTCTGGAAAGGGGTATGATGGTTCCATGACGGGGATGAAAATCCATATCAATCTCTTGGTCGATCACTTTAAAACGATCGAGATCATCGGAAACACAGAATTGGTATTTTCCCTTACCATACACATCATACATCAGGATATATTGATCCGACTGATTTCGCTTGAAGACGCTTGATCCCTCTACGGCATCCTTTGTTTGCTGCTTATACCCCACTTGTTCGATCCATTTTCCCGAAGTCAGGGAATCGGTCATGGCAAGTTTGATCCCGTTGCCGTGACCTTCCGTTTTGTAGAAGAGGTAAAACAGGCCATTCTTTTCGATAATATCGCCATCAATACAGGATTTACCGTTTTTAGGTACGAAGAGCACTTTTGGCTCGGTTTCAAAATCGGTAAAATCTTTATTGGCATAGGCATAATAAATGATATCCGGACCATTCCCATGCTGCATGGACCAATAGACCATATATTTTCCTGCTGCCGAATCAAAAATGGTCTGTGGCGCCCATACACGCTTCAGATCTTCCTGCCCAGTGAATCGCTGCTGGAAATCGATGGCCTGATGCGACCAGTGCAGCAGATCCTGCGATTTTAGCAGGACCATACCGCGATTGGAATCCCAGCCTTTGAAGGAGGTCATATCGGTCAGTACCATATAGAATGTCTTTCCATCCTCAGCACGGAGAATATGCGGATCCCTGACACCTCCGGTTTTACTGATGGTCTTCGAATCCAGTACCGGACGATTACCGTTCAACGCACGGTAGGTATAACCATCGGTACTAATGGCAAAACAGACAGCTTCATCTGCCACAGCATTGCCCTTAAAATAAGCAAATAAATAACCGGCAAAATCCTTTTCGGTCGGCCCATTGCGATAGGCCTGTGCATAAATATAACAGGTAACATGTACTAAAAACAAGGTAAGGAGGAGGAGAATAATATTTTTTTTCATTCAGATTTATCTTGGATAATTAAAGCATTAAGTTCGGCAATTTTCTGATCAGCATACTTATTTTAAGGCGATCTTTTGAATTTGTGTATAATAATATTCGTTGGACACCGTTGATTTGACACCTATGCGGGCAAATACGTAATCCAGGTTTTTCAGATTGTCCGGTAAGGTAGCCAGGATGCTGACCGGCTGCCCAAAGCTGATCAACGACAGATTTGCATCCACCCGTAATTCCTGCTGTCCCTGATCCGTCAGTATAGACTTTCCGAGATATAGACGAACAAATTGAAGGTTCGCCGTATTTACAATTTTATTGACTGTAAAATTCGCGGTTATGCCCTTATCATTTTGCTGAAAAGAAGGATTGCTAATCGTAAAATAAGGCATGACAGGTACGTCCAGGTGCGTATTCCCTTTTACCTGAACCAGTATCGTATCGGCAGCCTGCTGCAACCAGGGAGAATCTCCTTTTCGGACCAGTTTGTATGTGCCGTCGAATAAACTGGCCGCGAAGCTGCCATCCTGATTTAAGAAAACAGGTATATAGGAGCGCAAGGGAAAACCATCTTGCCATAACTCAAGTTGTGGTCCGTTATTTCTGACACCGACAGGTGCACCTTCATAAACGATGCGGCCCGAAAGTGTTGATTTGGGGGCTTCATAATTATCATATTCACATCCTACAAAAAGTAGGCTTATACAAGCTAATAGAGAGCTTAATAGTTTCATTTTCATCGTACGAATAATTTAATGGAATGGATTTCTAACGATTTTCGGGTTTTTATTGATGACATCCTGGCTGATGGATGCATAGTAATTGGCCATCCGGAAGAAACGGGCTCTTCGGAAACGTGCCGGTCTGACGCGTTCAAAGATAAACTTACCATCATCCACATGTCCGGGACGGGCAATACGGTAAGGATATAAGCCATAGACTACGGCATTTGTATCATTTTCAGATCCATCCCATACCAGATGCGCCATGCGCCATCTTTTGAGGTCATAAAAACGGTGGTCTTCAAATGCGAGTTCAACACGACGCTCGTTACGGATGATATCCATGGTCAGGTTGGTCACGCTGTTGACCGGAAATCCAGCACGTTCACGCAGCTTGTTCACATAGCCCGTAGCATCGGCCACCTGACCAAGTTCAAAAGCAGCTTCAGCGGCATTGAGGTATATTTCGCCTAGCCGAAACCAGGGCCACCAGTTTGCTGCCGAGGTACCGCGTGTACTGGCTGCAGGCGCATCGCTTACAAATTTCCGGATGTAGAACCCTGTATTGCTCACATCCTGCGCGTCGTACAATGGACCATCAAAACCGGTCCATAATCCGCCAGCATATTCCTTTCCGAGTTCCTCTTTTAACTGTTGCCCAAGTTGCGCAGCTGCGTGCAGTTGATATTTATTGTTGTTCCAAATTGCCACTCCGGCCTGGATACTGACCGAACGGCCGCGAAAAGCGCTACCTGGGTAAATAACCGTACCATACAGACGTGCATCTTTGTTGGCAAAAATAGCATCGATATGGGGATAGGCAACATAATTGCCATCCGTATTTTTAGTGTGTAAAGTTCCTTTACGACCATCCAGATAGTCAAAGCTCTCGACAAAACTCAGCGATGGGGAAATCGTCAACGAGGACTCATTATCCTCCGTAAGACTTCTGACAATATTGTCGTAAGCAAAGCGGTGAACTTTTAGACTGGTCGCATAATCCTTGGCGAAGATGACCTCGCGGCCTGTTTTCTTATTGAGCATATCGTAGAAATTGGCCCCTTTATCGGCATTTTCCGTATATAAGGCAAAGGGGGCGCTGATAATTTCCTTGGATGCCGCCAGTGACTTGCTGTAATAGGCCGAAGCCATATTCGCGGGAATACCCACTTCTCCACCGGCAGTTGTTATTGGCGAAGCCATGAGGTTATTATACTTGGCGATGGATGCCGCATATAACATGGCGCGGCTTTCGAGCGCCAATGCAGCGTATTTATTCGCTCTTGTTTTGCTGGCGTTGTTTGCCGCCAGGTCTTCTTTGATCTCCTCCAGCTCTTGGTAGATAAAATCATAGACCTCATGTTCCTTGGAGCGGGCCACTTGCAAAGGCGTTGGATCCCCGCTGAAATCATAGATAAGCTGTGTCGTCACAATAGGTACACCGCCCATACGTTTGACCAGTTCAAAATATACGAAAGCACGAATAAAGCGTATTTCGGCATTATATTGCTTCCGCTGCGCATCACTCAATTGCGTACTGAATTTTGCAATATTCTCCAGCGAAAGGTTCAGGTCCCTAATCAAACCATAATCCCAATAGCGACCATAGTCATCACCGAATTGAAAATCATTGCGCCAGTTCTGGTCGCGATGGCCGGACCACATGGCGTCATCCAGTTCGGTCATTCCGCCGGTATTGAATACACCATGCAGGGTCGGCAGCCGATCATAATAGTTGGCCACCAGCGATGTCAGCAGTTTGGGATCATTCCAAAGCTGCTGATCTGTAATCAAGGTCTTTGATTCGCGATCAAACCAGTCGTCGTGATTGCAGCTGTTCAGTAAGGAAACCGCAAACATTGCAATCCCCATAGATATCAATCGTAATTTCATGTTAAAAAGTCATGTTAAATCCAACCATAAATACTTTCTGCTGCGGATATACCACTGCAGCTCGGGCTTCTATCTCAGGGTCGATCTGGAAATCCTTCACATTGTCAAAGGAAATCAGGTTCGAGGCATTAATATAGAACCGTACTTTCTCGGCCTTTAATTTTTGTATCCAGGCTTTGGGCAGGTTGTACCCGAGCTCAAGATTCCGTACACGGAGGTAGCGAACATTGGTCAGCCAAAAATCACTGTTGACGCTATTGGGGCCTGAATTGCCATTCCGGATAGCCGGGTAATATCCCGGAATCCATTCGCTATTTGGATCGTAGGGATCTTTGCGGTGCCATCGATCTTCAAGCAGATACGCCGGCGAGTTGCCCCCACCATGAAAAGCATTGCGCAGTTCATAGTCCTGAAACCAGGATTGTATTGCACCGCCAGCCAGGTCAATATTCAGGTTGATACCTTTCCAGTCCAGACCGATCCGGCCGCCAAAAGTCATCATCGGTGCCCAGCCTGTCGGATAACCAATCGGGCGTTGGTCCATGTCATTGATGATACCATCGCCATTCACATCTTTGTAGATTAGGTCGCCCGGCAATTGCGTGCGGTTATCCTGACCATCATTGTTGATGGGATGGTTACGGATTTCGTCCTCCGACTGGAACCTTCCAACCACCTGATATCCCCACCATACGCCACCCCAACGGTCTTCAATCGAGCTCCGGTATTCATTCCATGAATTGCTGAAACGCGGTTTATAGGTTTCGAGGTCACGAAAACGCGAGAAAGTCATGTTTCCACTGACAACATAATTGAGTTCGCCAACTTTATCTGTATAGGTGATAATACCCTCCGCACCATAGTATCCATTTTTACCTAAGTTTTCATTCGGCAGGTCGTATCCAATTTCGGCCGGCAACAGCACATCATAACGCTTGCCTGGATATCCTGTCCGAATAATCTTAAAGGCATCCGCCGTTAGCGTTAGTTTATTATTCAATAGAGAAACATCCATACCGATGTTGTAATTGGTGTTTTTTACCCAGGAAAGGTTTCGTACCGGCAATCCTCGGGGCTGTACACCGGGAACATAAGTACCATCTAGCACCGCACTTCCTGCCGCCCAGTTATACCCGGCCAGGTAGTCATGCATGCCCACACCTTCTTCAAGTCCCGTCTGCCCAATGGAAGCCCGCAATTTTAAATCGTTGACCACAGACTTTAAAGGTTGAAAGAAGCGCTCATCTGAGATCCGCCAACCCAAGGAGGCCCCTGGAAAAATCCCCCAGCGCTTACCGTCATAATATTTGTAGGAGCCATCATAGCGCCCCAATACTTCCAATAAATATTTTCCTTTGTAGTTGTAATTGATCCGGCCAATATAACCTGCCCGCGCTTCATAGGCCCATTCATCGCTTAAACCATTGAGTTCCGAAAGACGCAATAGTGGAATATATTTGTTGGATGGATTTGCGCCTAAAGCTTTGTACGTTCTGTCCCAATCCGAACGTTCGTAACCCAACATCCCGGCTAGACTATGATCCCCGATCTGCTTATTGTAGTCAATCTGGAATTGGGCAAACCTGGAAACAATCTCCCTGTTGGTGTCGTAGCGCCATCCGGCATCACTTCCCCCGGTCCGTTTGTATATATCGTTTTCATAACGGTACACATCATACGTATATTGAAAACCTTCAAATTTATTGTTGGTATAATTGTACGAAACAGTCCCTTTCGCCGAGAGACCAAAAGTAGTTTTGTAAGCCGCAAAGAGATTCACGTTTCCAGCAAGGTATTTATTGTCCTTGTAGCCAACAATATCGCGACTGAAAAGCGCCGGATTATAAGGAAAATCATTTGTATGGTTGATGTACTCCGGATTATCGTTGGCATAAGGCCCCACGGTCGGCCGATTTTTCATTATAGCCAATATGGATGAAAAATAACCATCCCCACCAGGTAAGCCAACATCCTGCGTGCCTTCATGCCGTGCTGAAATCTGCGTTCCTATTGTCAGCCCCTTCAGCACTTCTGCCTCCATATTCGCCTGCAAATTCGTTCGCTTGTAATTAAAGTCCTTGATCATGGCCTCTTGATTCAAATGGCCGATCGAGAGAAAATAATTGGATTTTTGGCTTCCGCCGGTAATATTTGCATTGATATAACTTTGCGGAATATTTTTACGGATCACCATATCGTAATAGTCATAACCTTGGTAACCTGGTTCGGTCCCTGCCTGCCATTTGGCGAGTTCCTCAGGTGTATACACTAAATTGGGATCTCGATTTACATTTTGTGCAGCCTCCACGAGGCCACGTGTATACTGTTTGGCATTTGCCATTTTCGGAAAGCGTGTCAGATTCTGCCAGCCTCGGTAACCATTGAGGTTGATCTTTGCACGATCCCCCTTCGCGCCTTTCTTGGTGGTGATCAGCACCACACCTTTGGAGGCGCGAAAGCCATACACCGCGGCTGCCGCATCCTTCAGGATAGAAATACTTTCGATATCCTCCAGGTTGAGCGCATTAAATATATCCGCACCGGAGCCGTTCTGCGTGCCTACCCAGTCTGTTCCTTCCTGACCACCATAGGCCACCCCGTCAATTACGTAAAGAGGCGAACCCATATTGCGAATTTCAATGGACGCTCCGCGGCCAGGGCGGGCATCTTTTGCCCTTACTGAAATACCCTGCACCTTACCGGCCAGTGCACCAGCAGTCGTTGTCGACGAAGAACGTACAATATCGTCAGACTTGATGTTGCTAACGGCACCGGTAATATTGCGTTTAGATTGTTTGCCATACCCAACGACCACAACATCTTCTAATACGTGGTCGTCGTTTTCCAGTTGAATTTTCAGGTTTTTCGTCCCATTTAATGGAACACGGTACGTTTTGTATCCCACAAAGGATACCATAAGAATTCCTTTGTCAGCATGCAGTTCAAAATTCCCCGTTTTGTCGGTGGAGGTTCCCTTGCCGCCACCTTCAATAACAACGCTAGCACCTACGATAGGTTCATTCGCTTTGTTAAAAACTTGCCCCGTAATCTTCTCTTGGGCATATACCAGTGTTGGCACAACGCTCAACATGGTATAAAGAGAAACAATCTTTAGGTTGTTCATAAATTTTAATACTTATTAATAGTAAATAATAAAATCCAGCTGGTAAAGACAGTAAGAATATACTGCCCTGTTCTCGTCCCGCATGTAGATTTATAATTGGATTAACTGTCCAAACTTAGCCGTTTTTGATTGCGCAGAACGTATACAAATCCGTCAATTAGCATACAATTTTTGGTCAAAAACAGTCTTTTTTGGTGTTCTAGGTTATTTTTTTGGTTCGCTGGACTGAATGCTTTAAATCTATTTTTAATTCCCTTGTACCTGTAATTTCAGATCAGATTTTTGAAATGCTGAAGGCAGCTGTCCAAACTCTTCTTTAAAACATTGCCGAAAATAGATGACACTGTTGATACCGACCAGAAAGGATACTTCGGTGACGTTGTATTTACCTGTTTTCAGTAAGTCTGCCGCTTTATGAATCCGTATCTTACGAACGAGCTGATTGATATTTTTACCGGTGATTCCCTTGAGTTTCCGATAAAGTGTGGATTGGCTCATATTCATTTTTTCTGCCAATGCTGCCGCATCCAGCAGCTCATCCTGCATGTGCTGTTCAACGATCGCAATAAAATCGCGTACAAATTCATTTTCGCGGAACCAGACATCCTGCGTATCTTTTTGCTCCCGATGATGTTCGGGGTTATTGTGAAGTGGCTTGGTCCTTCCTAGCAAATTTTGTATCCGTTTGTGCAGCAGCTGCGTGCTAACAGGCTTGACCAGATAAGAATCTATGCCCAGGTCATAACCACGTTGTCTATCCATATCTGTATCTTTTGCGGTCAGCAACAGTAAGGGAATGGAACTCGTACAAGCCGTCTGCTTTAGTTTTTCGACTAGCTGAAAGCCATCCAGTTCAGGCATCATAATGTCGCTTATGATCAAGTCCGGCATTCTTGCGCTTGCGAGCTCAAATGCTATTGCGCCGTTTTCGGCTAGCAAAACATCATATTGCTGCGATAGACTGTCGCCCAGATAGGCACGTAATTCTGGATTGTCTTCAACAAATAAGATGAGGCTACGCTGCCTGGCCAATGTTGATTCTGCTTCTTTCGGACTGACTTTGCTCATCCGAAATCTAACCGTAAACACCGTACCCATCCCCAGCGTGCTCTGCACATCAATCTGTCCCTGATGAATGGCAACAAGCTCCTTCACCAAGGCTAGGCCTATGCCAGTACCATGAATACCGGTCTTTGGGATCTGGTAGAATTTCTCAAAAATGCGGTCGATCTCCGGCGCCGGTATTCCACAGCCCGTATCCGTCACCGTGAGTACCGCCCAATGGTTTATATCGGAGCCCTCGTAATGTAAATGCAACTTAATGGAGCCCGCAGCCGTATATTTATAGGCATTTGAAAGTAAGTTATCGACGATAAGTTGTACGATCTCCGGATCAAATAGCGTTCTTACATCTGCTTCGGGCAAGTCGGCAAGCAATGCTAATCCGGGTTTGTTATTTAACGCTTTATATTTATGGACGAGATCGGTGAGCATCTCCGCCAAAGATCCGGCTTCCAACACAAGGGGCTTAAACTGAGATTCTACTTTCCTGAATTCAAGGAGCTGGTTGACCAGGTTAAAAAGGCGACTGGCGCTTTGCTGAACGGTCTGCACAAGCCCCCGGTGCCTAGCATTTAACTGCTCTTCATGCGCCAGATCATCCAGCGGGCCTAGGATCAGGGTCAGTGGCGTACGCAGTTCATGTGTCATGTGCGTATAGAAACTCATGCGTTCGTTGTAGAGTTCTTCCTCCTGTTTATGCTTTCTGTCTTTAAATTTAAGCTCGGCTTCGGCATGCATCCGCTTGATGTAAAAGAAAACTAAGGTGTAGATAAACAGTAAAACAATTAATGCATAGGCGATCTTTGCGGGTAGACTCAGGTAAAAAGGAGCTGCAATTTTGATCTTCAGCCGCAGCAATGTTGGCGACCATTGCCCATTTTTCATGCGCGTGCGGATCAAAAGATCATGGTCACCATAGGGAATATTACGAAAATCCAGGTTTGTCTCCGTTCCCAAAAAAATCCAGTCGTTGTTAAATCCCTGCAACTGATAACCAAACTCTACGAGACCGTTTAGGGCATAGTCCATCACGGCGAGCTCAACGCGAAAACTGTTTTCGTCATGCCTGAGTTCCACCTCCTGGGTTGGGCCGGGATATTTATCCAATTGCCTGTTGGACTCCCCAGATTGAAACACCGTAAAGCGACCGATGCGCACGGGCGATACGGGCAAGTTCAAAGGTAAATTACCCGGTTCAAAAGAACATACACCCTCTTGCATTCCGAAAAACAAACGCCCTTGGCTATTTTTTCCTACACTTCCATTGATAAAACCACCTAAAGGAAGGCCGAAATGTTCGTCATACTGCAAAAAACGTTTTTCTTGCGGTACATAGCGCAGCATGCCCGATTTTGTGGAACACCAGATATTTCCATACTGGTCCTCTGCCAGGGCATTTGTAAATAGCCAGGCGCCTTCTCCCGGCGGGGTCAATAGGGTCAGATCACCTATTTTCTGCTGCGCCCGCTGCATCGCCACACCCTCATTGGTCGCGATCCAAATCGTATTGTTGCGGTCGCGTAGCAGGTGGTTGATGGTGTTATTGCGCAGGCCGTTGCCCCGGTTCATTTTTCGGATCAGTTTCCGATGCTGGTCAAATACATATAAACCCTGTCCGTAAGTACCCACCCAGATATTATGCTGTTCATCTTCCACAATTGCCCTTGGCGCGTAGTCTCCTAGCATAGGCTTATTGATCAACAACTTCTGCACCGTTCTATCCAGCGGATTATAAATAAACAGTCCTTGCTGGGCAGCGATCCAGATAAAGCCCTGGTGATCTTCGTAAATCGTGCGGACGTCAGTCACCTGCTCTCCCAAAAAGACATCCTGCCAACGATCTGATCCCTTATATTTTACCGCCACCCCGCCCTTTCTCAGGCCCAGCCAGATCTGCTGCTTCTGATCCTTGAAAGCCGAAAGGATAAAATCATCCGGAGCGCCGCTTTTGCTGTTCAATTGCCGCAACAGCCTACCTTTCTGATCGGTATCCACTATTCCGGAGCCTTCCGTAGTCAAGCTCATGGTCCTATTTTCATTTTCATAGATCCCACTGACGGTTGCCAGGCGTTCTGATAATACCCCTTCGGCCGGGAAAAAATCAGAGAATGGCTTTAGGTGACTGATGACCCCCAGGCCACCACCATATAATGCCAACCATACGTTGCCGAATCGATCAGGCGCAATATGTTGGACCATCGCATTATTTCCTTTTCCCAAATCAACAGCATGCTGTTGCCTGAAACCTGCTACCTGACTGTCATAGCCATAGTCTGGCTTCAAGATAAAAAGCTGTGAAGATTCCGCACCTATCCATAACTTGTCATCAATTTCCTTGATGGAATATACGAAGGGTTCGGTCTTGCCTTTTGCGAGCCTGGCCAAAGGGATGAACTGAAGTCGCCCCGTTAAAGGATGGTAAACTGCCAGGCCCTTGCGGGTGCCGATCCAGATATTATCATAGCGGTCGCAAAAAAGCGCTTTCACTTCATTATCGGGCAAGCGATAGTCCGAATTTAAGCTTGTCAATTGTCTGACCGAGCGGCGGACCGGATCCAATATCGTGAGTCCCGCATTCACATGACCGATGTAGAGGGTACGTCTTTTATCTTCGGCCAGGGACCAAATGCTATTTTCGGGAAGCTGTGGCAGATTCTTCTTATTGATCGGCGTGAATACTTTTTTTTGAGGGTCAAAATGCTGAACCCCCTGATGATAAGTTGCCAGCCACATCGTGCCGTCCTTACTTTTGATTAGATCGGTGATATCGTTCGTAGCAATGGATTTCGGATTTTTAGGATCGTGCAGGTAATAGGTAAACGTATTGCTGTTCAAGTCAAGCACATTCAGGCCATTGGAGCGTGTGCCGATATAGAGCTTTCGATCGTCAAATAGAAGCGTGTTGATCTCGTTGCTATTGAGCGAAAGGCCATCCTGGCTTTCGGATGCATAATAGGATTTAAAGGATTTTCCAGCGAATCTATTTAAGCCCAATTCTGTCGCCACCCAGGTAAAGCCCTCGTCATCATGTACAATATCCAGCACCTGCTGGTTGCTCAACCCATCCTGCAAAGAAAAGAAACGAGCCTGCTTGGGCTGCGCAAACAACAGTGTGCACTGGCATACAAAGGCCCACAAAATCAATCTATTTTTCATAGCTTAAGTCCAAAAAAGGCAAAACTAAAACAACTACTTTCCAATCAATATGGCTCCACCACCCGGTTGTAAAATCACTTTGACGGTTTTCTCTCTGCTTAGGCGTATCGTTTTCTGCTCCGACCCGCGCGACTTATTATCCCCGATGTATTGCACAACTTTTTCAGAAAGCATCGGCAGAGCCACCTCAATAGTCTTTTCCTTCCCTTCGGCATTCACTGCAGCGATATACCACTGCTCTTTTTTGCGTCTCGCCAGCACCACATATTTTCCGGGATAACCATCCACAAACCGCGTCTCATCCCAAACAGTGGGAACCTGCTTCATAAAGTCTATGACATGCGCGGGCATATCCAGTAGATTGTTGGGTGTCAAACCAAAATTTTGTACCGGAGTCTGGAACAATACCGCCGTTGCCAGCTGAAATGTTTCCGTTGTCTTACGGGTCGTCCCGCCATTGTTTTCACGATTATGCCGTTTGTTGAGCAGCACAGGGCCAAAATCCATTGCCCC
The DNA here is from genome assembly GCF_059420745.1 of Sphingobacterium sp. GW821-FHT03E03. NCBI lineage: Bacteria > Pseudomonadati > Bacteroidota > Sphingobacteriia > Sphingobacteriales > Sphingobacteriaceae > Sphingobacterium > Sphingobacterium sp. GW821-FHT03E03. The sequence continues at coordinate 60,898 of NZ_JBWKUH010000020.1, forward strand.
TACAGCATTACGTATAAAGGGGTGCAAAGTCGCATTGAAAGCTTCGTTATCGTTGGCATCCTGTGTAAAGATGAAGTTCTCAGAGGCCAATACCGCTTCACTTCCCACGAAGTTAGGATACATGCGTTCCCAACCACGGGGCAAGGTACATCCATGGAAGATCACGGTCAGCCCATACTCATTTGCATCAGCAAGAATATCTTCATACAGCTGCAATGTTTGCTGTTTGTCACCACCAAAAAAATCGACTTTTATTCCCTTGATTCCAATGGACTGCATCCAGGCCATTTCCTTTTTACGCGCGATGGCCGTATTCATCCGATTTTTAGGCGTCTGTGGTGCGTCGTTCCAATACCCGTTGGAGTTGTACCAAAGACAGAGCCCCACCGCTTTCTTTTGGCCATAGGCCACAAGCTCTTCGATTTTACGGTGCCCGATCTGCTTGTCCCACCAATTGTCCACCAGGACAAATTCGTAACCCAAAGCAGCGGAAAGGTCGATAAATTTCTTCTGATCTTCGAAATTGATACTTCCGTCCTGCCACTCCAGCCAGCTCCAGGTGGCGCGTCCAAAGGTATAAGGCTTACTTGCGGCGTACTGTGGTTCGACCACATCAAAAGGAACCGTGGTTTCCACAATAGGTTTTAACGTACTGCCCACAGTGATTGTGCGCCATGGTGTAAAGCCCGGTAGCGCCAGCGTTGGCCCCCGGTCGCCAATGCCATTATTTTCACCTTGCTCGGGAAAGGCAATTTTATAAAAACCCGATTTTGTGCCTTCACTGAGCTTGGTGCCACAGTAACTGCCATTCGATCCAGTTTCCGAAAGTAGTACCCAACCCCGGGAACCGACATGAAACAGCGCCGGAAAAGTGTAACCAACGCCATATTGCGAAGGTACGCCCATCGCCTGATCCGGTACATAAGCTTCTTCATAGCTCGGTTTTGTTTTCTTCCAGCCGATCATCGGTGTAGCTTGCGCGGTCAGAAAGGTGGTGGTTGAAGCGGGAAATTTAAAGCCGCTCATTTCTTCCTCGACCCGAAAATTTGCGGGTTCACCCTCCTGCGGAATACCATAGCGGAATGCAATATCATTATTGCTGACCCTAAAAATCACTACAAGCCGCTGTTTTAAGTTATTCTCCAATGTACACAGCAGTTCATTTGCCTGATAATGTACCAGCCTACGTTTGATTTTAGGTTCCTCATACGTTTGGTCAATTGCCCGGCTGTCCGAGGCCAGCAAATGCAGATTACTGGCAAGATCCACCTTGTCGCCCCGCAAACCCAAAGGCGATCGTTCTAACATCTCCTGCCCTGCCAGGTTCACGCGATAATAAAGCTTGCCCTCCACTAACGATAAGTTTACCTCCAATTTTCCGTCCGGTCCGGCTACCCGCAATTCTTGTGCACGCAAGCCTGAAAACAGCAGCATTAACAATGCGCCAAGAGCGATTCGTTTCTTTATGGTAGATAAATACCACTTATATTTCATACACATCATCGCGCTATTTCATTAAAAGGTCCTTCGCTTGTCATATTGATCCGTTTTATGGTACCATCGGCACGATATTCCAGGGTGTCAATACAGATCGATCGGCTATAGCTTCCTCCATCCGTATTGATGCCCCCATTATGGTAGATAAAATACCATTGATCCTTAAAGTTGACAATGGCCTGGTGGTTCGTATTGCTATTTCCGGCAATCTCGTTTAACAGGCCTTTGTAGGTATATGGTCCTGCGATATGATCAGCCATGGCATAAGCAATTTTCTCGGGGAATCCCGTTGCATAACTCAGGTAGTATTTACCTTGATATTGATGCAGCCAAGGCGCTTCGGTAAACTCGAAGCCATCGAACTTAAGCTGTTTGACCTCTCCGTCAATTTCCAGCATATTATCTTTCAGTTTGGCATAATAACATTCGCGATTGCCCCAGAATATCCAGGCCTGCCCGTCATTGTCTATATGTACCGCGGGATCAATGCAAGCCCAGGCATGGGTGGAGGCAAAACAATCCTTGTTGGTCAGGAGCGGTTTCCCCAGTGCATCCCGGTAAGGTCCTTCAGGCCGGTCGGCCACAGCAACGCCGATACCCGACCAATTAGTACTGATGTACCAGTAATATTTACCGTTGCGCTCCACGGCATGCCCAGCAAAAGCATCACCACTTTTGGCCCAGGCGAAATCCGAAATTTTCATGGGTACAGGGTATTCAACCCAATTTTTCATATCCGTAGTTGAGTATACCAACCAATCTTTCATCTTATAGCCTTTCTGCCCACCCGCCAAGTCATGCCCTGCAAAAAGCCACAGTGTATCACCTTTGACCAGCGCCGCGGGATCAGCGGTATAATGATGCTTGATGATGGGGTTTCCCTGCGCCACAAAGTGATACCTCTCCCCCGGTTCCAGTTTTTTCCCGACAGGTAAGGATTCAGTCCCCACTGTCTGCGCAGTGGCTGTAACTGTCCCAGCCAATAGCGAGGAACAGATCAATAAAAGTTTTCTTAATCGTTTCATGAATTTCTATTTTCTTGTAACCGGCATGTCCAGCTGCCAATGCTGCGCCAGACGATCCGCCTCCCTCTTTGTCAGTGAAATAACGGCTCCGTGTTTGGGTGACGAAAAATTGGTCGTCTTCATTTTTCCTTCATTAAACCTGCCCAGATTGACGAAATTTTTAAAATCTGAGGTTTCACTAAAGCCGAAATTATGCGGTGAAATGCCATAGATATCGTACATCAATATCCACTTTTGCTCGCCATTTTTCTTCCATACATGCGGGGCCTCACAGGCTGCTTTTTCTGGATCATACTCCCTATCATCATACCGATAAGGACCAGCGGGGTGGCTGGCAGTAGCCTGCTTAATCCCGGGTATATCATCATGTGCAACATAAAATAAATGGTACCTGTCGCCTACGCGTGTGATATCCCCATCGATATAGTTTTTATTTACTTTGGGATACTGAAAAAGCAACTGTGGCTCGTTTTCCAAAGCGGTAAAATCGGTATTCATATACCCATAATACAAGCGGTTCAGGCCATTTCCAAAACGCATGGTGAAATAAATCATCAGCTTGCCTACACCTTCATCATAAATCAGTTGGGGAGCCCATATTGCACCGACATTTTCCCAGCCATTGAATAGCTGGTCCAGTCGAAGCTCAAGGTGGCTCCAATGGATCAGATCAGCGGATTTCATCAGTACAATACCACGGTTATTGCCCCAGCCAAATTCCTTGCCATCCCTTTCCCATTCCTGGCTACGATAGCCCTGCTTCTGGCCGTAGATATGCAAGTCGGTCATCACCATATAAAAAAGACCATCCGGGCCACGTAAGATGTAAGGATCGCGAATCCCTTTTTGTTGGGCAATGCTGTCGCCTGCGATAATCGGCTGTCCTTTGTTTATATCCGTAAAGGAATAACCATCCTTGCTGAGTGCAAAGTAAAGACCGTGGCTCTCATCCTTAAAATAAACCATTAAATAAGCCGACAGAGCAGATTCCTTTACCTGAGCATGTAAGCCGTGGATAGCATTCAACAAAAAGACAAAGCCGATAAAGATATTTTTCATGGGTTTATAAACTAGCTACTATTTGGTTTGAAGTTTAATCAGGGTAAATGAATATGGAGCGAGACTATCTGTAAGTGTCTTGCCCTTAAACCTAATATCCGTTTGCTTTGGCTGTATATTCAGTGGCTCCTCTATGCTGTTGCTGACATTCAGATCCTTGCTGGCGAGGCTGATTTTCTGGGCAACCTGTGTAAATTTTCTGTCGGTCGCAATGGCAAAACGCAAAGGCATCGGCTCGCTGTTGTAATTGACTATTTTGATCAGCAGTTCCTTTGTATTTTGGTCGTATACCGCAGAAGCGTACAAACTATCCCTTCCGGCAACCAGCTGGCCATCCCGGTTGACGGGAATAATATCCGAGCCTTTGTGGGTAGAATATAATTTCTGCACCTGATAGCTAGGTGTTCCGTAAACCTGAAGATTATCCACCCAGATCAAATCCGGGGACCATTGCCAACCATCCACATGTCCGAATAAGGGCGCATAAGATGCCATCTCAACCACATCGCCGTTGCGTTCAAGGCCAGTCATAAATGCCGCTTCGGAAAGCGCAGCCTCCCAGGTGCTTTTTCCGGGGCCATTGGGTCTTGTGGTATGTGAGGCATATTCACCTGCGAAAATCTTAGCACCCTTGCGATCATAATTGTCGTAACGGCTGGCACTGGACAGGAACCAGGATGGTGGTCGGTAGTAATGTTCATCGATGATGTCAATATTCATCGCCCGCAGCTTGTCGTCAAGAAATTCAAAACGCTCACCTTCAGGATCCGTCCCTGAACTTGCTATAATCGCGATTTCGGGATGCTTTGCATTTAACGCTTTCTTGAAGACTGCTAGCCGTTCAATATATTGAGGACCCCAGTTTTCGTTGCCTACACCGATCATCTTGAGCTTAAACGGTTGGGGATGGCCCATATCCGCACGTAGTTTACCCCATTTGGTCGCTGTTGATCCATTTGCAAATTCAATCAGATCCAGCGCATCCTGTACATATTCGTCGAGTTGGTCCATCGGCACCAGTTCGCCACTGTTGAACTGACAGGCCATACCGCAATTGAGAATCGGAACCGGGGCCGCACCAATATCTTCAGCCAATAAGAAATACTCATAAAATCCAAGTCCAAATGTCTGAAAATAGTCCGGCGTCAAACGGTGGCTAAATTCCGTGTTCCAGCGATTGATGATCAATTCGCGTTCATCAATTGGACCCACGGTTTTTTTCCACTGGAACCTGTTGGCCAGATCCCTTCCCTCGACAATACAGCCGCCGGGGAAGCGGATAAAACCAGGCTTCATATCCGCTAGCATCTGCACCATATCTTTACGCAGTCCCTTCGGCCGCCCCTTCCAGGTATCGAGTGGAAATAGCGATAGCATATCGACATCCACTGTCCCCTCACCCGTAAACCATATCTTAAGTTTTGCTTTACCCGTCGTGGCCGTAGCCTGCAGTCTCAGCGCAGTCTCGGTCCATGCTGCTGTGGCATGTAGTGGCCTTTGCGCTTCAGCGATCAGCTGGTCCCCTTCGTCCAGCAACGCCACATGGATATTCATTGTGGAGCTATTGCTTCTATGCTGCAGACTGAATTCATACGTAGCACCCGCTTTGATGCCCATGCCCCGAAAGCCCTCATTTTGTAAACCCAGCTTGCTGCCAGCACTATTCGTTAATCTTATATACCGCTTATTGCCTTTGCGTTGCTGATCATTAAGCAAGAGGTAAGCCCCCTCAGTAGAAGCATGTTCCAGTTTTTTCCAGCCCATCCAGGGGTTGTCAAATTCAAAGGATCTATTTTTGACCAGCTCGGCATAGATCCCACCATCCGCCCCCAGGTTGATATCTTCAAAAAACACACCCCACATATGCGGTGATATCTTGCCGTTAGGTTTATCCAGTTGTATATTCAATTCAACCGGCAACTGTGCGCTTGCCGAAGCCGCCAGGCCCGTTACCAAGAGCAACATTGAAATCTTTTTTTTCATCCGTCTAATTTGATTCATCGCAATTTTAATTAAGCTCCAATACAATCACGGAAAATGCCGGGATCTCTATATCTACAAGCCCATTTTGAACCTTCGCCTTGTTATAGGCCGTGGGTACAATTTTTGTTGGCACCTTGAATGAGTTGTAATCCTGCAGCTTGTTGGCGTGCAAGATTCTTCCGGTGACTTTCGAAGCTTTTAGTTCGCCCAGGTCCACACGAATCCGGTTTGCTTTTTTAGGATCAATATTGACGAGGGAAATATGTACGCGCCCTTGCGCATCCTGTGATGCCGACGCAGATACCGCCGGAATTTTCTCGTCGTTAAATTCAAAATCTGTCGATTGCAATGTAATCGGGATCAATTTCGCATCCTGATGCACCTTATACATCTCCATGACATGATAAGTCGGTGTCAGCACCATGCTTTTACCTTCTGTCAAGATCACAGCCTGCAATACATTGACCGCTTGAGCAAGGTTGGCCATTTTCACACGTCGGGCGTGATTATTGAAAATATTGAGGGTCATTCCTGCAATCATGGCATCGCGCATGGTATTTTGTTGATACAGAAAGCCTGGATTTGTCCCCGGTTCGACTTCATACCAGCCACCCCATTCATCCACGATCAGATCAATATTTCCTTTGGGATCATATTTGTCCATGATGGCGATATTCTTCTCGACCAGTTCATTCATAAACCAGGCGGACTTCATGGTTTTAAAATATTCTGCTTCCGAAAAATCTGTTGCTGAACCTTTTTTGTCCCAATTGATCACCGCGTAATGATGCAGCCCCATCCCTTTCATCAAGCTACCGGGAATATTTTTAAGGAGCGTTTCCGTCCAGTTATAATCTGCACTGTTTGCACCCGAGGCAATTCGGTACAAACCGCCGCCATTGGTCCAGTCCGACATAAAGGTGGCATACTTGCGGTAGATATCCGTATAGTAATCTACGGTCATATTGCCACCGCAGCCCCATGATTCATTTCCTACCCCCCAGAATTTCACCTTCCAGGGTTCTTGGCGCCCATTCTTGCGCCGCCAGTCCGACATGGGACTTTTGCCAGCAAAATTTACATATTGCACCCAGTCGGCAAGCTCCTGCACCTCGCCACTGCCCACATTTCCGGCCAGATACGGTTCAGCCCCGAGCAGCTCGCACATGTTCAGAAAATCATGGGTGCCAAATGAATTGTCCTCGGTCACGCCACCCCACCAATTGTTCACCATGGTAGGACGCTGCGCCTTAGGACCGATTCCATCTTTCCAATGGTACGTATCCGCAAAACAGCCACCGGGCCAACGCAGGTTGGGGATATTCAGGTTCTTGAGGGCCTGGATGACATCCGTCCGTACACCATTGGCATGCGGTATCGAATCATTCTTTTCCCCCACATAAAATCCATCGTAAATACAGCGCCCCAGGTGTTCGGCAAAATGGCCGTAAATATGTCTGCTGATCGTGAATTCCTGCGCCGAACGTTCCAGCTTCATGCTACTCTGCCCATGGATCACTCCACTGATCAGCATAAAAGCAATTCCTAGTTTTAAATTTAGTTTCATCATAAAGAGAATATTATTTCACCGTAAAACGATATGCTGTTTTCGAACTATACTTTTCGCCGGGTTTTAATACCGTTGATGCGAAATTGGGGTGGTTTGGCGCATCCGGAAAATGCTGCGTTTCGAGGCAGAAAGCCGAGCGGAAAGGATAGCTTTTTCCGGCTTTTCCCTTCGGATCATCCGCCGCCATAAAATTGCCGCTGTAGAACTGAAGCCCCGGTTCGGTCGTGAAAATCTCCATTTGAATACCCGTTTTAGGAGCGTATACACTGGCAACTTTCTCAAAGCCCGTTTTCTTATCGAGCTCAAAATTATGGTCATAGCCCTTTCCGATCTTCAGCTGCGCGTTCTCATCCTCAATATGGGCACCCACGAGCCGTGGTTTTGTAAAATCAAATGCCGTACCTGACACAGGCAAGCTTTTTCCTGTTGGAATCAGCGCGTTGTCCACTTCAGTGATCGCTTTGGCATCAATCTGCAGCTCATGATCCAATATAGAAGGATCACCGGCACCATTGAGGTTAAAATAAGCGTGATTGGTCAGATTTAAAACAGTTTCCTTATCCGTCGTTGCCTGATAGGCGATGTCCAGACCACCGTTTTCTTCCAGTGTATAAGTGACTTGCATCTTGACCGTTCCCGGATATCCAGCCTCCTGATCTGGAGATGTATACGCCAAGGTAATTGAAGTATCGGTATTGCTGACCACATCCCACACTTTGTTGTATACCCCATTGGTACCACCGTGAAGAGATTGCTCACCATCATTTTTTTCCAGCGAATAAGACGTACCGTTCAGTGCAAAAGTAGCTTTACCGATACGGTTACCATAACGCCCGACTATCGCGCCGTAAAAATTATCCGAGTTGTCCTTATATTCTTTCGCCGAATCGTAACCCAAAATCACGTCAGTCATTTTTCCATTCTTTTCGGGAACGCTAAGACTAACCAAACGTGCACCATAATTTGTTAGCGTCAGGGCTAGTTTATTGTTTTTCAAGAGGAATAAACGGACATCCTTTTCATCTATCCGGCTATCAAAAGCAGGGCTTGCGGCGGTATCCAGCCCAGCATGCTGCGGATTATTTTTGGTTGCATTGGATTGGCACCCGTAGGTTAATAAAGTACAGGCTAGCAAGCCAATAATCATTTTATCTTTCATCAATTATTCAGGTCTTTATTCCATCTTTCCGATGGATTTTCTCCTCGTCAACCCAGGAGAAGATGTATAAATGGGTTAATTATTCAACAGTATACCTTATCCTACCAAAAACGAACATAAATTGCGGTTACCATCAATAGCGTTACCACGATCAGCGCAAGTACCGATGGCTCCACTTTAAACATTGACCGATCCAAGGCAAATGCTTTTGGATTGATTTTCGGGCCGAATAAACTGACGCCGATCATGGCCAACATGGTAAAGGCAAATGCCAGTCCCATACAGATCTGGAAAGGGATCTCATAAATGCCCGCTTTATTTGGGTAAGCCGTATAGATCCATGTTTCGGGACCAAATACCTTCGTTGCGAACTCATTAAAAAATACCGACAGGGCGAAACCCAAGATCAGGCCGGTGATCGCCGCTGCACCGGTTGTTCTTTTCCAGAACATCCCCAGTAAAAACATCGCGAAAACGCCGGGACTGATAAATCCCGTGTACTTTTGGATAAATGTAAATCCACCGGCGCCCCCGATTCCCAGGCTGTCATTCCAGGTAAATAATACCGAAAGTAAAATCGAAACAACGATCGTGATCTTGCCCACCCACACCATCTTTGTTTCGCTTGCATCCTTGCGGATGTATTTCTTATAGATGTCGAGGGTAAAGATCGTTGCGATGCTGTTTGCCTTTCCCGCCAATCCAGCTACAATGGCTGCTGTAAGGGCGGCCAGGGCAAGCCCCTTCATTCCATTGGGCAGGTAACCCAATATCGCTGAATACGCATTATCTGCATGGAATACGCCGCCGGGAGCCATCTCCTGCTGCAAGGCCCCATTTTTATAGAGGACATAAGCGGCAATCCCTGGGAGCATCACAATGATGGGCATGAACAGCTTGAGAAAACCCGCGAAAAGGATTCCTGTGCGCGCGGTCTTTAGATCGGCACCCAAGGCCCGTTGCGTGATATACTGATTGCAGCCCCAGTAATTGAGGTTGACGATCCATCTCCCTGCCAAGTACATTCCTACTCCCGGCAGCATCAGATACTTATTGATTTCCTCCTGACTGGCCCCGGCCCCCGGTTTGTCCACAAACAGGTTAAAATGATCCGGAGCGTCTTCCATCAGCTTATTAAATCCAGCAAGCACATCCTTACCCAATCCAAAATGCTCACTCACCAGAGTCAGCGCGACATAAGTCGTCGCGATACCACCGACAATCAATACCACCACCTGGATGACATCGGTAAAGCCAATAACACGCATTCCACCAAGCGTAATGATGACAGCAAATACGGCGAGGGCAACGGTGATGGTATGGAAACTGTCCCCACCACCGGCCATGCTCGAAATTGCTATGGCACCCAGATATAAAATCGATGTGAGATTGACAAATACATATAAAAACAGCCAGAAAATAGCCATGATCAAGCTGGTCGTCTCGTTGTAGCGATTATTTAAAAATTGAGGCATCGTGAATATCTTGTTTTTCAGATACACTGGTATAAACCATACCGCCACAATGATGAGTGCGACTGCAGCGATCAATTCATAGGCCGCCACTGCAATGCCCACTTCAAATCCATTACCACTCATACCAATAAACTGTTCCGCTGAAATATTCGATGCAATCAAGGAAGAACCGATTGCCCACCAGGTCAATGAACCTTCGGCCAAAAAATAATCCTTGCTACTGCTTAAGCTATTGTTTTTTTGACGATAGATATAATAACCATATCCCGCCACAATGAAGAAGTAAACCACGAAGATAACGTAGTCTACCATTGCAAATTTTTCCATATTTTCCCTAATTGGTTGTATTGCTAAGCGACCTTCGGATAGCATTCAGCTACCCGAAGGTCACTAGTCCGTATTATTTACCAAGTAAATAATACAGGTCATTCCATTTCAATTGATTTTCGAGTTTGGCCACCGTGGTATCCTCGTCGATCAGTATATACTCTATTCCGGCCATCCGGGCAAAATCTTGCAGGTATTCCGGTGTTAAGCATAAGCTATACGCCGTATGATGCGCTCCACCGGCAAGGATCCAGGCACTGCAGCCCGTCTTCATATCCGGAAGAGGCTTCCACAGCACACGTGCAACGGGAAGATTTGGCAGTTCGGCCTGCACCTCAACACCCAATACCTTATTGACGATCAAACGGAAATGTGTTCCCATATCCACAAGCGAGGCATTCAATGCATCGCCAGATTGGCCATTGAAAACCAGCCGTGCAGGATCTGCTTTGCCACCGATCCCCAATGGGTGAACCTCAATACGTGGTTTTCCGACAGCCAGTGCAGGGTCTACCTCCAGCATATGCGAGCCCAACACCATGGCATCCTGCGGGTCAAAATGATAGGTGTAATCCTCCATAAAGGCGGTGGTTCCAGCCAAACCCGCTCCCATCACCTTACATGCCCTTACCAATGCCGGCGTCTTCCAGTCCCCTTCACCTGCAAAGCCGTAACCTTCAGCCATCAGACGTTGTACCGCCAGTCCCGGAAGCTGAACCATCCCGTGCAGATCCTCAAAGGTATCCGTAAAGCCCTTAAAGTTTCCCTGTTTCAAAAACTTCCGCAGCCCCACCTCAATCTTAGCCGCCTCAATGAGATTATCATGGAATTCAGCACCCGCCTTCACATTATCCGCCAGTTCATAATTGGCCTCATACTCCGCTAGCAAAGCATTGATTTCATCGGCCGTACTGGCGTTGATGACCTCGACCAGATCGCCGACGGCATAGGTATTGACCGAAAAACCAAATTGTGTTTCGGCTTCAACCTTGTCGCCATCCGTCACCGCGACGTAGCGCATATTATCTCCGAAGCGTGCAAATTTGGCTCCCTGCCAATCATGCCAACCCGCTGCCGCCCGGCACCAGACATTGATCCGCTGGAGCACTTCGGTATCCTGCCAATGCCCTGTGACGACTTTCCGTCCTATTTTGAGGCGGCTGACGATATGTCCAAATTCACGGTCACCATGTGCACTCTGATTTAAATTCATAAAATCCATATCAATGCCACTCCATGGAATATCGCGGTTGTACTGTGTATGGAGATGTAGCAACGGCTTTTGCAATGCCTTTAAACCCCGTATCCACATTTTCGCCGGCGAAAATGTATGCATCCAGGTGATGATACCGATACAATTTGCGGTGCTATTTGCAGCCGTTAGCGTCGCATAGATTTCATCCGTATTTTTTACGATCGGTTTATACTTCACCGTTACCGGAATCAGGGTCTGGGCATTCAGATAATGTGCAATTTCTTCCGCATGTGCTGCGACCTGTTTCAATGTTTCTTCACCGTATAGATCCTGGCTGCCAACGACAAACCAGACCTCGAGTTCTTTTAAATTGATATTCATTTTTCAATATTAGTTTCGTTATAGATTTTGTCAAGCAGCAGGCTACTGGCCATAGTAGGCATTTGTACCGTGCTTGCGCTCGTAATGTTTTTTGATCAATGCCGGCTTCAACCGTCGAGCATTGGGGGTAATCTGCTCGGTCAGCCAGGCCATTTTGGCCACCTGTTCCAATACGGCACTGTTGTAGACAGACTTCATTCCATCCTTACCCCAGGCAAATGGTGCATGATTTCCGACAAGGATCATTTCCACCTCCCTATAATCCAGTTGCTGCTGATTGAAGTGATTGATGATCTGAAAGCCCGTCTCATGCTCATAGTTGCCAGCGATCATCTCATCATCCATCGGCGGCGCGCAGGGAATATCCGATGTTAAGTGGTCGGCATGCGTCGTTCCGAAAATGGGTATATCCCTTTGGCTTTGCGCCCAGGCAGTGGCATATGTAGAATGGGTATGGGTGATGCCACCGATATCCGGCCAATGTTTATACAGTACCGCATGTGTCTTTGTATCCGAGGAAGGCCTAAGCTTGCCTTCGATTACCTGTCCGTCAAAGTCCACCACCACCATCAGATCGGGAGACAATTCTTCGTAGGGCACACCACTGGGTTTAATCGCAAAAACACCCTGCTGACGGTCGACAACACTCACATTTCCAAAGGTAAAAAGCACAAGTCCCAACTGCGGCAGCTGCATATTGCAGCGATAAGCCTCTTCTTTAATTGAATTATACATACTACTCATTTTGTGGTTAAACAGTAACAGGCAGAGATACACTACTTTCTACAAAAGCACCGAGGGCTTTGTATTTTTCATAACGTTCGGCATAGCGGGGCACCCATTTTTCCTCCGGTTCGTATGTGCATTCAAAGCCCTGTCCCATGGCTTTCATGGCATCCTCTACCCGATCATATAATCCAGCAGCGGTGGCCGCAAACATGGCCGCACCAAGTGCACAGGTCTGCTCGCTTTTATGGATACGGATCGGCATATTCATTACATTGGCCATCATCTGCATGATAAAAGGCGATTTTTTGGCGACACCACCAAGCCCGATCAGCCCCTTTATGGGGATCCCCTGATCCACAAAGCGCTCCACGATCGCTTTGGCGCCAAAGCAGGTCGCCTCGGCAATCGCCCTGAAGATCGCCGGAGCATCGGTACCGAGCTGCAATCCCATGATTGCAGCTTTGAGCGACTGATCCGCATCTGGAGTTCGACGGCCATTGAGCCAGTCCACCGCCAGTTCCGAATCCGCAGTTAGCGGCAATTTGTTCGCCTTTTCACTTAATCGCAACAACAATTTTTCCTCCAGTGTCGCCAGCATGTTTTCACGCATCGTATCGCTAAGCCCCTCTAGTTCAGGTATCAGATTGTATGTTGGCCATAAGAGCAACTGCTTCAACCAGGCATAGGCATCTCCAAAAGCAGACTGACCAGCCTCCATGCCTATCATTCCGGGGATAATGGAACCGTCCACCTGACCACAGATACCCTTTACCAATACACCCTCCACCTCTTCTTTTGGAGCAACCAGCATATCGCAGGTGGATGTTCCCATGACTTTGCTCAGATAATAAGGTTCAATCTGCCCACCTACGGCACCCATGTGGCAATCGAATGCACCCACACCAACGACAACGGAGGTAGAAAGACCTAAACGCTCTGCCCATTCTGGGGAAAGGTGACCCGCCGGCCTATCCGAAGTATAGGTTTCGGAAAACAAGCGATCAACAAAGCCGTCCAACAAGGGGTCAATACCGGCGAAGAATGCATTGGGTGGCAGGCCACCAAACTCAGCGGCCCATAGCGACTTGTGCCCAACAGCGCAAACGCTTCGCTTAATGGCGCTAGCCTGTTTTCCACCAGTAAGCAAAAAAGGAATATAATCACAGTGTTCCACCCAGCTAAATGTTGCTTGGCGCACCTGCATATCTACTCTAACGATATGGAGCAGTTTGGCCCAGAACCACTCCGAAGAATAAACGCCGCCTACGTATTTCAGGTAATCAACAGCGTAGCCTTGGTTGTATCGATTGATCTCTTTGGCCTCCTTGACCGCGGTATGATCTTTCCAGAGGATGAACATAGCATTGGGATTGTCCTTGAACTCCGGCAGTAATGCCAGCGGCACCCCCGCTTCATTCACAGCGACCGGTGTGGAACCCGTAGTGTCCACCGAAATTGCTTTCACCAGCTCTCCCATATTTTGTATCCCGGATTTTTGTAAACAATCTTTTACAGTAGCTTCCAGGCCCTCGATGTAATCCAGGGGGTGCTGTCTAAACTGGCTGAGCGCAGCATCGCAAAACTCACCCCTTTTCCAACGCGGATAATAAAATACGGAAGACGAAATCTCCGACCCACAACTTGCATCAACCAAGACTGAACGAACAGAATCGCTCCCGTAATCCACCCCGATGACATATGATTTACTCATTTTAACTGAATTTGGTTTATAATCTATAATTCGATTTAAAGCTTACTTTTTGGTGTTTGTCCAGCTGGATAATTGGCCTAAAAATAATTAGTGTCAAATTAACATTTATTTTTTTAAATATGAAAGAAAATTTTCATATTTAAAAAATTGAACTATCTTCATCTCATCGAAATAAGATAAATCCAAGGGTGATAGGTATAGGGTAATTACAGATGTCTAAAACGGCAGAGCGCATTGTACCGTACATTTGTTCAGCTATTTAGGTTTATCAAAAAAAATAGATCAAGTCAAAAGAGAGACAAAACAATAGATAATGGAATATTATAGAGAAGACTCAGCAATCCTTTTAGCGGTAGACTGTATTATATTTGGATTTAATGGCGAATCCCTGCAGGTATTATTGATAAAACGCGATTTTGAGCCGGAGCGGAACAAATGGAGTTTGATGGGAGGTTTTGTTCAACCGGACGAAAGTCCTGAACTAGCTGCCAGCAGGGTATTAAATAAACTGACGGGACTTGAAAATGTATACATGGAGCAATGCAGTGTCTTTGGTGATCCAAAACGTGAGCCCAATAGCCGGGTTGTCAGTATCTGTTATTTTGCGCTGATAGATACGCAAAAATATACACATATTTTAAGCGAGGAATATGAGGCACAATGGTTTCCATTGCAAAACTATCCAACTTTAATATTTGATCACGACCAGATGATTGCTTCGGCACAGCAGCGACTGCGGATGAAAGCAGCGCTCTATCCTATTCTGTTTGAATTATTGCCAGAGAAATTTACCATTCCCCAGATTGCAGCCTTATACGAGGGGGTATATAATATCGAATTTGATAAACGCAATTTTAGCCGCAAGCTGCTTTCCTCTGATCTCATTATCAAATTGGAAGAAAAGGACAAAGAAAATTCCAAGAAAGGCGCTTTTTATTTTAAATTGAATACAGCCATCTACAAGGAAAAAATCATGTCATTTTTGCGCTATTTACCAAGCTGGTTTCCCGAAAACTAATCCGGGAAAAACCGGAGATCGCTAATAGGTTTTATTTTACCATTTTGAAAAAAAATCCGTTTGCGGATGGCCCCTTCCTCCGTATAATAAATCCATTCGCCTTCTTTTAGGTTGTTTTTATATAAACCTTTTTCTGCCAACTTCCTATTTCTAAAAACTTTGGCCTCGCCATTTTTAAGACCATCTATAAATGACTCGTAGTTGGTTTGGTAACGGTTAAATTTTATCGCATATCTACCATTTAACGGCTCGCCAGTTTTCTTTATACAGGTTTTGTCAGTAGCATCAACATATTCCGTTTCTTCCAGGTCAATATCAATCCATGTTTGTGCGGAACAGATATTGACCAGAGCTAAAAAGAATAATAAATGGACAATTCTACTCATGATTCAACGTTTAGTTACAGTTCAAATTTAGCTGCAAAACCAATAGAAAATTAAACAAATTACAATTCGCAGGAACTAAATTATCATTCGTGGACATCTGCGGTTTTTCTGATAAAGCACACATCAGGCAATTACCACTTAACGACTATTGAACAAATAGTGTCCGTCATTTTGGCTACAACCAAGCTCAATTTGGCAACAGATAGCCTCTGCCTTCATTAGACTTTTGTGTTATTGAATCAGATAATAACACTATGAGAAAGACAATTTTCATTACATGAGCTAAGCAATAAGCCACTTAATTTTTAAAAAAAAGGGACCAACGTATGCCAACGCGGTCCCTATTAAAACTATAAACTATTAAAACTATCTCCTCCGTTCGGATTAGTATCCAAAGATTTCATTTAAGCTAAGCTTAGTGATTTTACCAAGCGTTGTAATATTGTCCTGATTCAGGTCCTTCTCCTCTCCCACAATACAATAGATATATGGCTTACGGCTTATATTATCGCTGTGAAATTGTTTAAGATCATTGTATGTCAATTGAGGAATCTTTTCAAAGATCATTTTTCTTGAATCTTCGGTAAGTCCACGGCGTTGTGCCGCCATATAGCTCGAAAGGATACCGGCTCCTGTGATACGTTCACTAGCCAATGATTTTAATAAATTTGTACGCACCGATTCCAAGCCTACAGTTGATTCTGGTAATTCATTCAAAAGCTCATTCATACCACCTACAGCATCTTTAAACTTATCAGACTGCGTTCCTATATAAGCACCGACCATGCCATGGTTTTCTTTCTTTTGTGGTTGTCCATAGTAGGCATAAGTCGTATAGGCCAATGCTTTAGATTCCCGAAGCGTCTGGAATACGATACTGCCCATACCGCCACCAAAGTATCCATTGAAAAATGTAACCGTCGGAAGTTGGTTTTTATCAAATAATCCTGAATTTCTGATCCAGAATACTTCAACCTGCTTCATACCATACTGTGCAAAAAAGACTTTGCTCTCATCTGTCGGCTTTTCTACAAATTTTACACCCTTTTCTATTGTTGCATAGGCCGTGTTATTATTTTTTAGCGGTGTCAGATTTTTTACCAATTCATTCACAGGCTCCGGTCCATAGTATAGTATACGGTGTTTAGCATCCGCTAACTTATGCAATACCGCCACTAGGTCTGAAGCTTTCAATCCATCCAACTCTTGATCGGTATAGGTGTAATTAAACGGGTTTTTGGCACCATAACGTGCATACGCTTTTAGCCCCTCCATGATAGAAGCTTTATTCTCCTTGGCATTGGTACGGGATTTTTTAACACGGTCAATGAATGCGGTAAATGCCCGCTCATCCGCTACACAGTTATGCATCAGATCTTGCAACAGACCGACCGACTCCTTAAAATTACTACCCAAACCAGAAATAGAAACACTGCTTTCCTCATTTCCGGAAGAAACTGAAAAGTCGGACGCCAGCTTATAGAACGCTTTGCTAAACTCTTCACTGCTCCTGTTCTTCGTACCCAAAAATTCCAGGTATCCGACGGCCAAGCCCAGTAACTTATTGTCCCAGCTACCAAAATCATAATGATAAGTCAGGGCAAATAGTTCGTTATCTTTGTTTTGAACGGCTAATACATCCAAATCCTTCAGCTTTGATTTAGAAATCTCCTGATCAAAATCTATCCATTTAGGACTGATATTCTGCTCCGGCATTGCATTAATCTGTTTCAAAAATGCAGATTCTACATTCCGATTGACCGTAATAGGCGTAATGGCTGGCTTGACTACTTTATCTACATTGGTATCCTGCCCTTTTTCCTTGAAGACGGTCACATAATTGACGTCAGAAATATATTTATTCGCAAAGCGAACAATATCTTCTTTCGTAATCTTAGACAAGCGGTCCGTATAAGCCAACTCTTTTGCCCAATCCAACTCCGAATTAAAGCCTGACATAAGCTGTTCGGCGGTACTGGTGTAGTTTTCGAAGAGTTTAATCTGTGATTTTTTTTCATTATTGATGATAGATGTCAACAAGTCCGCAGAGAAATCTCCTTTTTTCAATTTCTCCAATTCAGCCAACAACAGTTTTTTGACATCTTCAAGGCTCTGGCCGGTACCTGGATTACCTTGAAGAATAAGCATTGAATAATCTTTTAGAATATAAGGAAATGCACCCGCTCCCAATAGTTTCTGAGACTTAACAAGGTCCAGATCGATCAAACCGGCAGATCCATTGGTAAGTACATTGGCCATTAAATTGAGGATCTGCGCATCTGGATGTGCTGCCCCCGGGAAACGAAAACCCATTAAGACATATTCCGAAGCAGGGCCTTTGACAGTCCTTGAAATTGGATTTGTGATGGGCTGCTCTTGCTCAAAGGTATATGCTGGCACGGGTTTGGATTTCATGCCTGAAAACGCCTTATCTATGCGCTTAATCACATCAGTGGGATTAAAATCACCCGACATAATAACACCCATATTATTCGGAACATAATAGGTGTTGTAATATTCACGGATTGCTTTGAGCGATGGATTTTTAAGGTGCTCCACAGAGCCCAAAACGGTTTGCTTGCCGTAGTTATTATTGGGAAACATGGCCGCAAAAATAGCTTCGGTAGATTTTCTATTATCGTTATCTAAACTTATGTTTTTTTCTTCGTAGACTGATTCAAGCTCTGTATGGAATAAACGGAGGATGGGATTTCGGAATCGCTCCGCTTGTACGGTCAGATATTTATCGATCACATTGCTGGGGATATCTTCCATGTAGACCGTTTGCTCAAATGAGGTAAACGCATTCGTACCCTTGGAGCCCATGCTGCTCATCAGTTTATCATATTCATTCGGAATAGCATATTTTGACGCCTCCCCTGATACACGGTCGATTTCTTTATAGATAGCAGTGCGTTCATTGACATCTGTACTATGGTTATATTTTTCATAGAGATTGTCAACCTCGTCCAGCAGCGGTTTTTCTTTGGACCAGTCCAGACTACCAAACTTGTCGGTTCCCTTAAAAAGCATGTGCTCCAGGTAATGTGCGAGTCCAGTATGATCTTTTGGATCCGTCTTGCTACCAGCCTTGGTTGCAATATAAGCCTGTATGCGGGGTTGCTTGTTATTTGGGCTTAAAATGACGGTCAATCCGTTTTTCAATTTGTAAAACCGGGTTTGAACCGGGTCGTTGGTCACGTATTTGTAGCTATAGCCCCCCTCAGAGGTCTCTTTCCACTGATATTTTCCGACTTGCGCCTGAATACCGGTCGTTATAAACAGTAGCGATAGGAAAGCTACCGTTTTCATTTTTCTATTCATAAATAAATAATTTAGGGAATATAAACTTCATAATACTTGGCAATAATATTTTCAACAATATTAAACTTTAACCAAACAATTATCAATGTAACTGGTGAAAAACAATAAAATTTATAGAAATATTAATACTAAGCGATATAATATTCAGGAAATTCATCATCATATTATAAAAAAAAAGATTTTTTTCGGCTTTCTTTTCTCCTGCTTTGAACATAGGCATGTTAAAGTACCCGAAAGTCTGCGAGACGAACCACATATTTAGATATCTTCCACGCACGTTAGAATTTACTGATGGAGCATATACTCTCTTAAATCTATTTGTTAAAAGTTGATCTTGAGTATTTGATTATTTTTGTAGTTTTGTTGGACTACTTTACCCTGATCAAATATAATCTAGAACATATAAGTAAGCGCATAATCTGGCAGAAGTAGCGTTAAAAGCTTATCCGAAATTTCATTAACAACTTCCATTCAGACCAGCATGGACGAGAACTATACGAATTAAATACAAGAAAGAAAATGGGCCAATACTTTTGGATTGCAATACCTGCACAACTGTTTTTTCGGTATTGCGGAGAAACGATGGAAAAACATCATGCACACGCCTATATTGAAACGATAAACCGGCGTTCAGGCAAGCGTAATTACGTGAAATATAGCAAGGAAAATCAGTCGGCATTTCTGGAAAGCTTTTCATCATCGGATTATTATGGATTTTTCCTATCGACTTATCCCTTTTCAGATCAGGAGGATATAACAAGCTCTGGTCTCTTCTACGATTCGCCTGTGGCCGAATATACAATCGCAGGAAGCGGCGGCTATGAAACTGATCAGACAAGAGAAATCATCCACCTGCGGCAGATCATGAAACAAGCTGACAAATCCGCAAAAGCATTTTTTGCGGCCTTGCAGCGCAACCTCAAAAAGATCCCCGACCTACGCGGTACCCTGGTAAGTGGAAATAAAAACCATTTTTACCTGCCGACACCAAAAAGTATCATTCCACAAAACGCGCATAGCCGGCTGATAGAAATACCTTGGGAAGAACACTGTCTCAGCAAAGACCTCGTGTACCGGCAAGAATAATTCAAATCATGTGGAGTACACAATGTTGACGAAGCAGGAAAACCGGTGAGTTTGGCCGGAAGACGCCTGTAATTCAGAAAACCTGACAAGAAAAGAAAGCGCCGGTACTAAGACCGTGCGCTCTCCAACTAAACCACCATTTTAATAAACCTATCAGATTGAAACGCAATTTTTTCTAAACTTTTACTCAAATGCATTTAATTCACCAAATCCGGCGGCATATTCGCCATAGCCTGTCATAGTAAAGCGGAAATAACGTGTCTGCACGGGCGTATAAAAGCTGACATTTCGCAGTTCGGGATTGGTGGCGCTACCACCGGGCATGCTGCCTGTATAGGAGCCCTGGACGGTCCAGTTAACACCATCACTACTTGTCGCCACCCGCATCGCTGTTACTGCGGAGATATACCCCGAACCAAAGTAGTCCCAATACCTTGGTGTAAAGGTAAACCCGCGTATATTTTTTTGACTTTGCATATCTACCGTAAAGGTTACTGCGGGTTTTGTGCCAAAAGCAAATGTCGAATGCCAACCCGTTGCAGCATTATTATCAAAGGCAAGCGCAGGGGCACCTGGAGCATACTGTGTATCTGTGGAGCTTGCGGTGGCGGTCCAGCCTGTACGGTCTATGCGATTGCCCGTAGGTGCCGGATTGGCCGGGTTGATATTCTGCAATTGTACTTCCACCGCTAGATACGCCAAACCGAGTGTCTCATGCGGCGGTACCGGTCCTTCGTCCGCAATGCCCACTGGCAGCAGGTAGCTGCGGCCCGGTACAAAGGCAGTGGTATTCCGAAGCGCCATGACAAATGCTGCTGCCGCATTGAGGGTGCCGCTGGTAATAGAAACAGTGGCCGGAGTAAAGGCAAAGCTGTTCGCTGGGAAAGCCACATAATTTGTCTGGTTGGCCTGGTTATATCCCGCCAGCAGATCCTGCCGTTCCCGAAGGCCTACCGTCAACGACTGACCAAAGGCTGTATTGACAGCTGCCGTTACATTTAGGTTGCCACTGATGACATCCCCATTGGGCGTCCGGTTAATAATAACCGGTACCACACGGTTAGCAGGTACGCCATTGAGCTGTGTGGTGATCCTGTTAAATCGCACCCGCAAGTACATCACCTGTCGGTTGCTGCTCAAAGGTAGACTGGAATTCGTGCTTGCCAGCCGTATAGGCACCACATATTGCTTGCTCAAGTCCAGGTCGCCAGTTTGTCCCAAGGTAATGCGCAGTGAATCCACGGAGCGTTCCTGTCCGGCAGGGATACGCACCTGACCATTGTTCGCCAATACAAAGGCACCAGCCGGAAAAGCCGGGGACTGCGTCTTATTTGCCAGATCATAAGCGGAAAGCAGTGCTGTGTCTATGGTCGCCGTTACCTGTACTTCCTGGTCAAAAGCCCGTGTCAGCAATACCGGGAAGGCTGTTCCAGCCCCGGCGAGCACATTGTTGCGCGCCGTGACATAACTGGCATCAGCCGTATTAAAACCCGCACCGGTTGGCATATAAATAATCAAGTCCTGTGGTGCACTTACATTATCTTTACTGCAGCTGGCTATAACGCAGACCAGGATAATCCAGCTCATACCGCTTACAAAGGAAGCACGCAGTTTATTTAAATATCTTTTCATACGATCTTATCGCTATGGTTCATAATTTTTTTCCTATTCCCTATTCGCAACGTACATTGGGTACCCATTGAATATTGCTGGCGGCAACCGCATCCCGGTTGTGGCCGCTAATATCCCGTACGGTTCTTCCCTCTGCTGCATTAAATTTCCAGTAACCCACGAGTCCCGCACTGGCTGGATCCACGCCGCATTTTCCATTACCGATCTCCGCCTGTGTCAATGCCCTGGACCAGATCCGTGCTTCACTTATGGCACCATCTAACCCTCGACCTCCGGCCGAGCGACCAAAATGAAAACCATCGGCCCATGTATTAGTCAGGTCAACCACCCGGCTTACATTACTGCTGGCTAAGAGCTGGCCATCCACATACACTCGAAGGCGGGCACCATCATAAACAGCGGCAATGTGATACCAGGTGCCCGTGTTGAAAGTAAAGCTCATATTTGTGGTCATCATCCCTCCCCCTACCTGCAATTGGTTGGGCTGCACTGTCACATCGCCAAAACGCATCAAGAAGGTTTCCTCGATCCCCATAATGCTGCTGATAAATGGCATACTGCTCTGAAAACGATTTACCATCACCCTGGTTTCCATTGTAATGGCCGGCATGGCTTTGACTGCTTCATTATTCTGCGAAAAGTCAACTCTAAAATAATTATTGGTAAGCGATGCTGCATTGCTAATCGTAACCTGATTGATTATCAAATAGATAGTTTTGGAGGATTCAATAAGCGGTAATCCCGAAGTGCTCCGCACAGTAAGGGGCATCATATAGGCTTTGCCGAGTTCAAAAAGTTCGGTTCCATTCACCCGAAAGCTAACCGCATCGGAGACGGTCAATCCAGGCTGTATCTGTACTTCATTGGCGGATAAGGCATAACTTCCCTGTGGAAGTGCCTGATAAGCGGTGCCAAAACGTTGGTTATAGGCCGCAATTAAGGTCGTATCTACCGCAATCTGTGCAGTTACCGCCTGCGTTGCGGGTTGTGTGGATGTCACGCTAAAAGCTTGTGAACCACCGGTATTATCCACCGTCAGCCTCGCTGTATTATTGACCTCCGCCAAGGTTAGATAAACACTGTTGGTATTGACCTCATCACTTTTGCAGGCAAACAGTAGACTCCCGATTAGGCAACTGAATAACCAGTTATATATTCTTTTTTTCATGATATTAGCTCCTTAAATTAACGTACAGCGGGATTCATAATCTGGATCGCTTGTCTTGTCCATTTATAATCCGGGGTATTCGGGTATTCGTATTCTGTATGGTAGCTCCCAATACCGCCCTTAGGTCCTTCTGTTGGATTCCAATATGCAAAACCCAATAGCGAAGGTATCGTCCCCCTTTGTGGATCAGTAAAATTGACACCGCCATCCCGCCACCAGTTTTCAAAGTTTTCACAGGGTACAAACTTCTGCGGCGGACACTCGCCGAGACCATAGTTTTGCAGTCGTCCCTGGAGGACCGAAGGGGAACTCGAACCATAGGCTTGCTGCATAAAATAACTGTAATAGGGTTCTACGCCAGGATGGCTATAACCATCAATAATCAGCAATTTGTCCGTTCCCGACTTTGGGCCGAGGTATTTTCCTAGCGCTTGAAATAGACGCAATACATGTGGGTTATTGCCGTTTACAGCATAGCGATTTCCGAAGAAAGAATTAATTTCGGCAGCTTCTCCAGGTTCATAGTCCAGGTCAAATCCGTCAATATTATATAAGGCAATGGTATCGGCAATAGCCTTAGCAACGTTATCTATTGCCTGCATCACATTGGTTTCAATCAATTGCGGATCATTTTGCCGCATAATACGTTCCACCCCACTGCCAAAACTTGTAATGACAAATCGTGTTCCTTTTTGTTGCCGTATCCGTTGCATGGTCTCATAATTATGCGAACCGATGGGTGGCATCCCACCCCAGAAGGCAACAATATCCACGCTGTCGGGAATCTGGTCAATCACGCTAACCGTCTCCGGGCTCCCGGGTGTCCCCAATCCGCCCCACCAACCGAAGTAGATCTGATGATTGCTGCGCTTATAAGCCCTTAAGTTTTCATAATATTCTTCACTTCCGACGGGAACGAGTTTTGAAACAGGCTCCGGCACCGGAATATTCTGCTTTTCGCAGGCAGCAAATAAAATACTTCCTGCAAAAAGACAGGTATATAGCAGATATTTAATTGTTTTCATTGTGTTTTCAATTTTTGTTTACACCTCTATTCCGGACAGCGGATTCCAGTGACCCATTGTGGGGTTCCACTGACGGTACCCGTATGTCCATGCCCCGTTACATCAGCAATCGTACTCCCCTGGCCAGCATCAAATTTCCAGTAGCCATATAATCCATCCGATTGCGGATTTACGGCGCACATATTATTTAAAAGCTGAATACCCGTGCGCGCCTGCGTCCAGAAACGCAATTCCTGCACTTGAATGGGGTTGCCATTGGCTCCGAAAAACATTTGGTTGAGATTAAAGGAACTCCCCGGAGGAGCTGTCGTAGCAGCATCTTCGACCCCATTGACGTAAATGCGAAAGCTGTTGGCCTGCCCATCAAATACATAGGCAATATGGTACCATTGATTGACCGAAAAACGTGTCCTGGATGCCGGCTGTACCCCTTTATATTTGACCTGCAGCTGATCGGGTGAGATCACCACATCACCAAAACGCGAATAGATCTCATCGGGATAAGCCGCAAAGAGGGTCATATTATTGCGAAATGGGCCATTCGTCACCCGCACCCGCATCTCTACGGTAAAAGCCTTTAGATTGCTGATAGGATCCGGAATGGCAAAACTGACGCCACCAGCCCGCGATAAATCCAGGGCCGGATTCACCAGCACCTGCTGGATCTGGGCATAAAGCACTTTGGAGCTCTCCAGAATTGGAAAGTTAGTTGAAGACAGGCTGGCTACTTCGATCGGGACCAAATACTGTGTACCGACTTCAACGGCTCCACCCAATGGGCTTATCTCAACCTGTATCGCCTCCGAAACACTGGAGCCTTTACGGATGACCGACTGGGTAGCGCTCAGCTTGATAAGTTGGCTGGGCAATGCTTTGAAATCGGTTCCATGCTGTGCATTATAGCTATCCACCAGCGCCGGATTGACCCGAAAGGTAACGTTCAGATCCTGATCGACAACCGCGGAGGCACTTGCCGTCACCGCCAATGAACCACCCGTATTATCCACTGACAAGCCGACAAAAGGGTTCACCTGTGCACGGGTTATATATATACCCCTTTGTTCCACGCTTGATTTCTGACAAGCTGTTAGCAAGCAGCACAGTAGGACAAGTAGAAAGAAAGGGATCCTTTTTATGCGATATTTTTTCATAACAATAGCGTATTAAATAATCAATCGTCTATTACCTTGGCTTGGCATCCCACCAGACCTTTGTCCCACCGTTATCGGCTCCACCCAGCAAGGTCAGCGCGCGCGCGACCTGTGCACCATTCTCTTGATACTGTTGTAGAGGATAAGGCAAGCGACGGACCTGTACGGTGCTATTGACTGTACCACCGCTCCGGTTGAGCGCTATTGGAAAGAGCCGCGGAAAATCCGTGCGCCTGAATTCAGCCCAAGCTTCCTGTCCATTGGGATACATCGCAATCCATTTTTGGGTAATGATACGTTCGAGATTGGTATTAAAGTTGTCGGCCTCATTCCAACGAATGGTACTGCCGCCCAGGGAAGCCGTGCTATAGGCACTGCCTGGTGCATAGTCCGTATAGTTTGCGGGTCGTGCTGTCGCATTGGACAGATAACCAGCCGGCATCGCTACCCCTAATTCTGTAAAAGAGAGCTGTACCCCTGTTTCGTACAAGGACTGGGCATTGCCCCCCATATTCCAACCGCGCAATGCACCTTCAGCCCGGAGAAAATATACTTCCGATGCCCGCATCCAAGGTAAGCCGGTGTCGTTGGTCACATTCAGCTGCGAAAAAGACTGATACACGGCCGGCACCACATTGATCCCCGTACGTACCCCTACATATTCATTGGGACGTACCGTGGAGGTCGAAAAGAATACCCCGATTCGTGGATCACTGTAACCACGCAAGTAAGAATCCATGGATGCGCCCATCCGCGCTTCGTTGTAATCCTGGGTTAGGGTATGCAAGGGGTTTTTAAAATTCAGTCCTGTCGCCGGTTTTTGTATGGCCCCGTCGCCAACCGCGGTCAATAAGCCTGCGGGATGGCTGACGGCCTCTTCGGCAAAGCGTTTGGCATTGGCCGGATCAACATAAGCCATGCGAATCGCTAAACGCAGTTTCAGGGAGTTGGCATATTTTGCCCATTGCAGGTAGTTGCCGGCATAGATCTGGTCGTAGCGTGCCAAAGGAGTCCCTGCGGCAGCTCCACGTTTGTGCAGCAGATTTGCCGCACGCCCCAGTTCGCCAATAAAAGTCCGGTACAGACTCTCCTGGCTGTCGTATGCTGGCGTGAAGGTTCCTGTTGGGATCTGTGAATAAGGAACAGGACCGTAACTATCGGTCATACGCACCATACCAGTGATCTTGATCAGTTGAGCAACCGAAAACTGCAGCGAATCGCCAGAAAGTGTCGTTGCCTCCTGCACCTGTTTCCAGGCATTCAGCAATCGGCCAGTCAGGTTAAACTGCTCGTTCACCCAGGTCAGGTTGAAACCATAGGTCAGGTTGTTGGTATTTCCGTTCCAGTTGTTGGCCTGGGCCATATAGCCCGAATAACAATCCGCGGCGAGATTAAATGCAATCTGATAGCTGTTTACAAAATTGGTGCCGGCGCCCGCATCTGCCGCCGGGATCACCGCATTGATCATAATGGGAAAATTACGTCCCGTGAGGTAGCCATCGGCTCCCATTTGCTCACGTGTAGCCTTATAGGGATCAGTATTGTAATCCGCATAATTTTTGGTACAGGCGCCAGCGAGTACAGTCAGTGCCGCACAGCCGATGCCTAGCATCCGGAACCTATATCTTTTAGATGAATTTTTCATTGTTATGTACGTTAAGGTTAAAACTGAGCCCGGACACTGAAACCAAAACTCCGGTAGCTGGGCTGGCGGAAATAATCTATCCCCTGATCGTAGGTACCGGTAGAAGAAGTCGATTCCGGATCAAAGGGTGATTTGTTGTAAAACATAAATACATTTCTCCCCGTTAACGCCACACGAATATTGGGGCCTTTTGGACCAAACCATTTTGTTGGCAGATTATATCCGAGGGCCACCTCACGTAACCGGACATTCGTTGCACTATAAATGTAATAGGCCGCCATACCGCTCGCGCCATTTCCCAATAGATTATAATAGCCCTGTACATTGGGATATCGACTACCATAGATCATTACGCCACCATTATCACGGTCCTGTGCTGATTGCTCCGACACGCCAAAGGCATCCATAATGGATTGGGTATAGGAAACACCAATTCCCCCTACCCGTGCATCCACCAAGAAGGAAAGATCCACTCCTTTGTACGAAAACTGATTGTTCCAACCTAGCGTATAGTCTGGTGCAGCGCGGCCCACATAACGCCGTGGAATTGTCGTCCTGCCGATGGAGCCATCACTAGAATTTACCCATAGATTCCCCTGATTATCTTCCCGTAATACCTGGGAAATATAAAAATCCGCCATTGACCCACCTACAGTCAGTACATTCTGAAAATCGCCCAGACCACCCACAAGACGCTGTTCATTTTCATAAGGCTCCCCTGTAGCCGGATTAATAAAGCCCTCTGAAAGACGCATGACGCGGTTTCTATTCAGCGAAAATACCAAACCCGAAGTCCAGTCCAGGGCACCAAATTTACCCCGATGGGATAAGTTCGCTTCAATTCCCCGGTTGCGGATATCTCCGGCATTATAAAAGAAGACCGTGTAGATGCTACTTCCCAATAAGGGTTGTTCGAGTAGCTGATTCGTTGTATTGGATTGATATACAGTTGCATTCAAGGATAAGCGGTCGCGCAGAAAGCGGAGTTCCATGCCGGCCTCATAGGACTTTGTCCGTTCTGGACGGTAGTCCGCAAAAGGTGCTGGCCGAAAGGAGTCATCGACTAAGGAAAACACGGGATTGGCCACGCCAAAACGAGGTGGATTGCCTACTTCGGCATAGGAGAAACGTACTTTAGCAAAGGATATTGCTGCTTTGGAGACCTTCCACTTATCACTGATGACCCCCGAAATACCGACAGAAGGATAGAAATAAGAGGAAGTTGAGGCAAAGCCGGGCGGCAGTTGCGAAGGCCATTCATAGCGACCAGTCAGGTCCATAAACAGCCAGTTCTGATAGCCCAACTGGGTGGTTGCAAAGACAGACTGCAGCTGAGTGGCACTGTAAGTTTGTGTCGCCGGGTTGTCCGTGTTCTCCTGTACCGAGTAAAAGTTAGCCAGGCGAAGCAGGTTGCCACCGGCACCTAAACCATCCAAACGATCGTTTTGATAGCTCCCACCTACATTCGTGCGTAGAGAGAAGCGGTTGTCCGCAAAGCTATGCTTCATACTGGCAATCAGATCCAGGTACGTATTTTTGGTTGTGTTCTTACCAGTCTGATAATAGCCAAATTCGGAAGCAAATAGTCCCCAGGTACCAGCGGGTCTTTTGGTTTCACTCTCCAGTACACTATTATCAATACGGGCGCGCCCGGTCACATTCAACCAATCTGTTACCTTATAGTTTGCTGTCACGCTCATCATATAACGGTCAGTATTGGTGGTCCGGCTTTGCGCATCGGTAATCCAATACGGATTTTGCATCCCTAGCCCCTGATCCTGATAAGGCCAGAATTGTGTTTCGATCAAGCGGTTTGGATCGTAACGTGAGTAGACCTGATACTTTCTAAAATCATCTCCCGGCGGAAAGAGGTAGACTGGTACGATGGGGTTTTGGTATTGGCCCTGTGCCACCATATTATTATCTTTGAGCCGCACATACATCCCGCTGAAATCGGCGGTCAGGCGGTCTGAAAGCTGCGCATTGTGGCGCAGGTAAAAGTTATAACGGTCGAATTTATTGTTGCGGATAATACCTTCGGCATTGTTTGTTCCCACAGAAAACAGCGTCTGGCTCCTGTCGGTACCACCCGTGATACTTGCTCCATTGCTGATATTGTAACCTGTTTGGAAAAAGTCCTTTGGCCGATAGTCCGATGGTTGCGGCAGCTTAGCTCCCCAACTGGCATATTCCTGCGGATTGGACTGGCCATAAGTATTTTGAAAACGTGGCATCACAAAAGGGGAAAAGAAATCCGAACTATGCGATACGTTGACACGTATACTGCCAAACAGCCCTTCGGTATCGCCGCGGGTACCTTTTTTTGTATTGACGAGGATAACACCATTGGCGCCCTGATTTCCGTATAATGCAGTTGCAGAAGGGCCCGTCAAGGCGCTGATACTTTCAATATCTTCGGGATTAAAGCTGGAGATCCCCTCCCCGCTGACCACCCCCTCAAAAGGACCATTGGTACCACCGCCATTATTATTTGGAATGGGAATACCGTCAATCACATAGAGTGCGTTGTTGTTGCCGGCTATGGATTTTGTCCCCCGCATGACCACCCTGGTCGCGCCACCGATACCCGAGGAGCTTGAGTTGATCGTGACACCGGCAATCTTTCCGGTCAGGCTATTCACGAAGTTGGCATCTTTATTTCGCGTAATTTCCTCGCCTTTAAACTCCTGTACATTATAGGTCAGGGCTTTGACGGATTGCCGGATCCCCAAAGCGGTCACGACGACCTGATCCATTTTCATTTCTTCCTGTTGCAGGACAATCTGGAGCATTTCTGCCAACGCGACTTTGTGTTCTTGCCGTATATAGCCGACAAAGGAAAAAACCAGGATATCACCGATACTGGCATTGAGGCTAAATTTTCCTTCCGTATCGGTTGAGATACTCTGTCCGGTATTTCGGTTTAATATGGATACACCAGCAATACGCTGTCCTGTACTGTCGCGTACAATACCCTGTATGGGGATGAATATTGCCGTTTCTGGACTGCCAGCGGGTAATTTTGGGCGGAGCACGACGGTATTCGCGTGGACCGTATAGGCCAGCGGCAAGCCCTTCAGGACTGTTTCTAGCGCTTCACTCACCGATACGTTGGCCAGATCAATGCTTCGCTTCTGGTTTTTGGGGATAATGCGGCCATCATAAAAGAGATCATATCCGCTTTGCTTACGGATCTCTTTCAAAAGAGATTCCAAAGAAGCATGCTGGCGCCTTATCGTAATTTTCTGTGCGGAGGTCAACGCACTCAGGTGTGTAAGGGACACAATGAGCAAGGCAGTGGTTAGTCGCATAATCAGCCATATTTTACGGCATAGTATTCCATCTATACCAATTTTAATAGTATATTTTTTATACATTTGTTTAGTTTGGTTAATATACAGCATACCTTGACTTTCCAGGGCTTGGGCAGCTGTAGGTGTAAACAATTGAAAGATTGGGCCAAATCTTAACCAGGGGTGTTTCAAGCACTTCTGGTTAATCTTGTGGATCTAATAGGTTATCCGAAGTCTCTTTTCATTTTATCATTCATTTTAAGGTTTATATTAGGGTTATTTAAGAACTTATACTTTATTTAAGAACATCTATTTTATTTAGAGACATATACTTTACGGCCCTCGATCTTAAAATGGGCCAGTCCCGAGGATTCAATTAATTTCAGCACAGCCGATAGGTTGTTCTTTCTTGAAATCCAGCCTCCGGCCTCCATATCGAGCGGCACACTGCTATCGTAGATAAATTCGACGTCGTACCATCGGGCAATTTTGCGCATCGCTGTTTTAAAGTTGATATGATTCAGTGCGAAGTCGCCTTCTTTCCAGTCCACAATTTCATCGAGATCCACCTCCTTGACCGCGATTCCCGCCGCTGTGGCGACGGCCTGTTGGCCGGGCCGGATGATTTCCTTCCGTTGCCCATGAATGACCCGGACAGATCCTTCCAGCAAGGTCGTACTGATCGCTACCTCATCCGCATAGCTATTGATATTGAAATGTGTCCCCAGGACTTCGACCTCCTGATCGCCCGTTTTGACAACGAAAGGATGAGCTTTATCTTTTGCCACTTCAAAATAAGCTTCGCCTGTTAATTCCACCTTCCGCTGTCCTTTGCTGGTATAGAGCGCTGTGCTGTAGGTCAGGCTGGATGCAGCATTCAGCCATATTTTTGTTTGGTCTGGAAGCGTTACGACATAGGTCTGACCGTTTGCGGTGGATAAGGTATTGCTGCTCTGATCGTTGGGACTGCCCCCTAAGATCTGATACAGAATCTGGCCGTCAGCGGTTTTGGTAACACTGACACCGGCCTGACGGGCGATCTCGCCTTCGCCTGCATCACCCAAGAGAATCTGCTTCCCATTGGCGAGCGTCAGCGTTGCACCGACCGCTCCCGGAGCAATGTCTTTGTGCTGTGGCACAGTGACCAGGTTGTTATCGCGTGAAGACAGACTGTAATAAAAAATACCGGATCCCAGTGCAAATAGCAGGATGGCTGCCGCTGCAATACGTGGCCAGCGTCTGATTTTCTTGATCGGATAGCCTGGCAGCTGCTGCCGGATCAGTTCCAGCTGCTGCTGTTTCTGCAGTTCGTCAAAACCAGAAACATCTGCTGTATGCAGATTGTGGTACCAGCTTTCCACGATGGCCTGTTCTTCGGGAGTCGCTTGTCCCTCAAGATATTTAAGCAGTAATTTTTCTGATTCTTTCATTGGTTATTCCAGGCCCTATTGCTGGCCCTATATACCTATGAC